>JAYEIF010000201.1:0-9362 GCA_034659895.1 Candidatus Zixiibacteriota bacterium
AGCTGAAAGTGCGCCGTGGCGTGTAGAATGTTTATCAAGTGTCCCGATGAAATCGGGAAGCTATTTATAACAAAACCCTCTCACTTGAAACAATACAAAACATGCTTATCTATTTATGAACAAAGAACTTATACTTTATTCAGTAGACCCTATCTTAAACTGATATAAGGGGATTTTATTTGGATATTTAGCACATTTTCAAGACATAATATCCACGGGCTGTAACTCAGCCTGTGATTTTTCTGATAAATCTTGGTTTTCATTTGACAGTTGAGCCTTTCTAATCGTCAAAAATGTATGCGAGCTAAGATAAAAATGTGAAAATATGTTAATAGTTAATTTCAGGCTAAGGTCTTAAAAAAAAGGCTTATCTCTTGACAAACATAGAAGCATAACATAATTTAACTTTCTGTCTGTGGATTTGAATTGACAGTTGTCTTGTTGAAGTGGCAGTCAATTTCTTGATCATAGTATGAGCGAAAGGAATGTGATTTAGAACTGTAAGTTAGAGATGTTAAAAATAATGAAAAGAGAATTCTTGAGTTGTCTATAAGTATGGAGATCAGAATGAGAATAGTTAGATTCTCTGCTATGGTATTTGCCGTTTTGGTTTTTCTCATATCAGGGCTTCAAGCCAGTGGATTTGAGAACTCCGGAGTGGGCGCCAAAGCACGAGGAATGGGAGGAGCCTTCCGGGCTGTGGCTAACGATTGGACAGCCGCATATTACAATCCGGCAGGGTATGCAAATGTATGGGACAACCAGCTTGGAGCTAATCTCGCTCTTGTGCACTACAGAAATGAGATAACTCCAGACTATCGCTGGGATGGCGTGTATGAAACTGGTATGTTTAATGACAGGACCAATTACAACGCTCATGAAATACTCTCAAATCCATCCGCTGGTTTTATTGTGCGGCTTCCGGTTTGGGGGGAAACGGTGTTTGGTCTGAGTGCTTACCAGCCATTTGATTACAATGTAACATGGGAAATGTTCGATCCGCTGCCCGCTTACAACAGAAATGTTGGTTTGCCGGGTGATCAATTTCGTAATAACCTTGATGTAGTAGCATTTCAGTTAACAGCTGCGCGCGAGTTTATTGAAGACGAACTTTCTTTGGGGATAGGCCTGCAGTTATTACGGGCAGATTTGCTCTATACCAACATTTTCTTCAGGGAAAACCCAATTTCATCTTCAGATGATCCCATCTATGAAAATTTTGCCGACCGTCCTTATGATCGTATTCCACAGTGGAGTCACAACGATGGTTTTGGGTATGGATTTGGTCTCCGAGCTGGTATGCTTTGGAAAAAATCAGAAAAAGTTGACATCGGAGCTACCATTGCTTTACCGTTTCCAGTTACTGTTACTGGAAATGTGGAGAATCGTTTCTATATGCCTGAAAACTCCACACTTTATAATCAACTACCGGATGTTTACCAAGGCACTGTTGAATATTTGTTTCTTTCAGGACAAACAGTGACTCATCAAGCCAGCTTCGAAGCAAAACTCGATCTTCCGCCTTCAATCGGATTGGGAATGGCTTACAAGGCCAGCGAGAAACTAACAGTAACAGTTGATGTTGAATATACTCTTTGGTCTCAATATGAAGGTTTGGAGTTTACATATACTGACCATGTTCTTCCTCGCGGCCCAGCCGACACTTCCGTATTTGCAAGGGAATTCTTTACTGCTGATGTTTCCGCTCCTGTTGAGTGGGATAACACCAGCAAGTTCATCCTTGGTACGGCCTATGACTATGCGGACTATCTCACATTGTTAGGTGGTGTTTCAATTGATCAATCACCGGCGCGTAATGCAGATCAGTTTACACCACAGTTTATCGATACAGGGGACAAACTTGGCTTTAGCCTTGGTTGCATTACACATATAGATCGCTGGGATTTAGGTCTAACGACCAGCTATCAATCGCAGCCGGATATGACTATAGACGGATTTGCGGGGCTTGATGCCGGAACGGCAGCTCAGCGATTTCCGGCTGAATATAAAGCTGCTACTTATGAAACCATCCTGTCATTTAATTACAGGTTTTAAGGAGGTCAGAGATGCATAATATAATAAAAATTATGGCAGTCTTTGTGGCTCTGGCCTTTGTTGTATCATTGGCCTGTTCTGATCGTGGAGCTAATATACAACAGTCAACTACAAATCTGCCGCCAGCTCCTGGGAGGCATGACCATAGCTTCTATAATGAAATGATGGTGCAAATTGGGAATCCTCAGCAAATGATATATATGGATGCGTATATTCCCAATAGAACCTATGATCAAGAACCATTGCCATTGGTAATTCTACTCCCACCGCAGAATGGCACAGAAAGCTACTACTTTAATCATGGACTTTCAGAAATTGCGGATGAGCTGATAGCCAAAGATGAAATTGTACCTATGGCTATCGTCACTCTTAAAAACCACAGATCTTTTGGTGGTTTTTTCTGGGCAGGAAATGGCGGAGGGTCTGGTAACTATGACACTCTTATCGGTAACACCCTGCTTGATTACCTCAATGAGAGCAGTGAAGGGTTCTATATGAACGACCCCAGATATAGAGGTATCGGCGGTATTGGCCAGGGTTCCTATGGCGCTTTTCGCGCTGCCATACTTCACCCGGGTGCATTTTCCTCAATTGCTGTTGCGGATGGGCCATTGGACTTCGACGGCGCTGATGGTGAAAGCGGTTTCGAGAATTTGTTCGAAAGCGTGCTAGCCGAGCAAGGCTTGCTTAATTATACCCCTGTGAATGATACTACATGGACCGACTTGTTTGATAGTTTAAGTATTTATCCCAATTCCAGAATGTTTATCGGTGGAGCTTTGGCTTTTTCTCCACATGATACGCTGGTTATTCCTTTCGGAGCTCGTGGTTTTCCTCCGAAGACACCAATTCCAATGATTGATACATTGTTTGACACTTCATCTGTAGAAGGAGAATGGGTTGTTGACACAATCATTGATACGCTGCGTTGGCAAATTGAAGACACAGTGACTCTCTGTACTGAAATAGTTAATACTGACGAGAATGACTTCGAGTTCCATCTGCCGTTTGACAGCGCAGGTAAACCGTATGAACCCATTTGGGATAGCCTTTGGCTGCCAAACAATCTGGAGAATATGCTGGACACTTATGGCGACAATTGTCTGGAAGATGTTGGGATATGGATTGCCACCACTCAAGATCCCAGTGAACAGAGCAGGACTTTTGGCTATCAAACACGATCCTGGATCGAGACTCTGGAAGGTAAGGGGTTATTAGAACAGGAGAATGTCTTTGAGTATTCAGGCTATGAGGGCAATCCTGCCACGAATGATCAGTATATCTATGATTTGCTTCGTGAGATGTTAATTTTCCACTCGCGCAATTTTGAGGCGGCTGACAGCATAGCCGCTACAGAATAAAATTTCGTTATTAGACTTTATCTGACCCGGAGGAATTATTCTTCCGGGTCTTTTTTTACTTTGCTTTCTTTCAATATGTATGAAACTAACTTCCGCAAGCTCCGTATAACCAATTAAATGGATAGAAAATATGAGTGGAGATGTAAATCTATGAAAAAAGTCATTATTGTATTGACTTTAGCTACTCTTGCGGTAGCTCTCATAGTCGGACAAGCTATTTCAAAGTCATGGCATTCAGCAGATCGAGGATGGCTTGGAGTTACAACTGAGTCGGTTGATTATGATCTGGCGAAAGACCTCGAGCTCAATGTCAAGTATGGTGCAATCATTGACAATGTCCTTGATGATTCCCCTGCTGAAGAAGCGGGAATAGAGGAAGATGATATCATTATTGCTCTTAACGGTGAAAAAGTCACTGGTTCCGAAGACCTGATTGATCTTCTCATTGATACCAATGAAGGAGATGAGGTTGAACTGACGATTATCAGAGACAACAAGGAAACGAAAGTAACAGCCACACTTGGAGAAGAACCGAAAGCTCGCAAGTTTTTGAAAGCCAAAGTCGTATATGATGATGATGACGATATGGCATTTCTTGGACACGAGCCCTGTGGATATATCGGAGTAAGGCTTATCGACCTGACAGAGCAGCTTGGCAATTACTTTGAAGTAAAAGACGGCAGTGGCGCTCTAATAATTTCAGTTGTGAAGGACTCACCGGCTGAAAAGGCGGAACTGAAAGCCGGTGATGTGATTGTGGAATTGGACAGTGAGGAAATCATCGAAAGTGAAGATGTCCATAAGATTGTTAGCGATATGGAAGAGGGAGATCAAATAGCTGTTAAGGTAATTCGCGACGGTAAGACAACTGAGTTTAAATTTAGTGTAGCTGAAAAAGACAATTATGGTTATCAGTTTTTTAAGGATTCAGATATTGATATTATGAGTATGCGTCATTCAGGCGGGTATCATCATCACAAAAATTTTGACCGGGACAATTTAGAATTTTATTTTGATATTGATGCAATTGAGGACTTTGATGAAATTGAGGAAATTGAAGATCTTGATGATTTGGATGAGTTGCGCAAGCACGTAAAGAGAATTGAGATTGACCTGAGTGATGATTCTAAAGATGCTAAAAAACATGTATATAAGTTCCGCCACAACAAAGATGAGTTCCATGATGAAGTAAAAGAGCTCAAGGAAGAGCTTAAAAAAATGAAGAAAGAACTGCGTAAGGAACTTGATGAAATACACAAACAGCTTGATTAAAAAATAATTCCAAGCAACTGCACACTGCATGGAAATCCTCCTCCTACAAGCCCCGCTTCGGCGGGGTTTTTTTATTTCTTTTGTAACTTGCCCTTTGATTACGAAAGATTTTATATATATAGTATTATGACTGGAATAACTGTTGAGAAACTATATGCCACGCGTAATCAGGATCTGGAGCTAACCTTACTCAACAGCAGTAAGGCGGGACTGAACAAGATGATTCACAATCCCGAACTGCATCGCCCGGGACTGGCTTTTACTGGTTTTTTCGATCGCTTTGCCAATCAGCGAGTTCAGGTAATCGGCGAGACCGAAATGTTGTATATAAATCGACTTTCTCTTGACCACCTCCGGGAAATTTCAAATAAACTGTTTGAGTACGATGTCCCTATGATTATTATTTCAAAGGGTATTATTCCTCCAGCTGGATTCATTGATGCCGCAGACAAATACAATACTGGTGTTTTTTCAAGTCGTCTCACAACATCCGTACTGACCAGCCGCCTTTCCGCCTATCTTGATCACATTTTTGCTCCCACAATTTCAGTTCATGGTACGCTTGTAGATGTTTACGGTGTTGGACTGCTTTACACCGGCAAGGCTGGTATCGGCAAATCAGAAATAGCGTTAGACTTGATTGAGCGCGGCCATCGACTGGTTGCGGATGATGTAGTTCAGATTACACGGACCGCACCAGATGTTGTTATAGGTGCCGGATCTGAGATGTTGGGAAGACATATGGAAATCCGCGGTGTTGGTATTATTGATATTGAACAACTTTTCGGTATACGGTCGGTCCGACTTCAAAAACGCATTGAAGTTGAGGTTCATCTTGCTCTCTGGTCGGGAGATGAAAATTATGACCGACTTGGCCTTGATGATAACAAAACGACCATTCTTGGATCGGAAATTCCAATTGTTAACCTGCCTATTTCACCCGGGAAGAACATCACTGTAATTTCTGAAGTTATTGCTATGAATCATATGCTTAAGGTATATGGTCATAATTCGGCGCTTGAGTTTTCCAAAAAACTTTCACAACAGATAAGGCGTCGTTCTGTCTCCAAAGATTATCTGGAATCCGACTACGAATAGGCCTCGAATTAGATACGCTTATATCAGTTAAAAGGACTTGTAAATTGTAATCACTTATGTATAATGTACACCTTGCTGCTACTTGGGAACTTGAGCAGCAATGATATTGTAAGACAAACTCAATAGAGGAAGGAATCAGATGCGTAAGAGTTATTTTATTAGTTTAATCATTTTGGCAGTAGTAGCGCTTTCTCTTATTGGCTGTGGCGCAAAAGACAAGGCTGTGGCGACAGTCGGCGACTATGAAATTACGGTGGATGAATTTGAAAACTTTTTCAATGTGAGACAGACATTCCCGACCGCTGAAAAAGAATTTGAAAAACGCAAAGAAGTGCTGGATACTCTTGTTGTAACCCGCCTGTTGGTGCAGGGAGCCTATGAAAAGGGAATCGATCAACTTGAGGAGCTATCTCGTGTTGTTTTGGCTAATAAGGACAAGCTGCTTGTGGATGTTCTCGGACGCCGAGAAGTAGGCGAAAAATCAGAACCATCGGAAGCGCAAATGCGAGTGTTTTGGGGTAAACTTGAGTATAAAACCCGCGCATCGCATATTCTTGTTAAAGATGAAGATACAGCACAGATGTTATTCAAGCGTATTGAAAATGGGGAAAACTTTGAAAAACTGGCTCATGAATACTCAATAGATCCTTCTGTAAAAAAGAATAAGGGCGATCTTGGATACTTTACATGGGGAGAAATGATTGGGCCATTTCAGGAAGCTGTATTAGAGATGGAACCAGGGCAAATTTCACCACCAGTAAATACACGGTATGGTTATCACGTCATCAAAGTTGTTGACCGGCTACCAAATGAATACCGTAAAGACTTTGAGTCTATGAAAGAGGACATAAAAAATCAGCTCACTAAAATTAATATGAATAAAATTGGCAGAGCATTTATAGATACAGTTAAAGAACAATATACTATTAGGATTGATACAGCAACCTGTGATTTCCTGATGCACAAACGAGAAACTGCCTATCCCCCGCAGCTACTTAAAACTCTTCCGAAAAACGACTTCGATCCGAAGCAACTTGACCGCAGTGAGAAGGAATTGGTGCTTGCTACGTGGAATGGCGGACAGGTGTCTGTCATTGAGTATCTACAAATTGCCAGCGATATTCCATCGAGAATGAAACCGGATTTGGATGATTATGATTCTCTGGCCACTACTATTTTCAACTTGAAATTAAATGATATCTTAATTCTCAAAGCACATAGTGAAGGAATCGATAACGACCCTCTTTTCCTTCGCAAGATTCGGCTATTCAAAGAACTTTCGATGGCAGACATTATGAAGAACGATTCTATTGCTACTATGCCGCCCCCTGATGAAGAAACTGCCCGTTTGTATTACGATGAGCACCAAGAAGAGTTTACCAATCCAGCTAAGGTGCATGTTTATGAAATACAGCTAAGTGACGAACTCAAAGCTCAGAAATTAGCCAAGGAAATTAATTCCCGCGAGGAATTCAAAAGTAAGGCAATGGACCTAACAGAACGCCCGGGGAAACGCTCTCAAAGTGGAGACCTTGGATTTATTATACGCCGAACGTATCCATGGATATATGATGCGTCTGTAGATGCCGCCCTCGGATCAATTGTTGGTCCAATACAACACAATGGTAAATACTCGGTTATATATGTCGAGGACAGAATGGATGCCACACTTAAAGATTATGAGGGACAGAAACGAGTAATTATTCAGAAACTTAAATCTCAACAAAAAAGGGATGCCATCAATTCATGGGTAAAAGAACGGAAAAAGAACACTACAATCAAAATAAATGAAGATGTTCTTCGAGCTTCAATCGATATGGACAAGTATTCCACTCCACCTGATCAGGGAGATAATCAATAGTCAGCCATGTTCACAATAGTCAGAGTAATTATTATTGTTGTATGTTTGCTGTTGTCAACTGGTACTGTATGGGGACAGCGCGAGACAGTTGACAAAATTGCCGCTGTTGTCGGAGACAAAATTATTTTGGCTTCAGAAGTAGCCGGACAGGTACAATTAATAGCTCTTCAGTCGAAGCAACAACCCAGAAATGAAGAGGAGTTGGAGCAACTGAAGACCGATGTCCTCGAACAAATGATTTCGGATCGCCTCTTCCTTGTAGAAGCTGAAAAAGATACATCTATCAGTCTGCGCTCAGAGGAAATAGACCAGGCTCTCGAGGAGCAGGTAGCCCGAGTAGCTCAGCAATTCCCAAGTAACAAGGATTTTCTGGACGCTCTGGCAACAGAGGGGCTTACACTTCGCGAGTTGAAGAAACAGTATCGTAAAGATATTGAAAAACAATTGCTTAAACAGAAATTCATTGCCAAACGCCTCCAATCAGTATCGATATCGAAACATGAGGTCGAGGGGTTCTTCAACGAGTATAAGGATTCTATCCCCAGTCAGCCTGAAGCCTTAAATCTGGCTCACATTCTTATTCCCATTAAACCCTCACAGCAGATTGAAGATTCGGTCAAAGAGTATGGCAAAGAGCTTCGCCAGATGGTTCTTGACGGAGCGGATTTCGCCACAATTTCGGCTCAGCACTCCAGCTTGGGCGCCGGCGCCAATGGAGGTGATCTCGGGTTTATTTCCCGTGATGATGTTGTGCCTGAATTCTCTCGAGCCGCTTTTAATCTTTCAATAGGTGATATTTCAGGAGTTGTTCGTACGCAATTTGGTTACCATATCATAAAATGTGAAGGTAAGCGTGGTGATCGCCTTTGGTTGCGACATATTCTTCTGGCAATACAACCATCAGCGGAAGATACGATTCGAGTTCGGGCTCTTGCCGACTCTCTGTTGCAGGAAGCGAGAAATGGCGGTGATTTCGCGGCTATGGCTAAAGCTTTCTCATCAGATAACTCAACAACTGCACAAGGTGGCGAACTTGGCTGGTTCGCTGTTAGTGAACTGCCTGTTGAGTTTTACTCCGAAGTTACAAACTGGAAAACCCCGGGCGAATACAGGGGACCGGTCTTATCGGAATTTGGTTTGCATATTCTAAAACTGGTGGATTATCAAGAGGAACGTCAATACAATATTATAGACGATTTCGATAAATTGAAAGAGCTTGCCCGTCAGGAAAAGACTTCGAAATTGATAGAGGAATGGATTGAGGAAATCAAGGAGCACACTTACATTGAGTACAAACTTTAATATCCATGCGCATTGATGATTATCTGTCCACTGTGGGTATTGTAAAACGACGCACGGTCGCAAAGGAATTAGGCAAAAACGGCCTTCTTGCGGTCAATGGACACACTGTCAAGCCGGCACATCAAGTAAAGATAGGCGATATTATCCGAATCAAGGGAAGTCGTCCGCAAGCCATCGAAGTTATAGCGTTGACCTCCGGTTCTGTCTCAAAGGACAAACGCAGCGAGTACTTCAAACGTATTGATACAAATATGTGATAGGCAAAAAGGGTTGTCTGTCGGTTAGCCGTCCACTGCTGCCTTAACTATCTCAGCATACCGTCTGGACAAGGGATCGGATGCATAAATCTGATGAGCATAATTGTGTCCAGCCTTAGCCAAGCCGGTTCGAAGCCCTTCATCACCAAGCAGTCG
>JAYEIF010000202.1:0-9347 GCA_034659895.1 Candidatus Zixiibacteriota bacterium
GGCGCAAGACTTATTGATGAATCACCACGTATCGGAGCCGAGGGCACTCGCATTGCTTTTGTCCATCCATCAACAACTGGTGGAGTGTTGATTGAACTGGAAGAACGTTCAAGTTTGTAAGTCAGGTCATTCATGTTTACTGTTTGTTTTCCTTGATCAATTCCTTTCGGAGTTGATGGACCGCTTCAACAATGCCTGCTCCCGAAATAAAAACAGCAGAGATGAGAAAGATGATGAATGCCTCTATTTCATGAATTGCGCTTTTCGCATCAGCTAAGATGGCTCCGCCAGCGAAGAATGCAACAATGGCCAGGATGAATAGTAATATCCTCATAGTTCCTCCTTTTGTGGGTTGCCGAACAATGATTATATGGTTTCTTCATAACACCTTTGGGCCGCGAAATCGCGGCATAACACCCCCGCGCTCGAATCCGCGTAAGCCTTGTTATTGCATACGGTATGGCCGTCCGCGTCGCTTACGCCAAGGGGATATATGGTTTCTGTATAAGACACCTTCGCTCCTTTACAAATCGTCCACCGGACTCTTGACGCCCTTGCCGCCACGGTTCAGGACATGGGTGTAAATCATGGTGGTCTTCACGTCCTTGTGACCGAGAAGTTCCTGCACGGTCCTGATGTCGTATCCGCTTTCCAAGAGCTGCGTGGCGTCAGTTCGGCAGCGTCGAAACGCCATTCGCGCCTAACTTCGTGGGCCGGGAGATTCCCTTCGCGCAGCAACTTGTATATCGTCGAGCGGCCCATCTTCAGGAATTCCGCCGCTTCTTTCATCGTCAGCCATTGGGTCATTCATTGAGCCTTCTGAGTGAGCATCATCAAACATGCTGAGAAGAATATAGCGCTCGAATGAAGGTAATGTCAAGAATAGTGTGTAAAAGGTGTTTCTTGATAATATTTCTTGTCAGTCTATTTTATAGGTTGCGTATTTGCAACGAATGCTATATGATATGTGTAGAAGTTCGTTGTATGTGAAAGAAATGGCTGACAAGAACAAAAGCGACAATGCGACCGAAATTATTCTCGATTCAATAGTGTGTATAGAAACGGGCGACACGCCACGGCGCACTTCCTGTGCGCCGACAGGCACGTCAGCACAAAGCCGCCCGCTATCTGTCTGCTTGACAGGCGGGCGCGCCCGCCAAAGGCGGGGAGATTGTCGCTCATAGTAGCGAATTATTCAGCAAGCCCTTATTATTCTCATCCCTCTATTATTGTCATTACTCCATTATTGTAATTCTTCTATTATTGTAATTCTTCTATTATTGTCATTCCTGCGGAAGCAGGAATCCAGCAGGCATTGCCTGTACAGCAGGCATTGCCTGTCCAGTCCGCCTAGGCGGATTGCCTGTATATCAACTGAATTTGGAAATGCGCCGAGGCGTGACTGGATACCAGCGTTCGCTGGTATGACAGAAAAGGATTGTGATAAATATTCTACTTGGAATACAACAAGAAAAACTCCTCGTTGCGATTAGAATACCTTTTAATTAAATTAGTGTCAATGTGTGCCGAGATGATTAAATGTGTCAGCGCAATAATTGATTACGGTATGTCATAAGGAGTTTTCAGACCGACTGATAGTATTTTTGATACTGGCGCTATTGGATGGGGATTTTATTCCAACTGGCTTTAGTAGTAAGTAAGTGCAGACCCAGACGATTTCGCCAATAGAATCCGAAATAATTTGTTAAATGGTCTTCTGTGCTGTAAAAATAAACCCATAATAAACAGGAGCCTGTAATGCGATTGAAAATAAAGACTTTGATAGTTGTAGCATCCGTTTTGTCTCTCGCTTTGTTGCCAACTATGGTCAATGCCAAAACTGACATAGATGTAGAACAATTGATCAAGGAAATCGATGAGCTTTATCGGTCATCTACCAGCTATACCGAGCTTGAGATGGAAATCATAACTCCCCACTGGCAACGAACCCTGGCAATGTATGGTTGGAGCAAAGGGAAAGACAAAACCTTTATCCGCATCACTTCCCCTCGTAAAGAGAAGGGTATAGCCACATTACGTGTAGATAATGAGATGTGGAACTATCTACCCAAAACCAACAAAATAATGAAAATTCCACCGTCGATGATGATGGGGGCTTGGATGGGTTCGGATTTTACTAATGATGATCTTGTTAAGGAATCATCACTCCTTGAGGACTATACTTTCAAACTGATTCATCCCGATAGCGCTATTGAGGGAATGATTTATATCAACTGTATTCCCCGTGAGGATTTGGCTGTGGTTTGGGGCAACATTGTTATTATAGTCAGGGAATCAAATCACCTTCCCGTTACACAGGAGTACTATGATGAAAAAGGGAAGTTGATGCGTGTGATGAATTACTCAAACATCAAAGAGCTCGGTGGAAGAACGATTCCATCGGTGCTTGAGATGGTCCCTCAGACCAAAGAAGGACATAAAACAATTATCAGGTATTTGAAGGCGGAATTTAATATCAATTTGAGCGATGATACTTTCACTTTGCGGAATCTTCGGTCACGTGATTGAGGTGGTTTTGAGATGATGACATTCAAGATGGCATATCGCAATGTTCTGCGGCAGAAGCGGCGAACTCTCCTGACTGTCATTACTATGCTTGGTGGTTTTACGCTGGCTTCTATCTCAATTGCATGGGCGGATGGTACCTATAACTCTGTGATTGATATGTTCACACGAACACGATTGGGACATATACAGGTTCATAGCCGCGGTTACCTTGACAAACCCACTCTCTACAACACGATTACCGACTATGAAAAGCTTGGCCGAAAGATTAACAACTATGAAGGCGTAACCTCGTGGGCACCCCGGCTGTTTGCGGCTGGATTGGCATCTGTTGGCAATAAGAGCACTGCTGTACAAATCACTGGGATTGACCCTGTCAAAGAAACTGAGACGACACGTTTCGATAAGAAGATTATCAAAGGTCGTATGTTCAGCAAAACAGGCACAAATGAGGTCATTTTGGGAAAAGGACTTGCCGAAAATCTAAAAGCCGAACTTGGCGATGAACTGGTCATCGTTTCGCAGGGAGCAGATGGTTCCATTGCCAATGACCTATACAATGTAATTGGCGTTTTGGAATCCGGCAATCTACTCAGCGACAAAACTTCACTGTATTTACCTCTCAGTGATGCACAGAATCTGATGGTACTGTATAGTCAAGTGCATGAAATAGCTATAGTAATTGAGGACATAGATGATGTCAAAGAGAGCGCTGTTGGCCTAACCAAAGCAATCAATCGACCGGAGTTGACTGTAGAAACCTGGCAGGAATTTGCTCAATCATTTTACGATGCTATGAAAGCAGACCAGCAGGGAATGTGGATTATGCTTTTTGTTATCATTCTGATTGTCAGTGTCGGAGTTCTAAACACTGTTCTGATGACCGTGCTTGAGAGAACCCGTGAATACGGTGTCCTTCGCGCAATTGGAGTCCATCCTCTTCAGATCATACGCATGGTTACCTACGAAGTTGCTGTTATGGCAACAGCTTCGATTGTAATCGGATTCATACTGAGCTTTGGGGTCAACTACTGGTTGTCCGTTCAAGGCATTTCCATCGGCACTTTTTCTTACGGAGGAGTTGAATTCTCGGGAATGTACAGCGAGATCAATGCCAGAAGTTACATTATTCCGGCAATCACTGTTTTAGTATCATCTGTCTTGATAAGTCTGTTTCCCGCTATCAAGGCAGCCCGAACTGTACCAGCCAAAGCGATGCGGACTCTATAAGGATATTATGATGATTGGTATATACGCAAAACTGGCATGGCGGAATGTTCTTCGCAATAAGCGACGAACTCTTATAGCCGGTGCCGCTATTGGAATCGGTCTGGCGTCGCTCATCTTTGTTGATGCTCTGATGCTTGGTATGGAAGCCAATATGATAGATTCTGCCACGTCGTCGTTTATGGGTGAAGGTCAGATACATCACGAAGAATACCGCAAAGCATTCGATGCAGAAAAAACAACTCTTCATTTGTCTGAAGTTACTAACCGCCTTGATACCGAAAATGTCGTTGAACACTACACTGAACGAGTTATGTCTTTCGGTATGCTCAGCTCGCCTTCGAATGCCAGTTCGGTGCAAATGATTGGCGTGAACCCATCCACGGAGCGGAACCTGTCCGAAACCGATGAAGTTATCATTGAAGGAGACTATTTCAAAAGCGATAACTCCCATGACATTCTGATAGGCAAAAAACTGGCTGAACTTCTTGAAGTCGAGTTGGGTGATCGCGTTGTTCTTACTACTGCTCAGGCACATACCGGTGATCTGGCTCAGGAGATGTTTCGTATATCAGGGATATTTTATTTCAATGTCCGTGATATGGACAGTTACTTCGCATTCATACGTATTAACCGCGCTCAAAAGATGCTCGGTCTGCCGGGAGAAGTACATCAGATTGCTCTCAAGTTCACTAAAGATAACATTGGGCGAAATGCAGAACATCCATTTTGGAGCAGGTATGCCAAAGATGGCAACGAAGCTGTTGGCTGGGCTATCCTTATGCCGCAACTTGAAAATGTGTTTGACATGACAGAGGTATCCAAATGGGTAGTTGGTCTTATTCTATTTGCCGTCGTAGCCCTTGTGATAGTAAACAGTCTTTTTATGTCGCTGTATGAACGAATATTCGAATTCGGCGTATTGCGAGCAGTAGGCACACGACCGTTGGCGATGGGACGATTGGTGGTGTTCGAATCCGCAGCATTAGCCGTTATTTCAATCGTAATGGGAATGCTTCTTGGATTTTTTCTGCTGTATATTGTATCTCAAACCGGAATCAATTACAGCGGAATCGAGTACGAGGGAGTTACTTTTAGAAAATTGCTTTATCCTGTTGTAGAGGTCCGTCAATTTGTAGTATACCCTCTCTTCGCATTTCTGTTCACCTTGCTGATTGCGTTGTATCCTGCTACTTATGCAGCAAGATTAATCCCTGCCAAAGCTATGAGAAAATCATTTTAAGAGGAACTATAATGCCATCCGACAAAAACAGAGATATTATTGTTACTAAAAATGTTACCAAAACATATTCCGACAGCGGTATTCCGGTACACGCCATCAGAGGCATCGATCTAACAGTAAAAAACGGTGAATTCACTGCCATCGTCGGACCGTCAGGATGCGGCAAAACGACATTTCTTAACATTATCTCCGGATTGGACACAGTTACAGAAGGTAAAGTCTGGCTCGGTGGTCAACTTCTTTCCCAAATGAGCGGCCGCGAGCTTTCGGATTTTCGCCGTGATAGTATCGGCTTCATTTTTCAAGCGTATAACCTTATCCCTGTATTATCGGTTGAAGAGAATGTCGAATATATTATGCTCCTTCAGGGAGTTCCAGCACGTGAACGCCACGAACGCGTGATAAAAATGCTGCAACTGCTGAAGATGGAAGACTTCGCCGATCGCTTACCACCTAAACTATCAGGAGGGCAACAGCAGCGAGTAGCCATCGCACGGGCAATGGTGGCCGAGCCATTGTTGGTGCTTGCTGATGAACCGACCGCAAACCTCGATTCTAAATCAGGCGGGGAGCTGCTTGACTTGATGCGCAAATTGAATCAATCCACTGGTATGACTTTCGTATTTTCAACCCATGACCAGATGATTATGGAACGAGCTACCAGACTGGTAACGCTCAAGGATGGTTATATCGATAGTGATAATTGGCGGGATTGATAAAGCGGTTAATATGATATTTATGCAAAGACGCATAATGACATCGGTGATTTTGCTTATTGCTGTTATGATGTCGTCGGGATTCTGCTCTGACCGTTTTTCTGTCGATGGCTATTACAAAAACTTCTTTGTCGCCTACGAATTCCCTTCCACAAATATCACTGGAATAAGACTTAGCTCACCCGCTGGTAGTGTATCCGGCAGGTTGCGTCTTAATTGTCGATGGAAACTGCAGAGGAACATCTCGTTTGCACTCTCGTATGATCTGGCTCCGCGAGTACAGGACCGTGCCCTGTTTGACAATTCGGCTGGTGCGGTGTTCTTTAACCCACTAAGTTATCGATTTGATGATCTGGATTCCAGACTCTATCCGTCAATGAATGACGAGGTTGCTTCCTTCGCTGTTTTTCAAAATCTTGACCGGGCGTATTTGAAGATTCGCACAAGTAAAGCTGATTTCTTTCTTGGTCGGCAAGCGATAGCTTTTGGCTCAGCAAGAGCAGTTAATCCGACCGACGTTTTGACTCCTTACTCTTTTGAAGCTCTTGACACCGAGGACAGGAGAGGGATAGATGCCTTCAGGATCAGAGTGCCGCTCGGTTTTATGAGTGAGGTCGATGCTGGATACGTATTTGGGGAAGACTTCCAGTTCGAGCGATGTGCGATGTTCCTTCGAACCAAGTTTTATGTAGCTCGCAGTGATGTTTCGCTTATGGTAACTGGTTTTCGTGAGAATCTCATGGTTGGTATTGATTTCACTCGCTCTGTCGGGGGAGCCGGTGTCTGGTTTGAAGGCACCCACACATTCTCTGATGTTCTCAATAGTAACAGGTCCGCGGATGTACGGGATTATTTTCGTGCTACCCTCGGATGCGACTACTCATTGGGCGATAACACCTATGGTTTTGTCGAATATCACTTCAATCAGGTGGGTGCTGACGACACACAAAAATATTGGACAAATATCACTCACCCGGCATACACAGATGGGTCAGTTTATCTTCTGGGGAGACACTATTTCATTCCGGGGGTAGTACACCAGTTAACCCCTCTTTTGTCATCCAATATCGAACTACTTTGCAACATATCGGACTGGTCGGTTTTATTTGCGCCAAGCTTTGAATACAATATAGCAAAAAACACTTACTTGGCCGGCGGAGCGTTTATCGGATTTGGAAAGAACCCGAGTTTGGATGAGCCTATACGTTCCGAGTTCGGATCCTACCCAGATATCTTTTATACCTCTTTCAGAATTTATTTCTGAAGTTTGCAAGTCAGGTTGACAGTCCGCCGAGGCGGACTGACCTATAATGAAATAAATAATGCATAGAAGAACAAAAGCATTGTGTAAATTATCTGCGATAGTTATTATTCCAGTTAAATAGTGTATCGATGGGATAGTTCAACATAGGTAATTGTATCCTTTCGATCTAATCGCTCCTGCCCAAGATAGGAGTATAATCTTATAAGTGAAGGGTCTTTCACTATGCGAAGAACATTTTTTACAGTGCTACCCATCTTGCTGATAATACTCCTGTTTTCTTTCGTGAGTTGTGTAGAGGAGACAAAACTCATTCCAATGGAGGATTTCTTTAAAAATCCCCAACAGGCCTATTTCCAGATTTCTCCTGACGGTAAGTATGTTTCGTTTACCAAACCTTATGAGCGACGGATGAATATTTTCGTTCAGGCTATTGGCTCGGAGGATGTTACCCGGGTTACTTCGGTTACCGATCGCGACATCTGGTCTTATTGGTGGAAGGGCGATAATCGCATTTTGTACAGTCAAGATTTCGGTGGTGATGAGAATTTCCATATATTCGGCGTAGATCCAGACGGTGGCAACTTAACAGACCTGACGCCGTTCGAAGGTGTCAGGGCCAAAATTGTTGATGATATGCCGGATCATGATACTGACATCCTTGTTTCATTGAATAAATCAAACCCTGAAGTATTCGATGTCTACCGACTAAACACAGTAACTGGCGAACTTACCTTAGTAGCTAAGAATCCAGGAAATATTTCGGGGTGGATGACCGATCACGATTACAATGTCAGAATCGCCATGCGAACCGATGGCATTAACAACACCATTTTGTATAGAGATAGCAGTGAGGGCGAGTTCAGAGAAATTATGACCATTGGTTTCAAGGATACTTTTCATCCAATGCTCTTTACGTTTGATAACAAGTATGTATATGCCCTGTCTAATCTTGGACGGGATCGTGAAGTAATCGTCAAGTATGACATAGCCAATAATGTTGAAATGGAATTGCTATATGAGCATCCTGAAGTCGATGTCGCTGGACTCAGTTATTCTCGCAAACGCAAAGTACTGACCGTAATTAACTATGTTGATTGGAAACACCAAAGGAAATTTCTCGACCCAGAGACGGAAAAATACTACAAGATTTTAGAGGAACGATTTCCGGGATATGAAACCTATCTAACTTCTAATAATCGTAACGAGGATATATTTATTGCTCGCACTATGAGTGATCGAACAACTGGTTCTTATTATCTTTTTGATACTCGCACCGGTGAAATCACAAAACTGGCTGATAGAAATCCTTGGTTACCAGAAAATCAGTTGGCCGAGATGAAACCAATAACCTACAAATCTCGTGATGGTTTGACCATCCACGGATATTTGACTGTTCCCAAGGGAGTAGAGGCGAAAAATCTACCTATAGTAGTAAATCCGCACGGTGGTCCATGGGCCAGAGATTCATGGGGATTTAGAGGTGAGGTTCAATTTTTAGCCAACCGTGGTTTTGCCGTATTCCAAATGAATTTCCGAGGCTCTGTTGGCTACGGTAAGGCATTTTGGGAGACCTCTTTCAAGCAATGGGGTAAAAAGATGCAGGACGATATAACCGATGGCGTTAAGTGGCTTATCAATGAAGGAATCGCTGATCCTGACAGGATTGCCATTTATGGCGGCAGCTATGGTGGTTATGCAACTTTAGCCGGTCTTGCTTTTACACCCGATCTGTATGCCTGTGGCGTAGACTACGTTGGTGTTTCTAACCTGTTTACCTTTATGAATACAATGCCGCCATACTGGGAGTTGTTCCGCCAGATGATGTATGAAATGGTTGGCGACCCGGTCAAGGACAGTGTCCTATTGGTCGAAGCATCGCCTGTATTCCATGTAGATAATATAAAAGTGCCAGTGCTGGTAGCACAGGGAGCCAACGATCCGAGAGTAAATATCGACGAGTCTAATCAAATTGTTGATGCTCTAAAAAAACGCGGCATTGAAGTTGTCTATATGGTCAAGGACAATGAAGGACATGGATTTAGCAACGAGGAAAACAGGTTCGATTTCTATCGAGCTATGGAAAAGTTCCTGACCAAACAGTTACTAAGCAAAAAGTAGAGTAAATCTGCTATTAATAATATATGAAAAACAGGTCGGAGCAGAATATGTTTCGACCTGTTTTACAAGAACACAGAAACATCTATGGCGGGGTTGACGAGACTCGAACTCGCGACCTCCTGCGTGACAGGCAGGCGTTCTAACCAACTGAACTACAACCCCGTACAGGTATGCTTTCTTTATCGACAACTAACTGTCGAGCCTTTGCAATCACATCATGGGGCCACCCAAAAATAATGGGCGATACTGGATT
>JAYEIF010000203.1:0-9344 GCA_034659895.1 Candidatus Zixiibacteriota bacterium
CGCGAATTTGAGATTGTGGTACATAATAACTAATTTTTCAACAAGCCCTGTATACATCCAACAGGCAATTATGAGCGAAAAGACGGAAGATTTTGACCAATGCACAAGCAATTTTCACATAAGCGCGGCCATGCTATTGCACTCTTTTCAGGGGGACTTGATTCGGTATTGGCTATATTGTTAATGCTACACCAGAATATCGAGGTTACCGCGGTAAATTTCCTAACACATTTCGGATGCGACTCAAGCGATGGTCTGTCATGCACCTCGAATCTATATTTGACAGCGGAGAAATTTGGCTTCAATCTAAAGCTGATGCACCTTGGACAAAAATTTGTCGACACTGTGATAAATCCAAGATATGGACATGGGAAGAATATGAACCCGTGTACCGACTGTCATATTCTGATGCTCAACAAAGCACGTGAGTTTATGGAGATGACCGGTTCTGATTTCATAATCACAGGGGAAGTTCTTGGCCAGCGTCCTATGTCTCAAGTGCGGCACAAATTGAACCTCGTTGTCAATAAAACTGGATTGAAGGGAAAACTGCTGCGCCCACTGTCGGCGAAACTACTACCGCCTACCGAGCCGGAGCTCAATGGCCTGATTGACAGAGAGCAGTTGGAGAATATTCAGGGACGCAGCCGAAATCGTCAATTTGAACTGGCTCGTCAGTTCGGTCTCGAAGATTATCCAAATCCTGCGTCGGGTTGTCTTCTTACGGATGCAAATTATTCGAAAAGGTTACGTGATCTTCTAACTCACACCGAAAGGGTTTCTTTCAATGACATCAATCTTTTGCGGGTTGGGCGACACTTTCGGCTCGACCAAGCTACTAAAATCGTTGTAGGTCGCAATGAACCTGACAACGAGGCTATTATGATTTTACAACAGCCGCATCATCTCAAAATTGAAGCTCTCGACTGTGGTTCGCCAATAACTCTTTTGATAGGCAATCAGAGCGAGGAAAATATCATCAAAGCGGCGGAAATTACCGCACGATATACTTCACTCAAGCAAGAACCCGAGGTAAAGGTTACTGTTGGAAATGAGGGGGAGGAGAGGGATTTCGTTGTTGCTCCTGCATCGGATTATGAAATTCAAGAGTTTGTTCTTCACTGAAAGTGACTGGATGTTCCAGCTGAGTTGGATGTTCCAGCTGAGTTGGATATTCCAACTGAGTCGGAAAAAGGCATAAGAAAAAGGTCTCAACGTTACGCCGAGACCTCTCTCCTCACCAAGTCGGAGAAATCATTAAGCAGCTTAACCGCCAAGAAATACTGCTTATGAATATCGGTAAGTAAATAGGTTGCGGGCTATTCTACTTACTTCTTTTCTCCGGTATTATTAAGTATCAAATGTTATGCCAATCACAGCAGAAAGACTTTATGATATTGCAGGACAATAAGATATGTAGCCATGGTTAGTCTGTTTTTTGTCTTGTACACGATAAAAACGCAAAATATGTGTGTATCTTGTCGCAGAAAGTATTTTTCGCAGAATTTGAAGGTATATCTTGGGATAGTTTTTTACAAGTTTTTCAGTATTTGCGATGCTTCATCGATTTCATTAAGGGCGGAGTGAATATGACCCTTAAGCTCATCCATCGAAATATCCAGACACTGCCAGGCTTCTGAATCAAATTCGGTAGCATACGATGAAGCGCTATAACCTATCTGCATCATGTGACAAAGCAGATCAGCTATATTGACCGCCGCTACCAACTTTTTATATTCGTCCGGTGCATCACTCGGTGTATGGTGACTTCTTATCACGGCAACGATGGGATCAGGGAAGTTCCATTTTTTAGCCAGCATTTCACCAATTTGCTGGTGATCGTGATCGAAAAACTCCGCTTCCTGCTCTATTCCGGTCACCGCTTTGCGTTCGAAGTAAAAAGCTTCAAACTTTGTTGGGTTACTTTTGGCAATAACAAGCCGTCCGATATCGTGGAGGATTCCACCTGTGAGAGCCTCACTTTGTATCTCTTTGCTGGCGCTTGAACGAAGATGTTTGGCAAAAACCCCCACTCCAAAACTATGTCTCCAGAAAGAATTTATGTCCAGGGTAGATTCGTCAATATCTAGCGTGTTGAATACAGCTGTGGAAAGCACCAATTGATGAAGAGTATTAAAACCAAATATGGATATAGCTTCCTCAACTGACAGAACAGATTGGGTCATACCATAAAATGAAGAGTTGACGAGTTTCAATACTCTGGCAACCAGAGCCGAGTCTGTTTCTACAATTTTGGCAACTTCCCGACTTCCCACTCCGTCATCCTGAATCAACATATGCAGTTTTTGCACGACAACCGGGACTGACGGTAAATTTGCCAACTGGTCTACTACTGATTGGAAATTATCCATTCTCTTTTCCTTTATCAGCTCTCACAAGGTGAATCAGTTCTCTCGCAGAAAACCTCTTCTGCGATTCGAGCCATTTGTTGAACTTCTTCATAATGCAATATCATAGACAGAAACTTCTCAAGTTGCTTGTGAAATTCAGTTATGTCTAAAGATTTATAGTCATTTATTCTTTCCATAAGAAACTCCTTCCGGCAGTTTCAGAACGGTATTCGTTACTGTATAATTCTAAATCTAAGGGTCAATTACTATCGCTCCACTCTCTGTCAGCCGCTTGTCAGCAATTCCGGGATGCTCCTTTTCGAGGTTATTAAGCAGCTTTTTTTGTTTATTAACAAGAGACCGTAGCCTATCGTTTTCTTGTTTGGCTATTTTGTGCTCCAATGCGTATTTCACCGAAATCAGCAATTCAAAATCATCCCACGGTTTCATGAAAAACCGGTAGATTTCACCACTGTTGATAGCGTTTTTGGCTACTTCAATATCATCTGTACCAGTTATCATAATTCTAACAACCGATGGAAATTTATGCCTTACTAAGCTCAATAAGTCAGTGCCTGAAAGTCCAGGCATATTTTCATCGGTGATTATCATGTCGATGTTTTCGCCCTCCATCACCTTCATTGCTTCCTCAGCGCATGTTGCTGTCAGTATATGGTATCCTTCGGGCCGAAATACTCTCTGCAATGCTTTCAGGACAAGGGGAATGTCATCTACTATAAGAATTTTATATTGTGGCATTGTTAGCCTCTTCCTCAACAGATTCAATTCTATTAAAAACTTGAATCCCGTCCGGAACGGGATCAACCCTGTTTATTTTGGTTATACGCCCAATCATGCCTACGGAGAGTTTGGCTCCCTTTGGTACAAGGAACATTCCGTTCTGAGTGTATACATCAGCGGCAATTACCATTCCTTCCTTTAGCTGTATTGGGTTAAGATACTTAGTTTCGGATGATTCCTTAAAAAGGAACTCTCTGCCTGCATCGCATTCGATAAATTTCCTTACCAGGATAGGGTCGAACTCGGAGCCTGAATACCGCACAAGATAAGCTGAGGCTTCGTTTAAGGCTTCACTATTTGGATGACCGTTGGCGAAGGCTTGATGATCGAAGGCGTCGGCTATTCGAATAATCCTCGACCCAAGAGGTATTTGTGTTTCGACAAGTCTATCAGGATAGCCATTTCCGTTGTAGTTTTCGTGATGATGCCGGATAATGTGTCCCACCTCTTCGAAGTCGCTAATATGGCAGACACAGGTTTGTCCCAGAACCGGGTGTTTTTTTATCAAGTCCCAGTCGGCCTGAGTGTATTTACTTTGCTCCTTTTCCATTACAGAATCAGGAAGGCTGATTTTGCCGATGTCATGCAGGAACGAGGCAACTATAATGTTCTGATATTCTGTATGGTTAAGTTCGAGCCGGGAAAGTATCTTCTTGACAATTTCTCCAACACGCTGCGAGTGATTGCGCACGTCCTTAAAACGGAGATCTATCATGCTGGAGAATGCTTTGATTGTCTCCATAAAACTCTTAGCGAGTTCGCGGTGTTTTTCCTTGATCTCCGCTGTTTGCTGATTAACTCGCTGTTCAAGGGATTCATTGAGGTTTTTCAGTTTTTTATTTTGTATGGTGGTAAGTTTCTGGAGCCGCTTGTTATTGGCTTTGACGGTCTGCATTTTTAGCGATTCACGAATCCGACTTAGAATGGTCTCATCATCCCACGGCTTGTTGAAATAGTAGGTAACTGCCCCGTCATTGATAGCACCTACGGTAGCATCCAGATCAGCATATCCTGTTAGCAGAATTCTTGTAGCGTCTGGCACTACATTCATCGATTGATGTAGAAACTCAACGCCAGTAAGTCCTGGCATTCGCTGGTCTGACATAATCAGATCGATATGATGTTTCTCCAGCAGATCAAGAGCCTCCTGACCACTATTAGCAGTAAATATTTCAGCGTCAATTTCTACCATCAGGCGTTTGAGAGCGCGTAGTATGCTTTCCTCATCATCTACAAGCAGGATGGCTTGTTTTGTAGTTTCAGGCATAGTTATTTTAATTCCCTTCACTTCCCCGCCTGTCTGGCGGACAGGTTATTGATGCTGAGTTTGTTTCCAAATCTGCTTCTTGCGTTGCCTTTTGTAATACACAAATAACGCCTCTTTTCTCTGGTATGGGAGAGCAAGTTATTTTGACCGGTTGAGTGATGTCCCAATTCAAATGAATTGTCATACCGGAATGAATTGTCCCCATCATATCTTCCAGTATGCCTTTGTCAAAGCAAAGCTTAGCGCTGACACCCAAATCTACACGATCCAATCCTGCAAGACCGGCGGACAACTTATTGGCGTAAACAATTGTTTCCTCATTATCAATTCCGATAACACCGACCGGCAGCCATTCAAGAATGTTGTGCGCTGTTTTCAATGCTATGTTTCTTATCTCAAGGTCTCGTGTTCTCTCGATGACCTTCTCTTCCAAGGATTGCGCCGTCTTCTGCAGTAGAATATTTCTTTTCAGCAATTCCTCATTCAGATATTTATTTTCCCGCTGAAGTTCGTATTGTTCAAATGCCCTGAGAATGGTCGTCAAAAGATCTTGATCATTCCACGGTTTACCGATGAACTTGTACACATGACCATCATTGATTGCTTCCACAACAGTTGAGACATCGGCGAACCCGCTCAGAATCATACGGATGGCAGTTTTTTGTATTTTTCTTGCTTGCGCTAAGAACTCAATTCCGCTCATGCCGGGCATACGATAATCAGAGATAATTAACTGTACCTCGTTGTTCTCGAGGATTTCAAGGCCGGCTTCACCGGACTCAGCAGTCAGAATTTCATAGTCGGTATCTATCAACAGACGCCGTAATGACTTTATGACGTTAGGTTCATCGTCCACAATTAGTATGGTGTAAGTTGATTCAGTCATTGCTTATACCTTCCAATGGCAAATTGACAATAAACTCTGTCCCTTCTCCAACCTCGCTTTTCACATCGATATTGCCGCCGTGTTTTGTGATGATATCATAAGCCAGACTCAGCCCGAGGCCGGTTCCTTTTCCGACTTCTTTGGTCGTGAAAAACGGCTCGAACAGTTTTCCTATATTTTCTCTGGGGATTCCCTTGCCGTTGTCCTTAAAGCTGATAATGATGTTTTTGTCTGTTGCTTTTGTTTCTATTTGAATTAAACCATCATTGTGTTCTATTGCATGCCCGGCGTTGATAAGGATATTCATAAAGACCTGATTAAGTTGGTTTGGGATACAATATAAATCGGGGATATCGCCAAAATTTTTCTCTACTTTGCATTTATACTTCAGTTCATTCCATACAATGTTAAGTGTACTCTCAATCCCCTCGTTCAGATTGGCATTGCCTTTCTCGGCTTTATCCACGCGTGAGAAGCTTTTCAGGTCTGCGACAATGTTTTTGACTCTCGTTGTGCCTTCAACTGACTCTTCGATGGCATCGGTGAAATCTTCCAATATAAAATCTATCTTCTTTTGCTCACTTGAGTTTCCACCCTCTAATGTTGTGATAAATTTGCTTATTTTATCTACATACTTTTTCATAGTGTTAAGATTGGAACTTATGAATCCAACAGGGTTGTTGATTTCGTGAGCCACACCAGCAGCCAGTGTGCCTATTGCCGCAAGCTTGTCTGATTGGGCAAGCTTTTCCCTGCTTTGCTGTTGTTCTGTAATATCCTGCACCAGACCTACTATACCCGACACTAATCCATGATTGTCATGTAGAGGAATTTTAGTAGTAGAAACCCATCTCTTAACTCCGTCGGCGTCGATCACTTCTTCCTGTTGGGATATGATTTTTTTATCTTCGTCCATGACTATCCGGTCAGATTCGAAATAAATATCTGCTTTATCAGGCGGAAAAATATCGTAGTCAGTTTTTCCCTCGATTTGACTCTTGCTCTTTCCCACCAGAGCGCAGAAGGCGTCATTTACAGTAATGTATTTGTGGTCAATATCTTTCAGATACATCTTTGCCGGAACTGTATTAATCATAGCCGTGTACTGGGAAATTGTTCTGGAGAGGGCATCGGTGATTTTCTCTCTTTCCAATTCAAAGCTCACCAAGCTTGCGACAACCTTAAGTAATACAATATCATCCTCTAACCACTCTCGTGTTCCGTTTGTATCATCAAAACCAATGAAACCCGACAGTAAACCGGAAAACGACAATATTGGAACTACGAGAAGAGATCGGATACTCTGTGCCTGCAGCACTTCTTTTTCATTCTTGGCTTCAGGTGGAAGTGTTTCTACATCGGAGATTACAATGCTTCCTCTCTCATTTAGAGACGTTATCCACCATGAGAAATCACTAGTGTTCAGATTCTGAAGATCACCCTTCTGAGCAGACACATCGGGGTTACACCACTCGCTGATACAAGATATTTTTTTGCCGTCGCTGTTATATTCAAAGATGTATGCCCGGTTTGTAGCCATAGATTTGCCAAGAATTTGCATTGCATTATCGAAACGGTCATCCGATGATGATGCCAACACCTGAGCAACATAAGAAAGAGATCTTTCAATATTTAGCTTATGGCTTAGACTCTCTTTTTCTTTGTGTTCTTCAGTGATGTCGCGCACGATAGCCAGTATAAATGGCTTCTCTGCAATTTCTATTTTGCTCAGAGATACTTCAGCGGGAAACTCTTCCCCGTTCTTGCGCTTGTGCACCCACTTGAATTTGTTGTGTCCTTTAGACATTGCGGTTGAAATCTGCTTGTTTGCCAGGGTCATGGAATCCTGTCCATCAGGTTGAACAGCAGGTGACGTCTCGCCTGGGTGAAGGGAGCAAAATTCACTTTGAGTGGAATAGCCAAACATTTGAAGGGTGGTGTTGTTACAATCTGTGAATCCGGAATTGTCCAAAATCATAATGGCTTCATGTGTAGCATTGTACAGTGATTCATAATCCACTTCGAGTTTTTGAAATGGATTGTCAATATGTTTCTCGCATGAGCTATCAAGCTCGTTCTGATTTGAATCTGCCGACTGTTTCTCTTTTGTTGCTACAGAGTGGGAAGCAACCTGCTCGTTTGTCATATAGCCTCCGCTATTATTGGATAATGTCCTTTCGGGTATTCAGGTTAGTCACCTTGTGTTTTACGAATCAACCCGCATAGGACAATTTTCCACCTTACGGCATAATATCGGAATGATTATGAATAATTTTAACAAATGTTTTGATGTTATCTCGTAACTGTTTCTGAATGAAACATAGATAAATGACCTGCTATGGTCGTAGTCTTTTCAGTTATAGCGCATATCCAAATGGACTTGACTTTACAGCCGTAATATGTAAATTTTCAGTGAAAAAGTTCACAAGATATCATATAGTCTATGTCAACGAGGTTGCTTTTATGCGTGAACAGGCTGATGTTGTTATAATTGGTGGGGGAATAGTTGGATTATCGGTTGCTTTCTATCTTGCCCGCGAGAAATATGGAAAAATAGTCGTTTTGGAAAAGGAACAGTTTCTTGGTTCCGGCGCAACATCTAAAGCCGCCGGCGGGATAAGAGCCCAGTTTTCCACCAAAGTGAATATAGAGATGTCAATGTTATCTGAAAAACTGTTTTGCAGTTTCAAGGAAGATACCGGCAATGATGCACTGTTTGATCAGGTTGGTTATATGTTCCTCCTTGAGGAGGAGGATGCTGTAACCAAGTTCACAAGCGAATATGAGCTTCAGAAATCACTCGGGCTGAATGTGGAACTGCTCAAACCCGATGACATCCCCGCCCGCGCCCCGCATGTCAGTTTGGATGGTATTCGGCTTGCCACTTTTTGTCCTGACGATGGTTTGGGCGATCCTCACGAATTTCTTTCCGGTTATGAACATGTAGCACGACAGATGGGTGTTGAAATAGAATTCGAAGCTGAGGTTACTGCAATTACAATAGAGAATGACAATATCAAGGGAATCTCGACGCCAAAAGGGAATATCAGTACTCCCATGATAATCAATTGCGCAGGACCACAGGCTGGGCTGATAGGCGATATGCTTGGTGTCAAAGTAGCTGTTCAACCAATCAAAAGGCAGATTGTTACTACTGGCGCTCTGGACTTTGTGAAGCCTGATTTTCCAATGGTTGTTGATGTTAAATCGGGATTGTATTGCCACAAGGAGTCGCAGGGGATGCTTTTGGGCTGGGCGGACAAATCGGTGCAACCATCGTTTGACATCTCCCTTGATCCGGACTACACCGACGCTATTCTGGAGAAAGCGCTTGAACGGATTCCGCAACTTGAGGAAGCAGAGGTTGCCAACCAATGGGCGGGATTATATGAAACCACACCAGACCACCATGCAATAATTGGCTGGGACTCGAAAATTAAGGGTGTGTTTCATTGTGCTGGATTTTCAGGGCACGGATTCATGCAAGCCCCCGCGGCAGGATTGGTAACATCTGAAGTACTGACTGGCAAAATACCTTCGGTTGATATAAGTGCATTAGCGCCTGACCGTTTCGCAGTCGGAACCTCAATGAATGAGACGAACGTAATCTGATTGGGATTGACACACGGATCACGACCATTCGTGTTTCTTGTGTCCACCACCCCTCGACTCCGCTCGCAGACATTGTCTGATTCATTTTTGTAGGTCAGCTCGCCGTGGCGGGAAACAAGATGACACACTTGCCTTCATGCTGAAAACACCGAGGCGGGGAGCACCCTGATTCAGGCATTGCCTGCGGAGAAATGAAGTCTATCTCTTTTCTCCTATGGTGTTCTCTTTTTCACCACTAATTTGGGCTTGTTGAATAATTAGTTATTATGTACCACATCTCAAATTCGCGCCCGCCTGTCGAGCGGACAGGTAGCGGGCGGCCTTGTGTCGCCCGTTTCTATACACACACCTGTCTGCGACAGGCAGGGCGGAGACAAGCCCCGCTGCTACGCGAGCTGACGTGCCTGTCGGCGCACAGGAAGTGCGC
>JAYEIF010000204.1:0-9229 GCA_034659895.1 Candidatus Zixiibacteriota bacterium
TGTAGAATGTTTATCAAGTGCAAGCCTTTTAAGCTATTTATAACAAAACCCTTTCACTTGAAACAATACAAAACATGCTTATCTATTTATGAACAAAGAACTTATACTTTATTCAGCAGACCCTAAAGTATTAGTAATACTAAAGTATTGGTAATACTCAAGTATTGTCGTCTTCGGTGGTTCGTTTCTTATCCAACCGAGGAGTTACACGCAGGCTTTCTTTTTCTATTACAAACGGTTGAAGTTTTCCCTGAGATTCTTCGTCGAGTCGTTTCTTACTATAGATATCCTTCATAAGGGCGCGTCCGTCGAGTTTGAAGTACTCATCAAGTTTAAGCTGGCGTGCCTGGAAAGAAAGTTCTGCAAATTTTTGTGGATCTTCAGTCTTTGTTACGAATTTTTCTTCCTGCGTGTGCTTAACACTTACATATCCGCCTAGTCCCTCTATACGGTTGACCCCGAGATCATTTGCCACATATCCGAGATCATGCTTAAGAGCGTCAATCTCAGCTTTTAGCAGTTTCATCTGCTCGTGTTTGTCCAGTAGTTCGGTAGCTTTGTCGTAAGCTTGCTGTTTCGGCGATTCATTGAGGTCATCTTGTTTTTCCTCCTGCTCAAGAATGAACCGATGACGTTTAGCTGGGCAGAGATGAGCATAATCACAGAAATTACACAGAGAGCTTTCTCTGGTGGGGAAATCATTCAATCGTTCTGCTTGAATTGTTTCAATAACGGTTACCCTGATATCCTCAATCAGTTGATCCAACCGAGCGGGTATCAATTTATCACTGACAACTTCATCCATCCGAAGAAAATACTGAGCCAGTTCGATATTAGCCAATTGTGGAAAACTGTCCTGCACTGCAAGCTGATACAATCCCATCTGATAATAGAAGTCAGGATCAGTCGGGCGTGCCATATGTCGACCTGATTTGTAGTCGCATATTTCTACAGTGCCGTCATCCTTTTTCCATAGTCGATCAATCCTGACTGAGAAATTAAAATTTGTGCCGGGAAGTGTAAATCTAAGCAGTCTTTCGACATCAAGCAGCGTTCCCTGATTGAATGGGTAGTAATGATTGTGAAAGGTTTTCAGCATTTTGCGCCCGTTGTGAATATAGTCATCTATTCCGAGATAATCTGACCCGACAGCTATTTTATCGTGTTCTACGCGGTTCCAATATGATTCATACAGGTCCAGTGTTTCTTCAAGCGAAGTTGGCACATCTTCAGAGCCACGTTGATAAAGCTGTTTGAGAACATTGTGGATGATGTTACCAAGTCGTAGGTCGGCTGACTCTGCCTTTGTAACATGTATTTTATCAATGTATTTAAACTTGAATTGCTGTGGGCATTTAAGAAATGTGTTGAGTAAAGTATAGCTATAGCTTTTCAACATTTTGTAACCCCTTGTTTAGAGAATAGTTGCGCAAACATAGCCTTGTCATATTAATGATAGTGTATTACCTCCTGTTGTTGGTCGTTTTTGGCGTGGGCCGGTAAAATGCTCCAACAATCCGGAGAGAAATCCAATTCCCATACCAAAGTGAATAGTTGGAAAAATCAATAGCCCATACAAAAGACATTCGAGGTGTTTTTCTTTTACAGCCAACCCAGCGGAGAACAGTACTACAATTAACAGGTAGAACGTTACCAGAAACTTAAACAGTCCAAATACAGGTGTAAACAGAAACGACAACAATGCCAGAAATGCCAAACCAAGTACTCCAGCACCGGCAATCCACTGCACCGGCACCAGCAAGTTGTGTTTCCTGGCGAAGCGAAACCGTCCCAGTCCATAGCGGAACATTTGCCGCCACAAACTTTGTAAGCTCGACCGAGGATAATAGAATACGGCCAACTTCGTTGACAGATATGATTTTAGGGATGCCTGCCGCACTCGGTAGTTGAAATCGACATCCTCGCAGGAATCGAACTTATCATCGAAATACCCTATTTTGTCAAATGTTTCCCGGGTCCACATGCCGCCGGATGAGGTCGGGTCAACTTCACCTTCAAAATTAGAATATATTTCAGCGTCAGGCTTATAGCCCAGCAATGATGTCTGACATAGTGCCACGGACAATTCGAACTCGTTGAGTCCGGGAGGTGTCAACGGCTGTGGCCCGCAAAGGCAGTCAGATTGAGTCGATTGAAACAGTTCGACAATATCTCGAAGGAGACTCTTACTTGGAAGATGAACATTCCCGTCAATCACAACGATATACGGCGCAGTACTGTTTTTGATTCCGGCATTGCGGCCCGATGAAGGCTTACGGGCAGGATTTTCCAAAAGTTTCAACAAACCAAATCGATTTTTATAGGACTCGACAATCTCGCGTGTTCTATCTGTAGAGCCTCCATCGGCGACTACGATTTCCAATCTGTCCATTGGGAAATCCTGTTGATATAATTGTTCAAGAATATGCCCTATATGTTTCTCTTCGTTGAGAACCGGCATTACCACAGCGAGATTAAATTTGGACTTATGCGATTTCATCTTTGTAACTTCCAACTCAAAATAGTTATTCTATACTACTCTGCCAGATTATAATAATCAACAATAACACGAAAAGTTCAGAAAGTTTGATAATACAAATTGTAACTTTTTCAATAGACTACTTGTGATGTTTTTATTCAATTGGATTATCCAAATACGTTTCTTGTGCACAAATCTATTGACATGATGTCCCGATATTCACATCTTAGTATATTACATAAGTGCAAAGCTGTGTAGTGGCTGAAGTTTCTTGATAGATACTTTTTGGATATTTATCCAAAGCCCAAATTAATTCTACAGGTTAAGTGCTTGTGTTACAATATATGATATGCCGAAGTGGTGAAACAGGTAGACGCGCTGCGTTCAGGGCGCAGTGTTCGCAAGGACGTGGGGGTTCGAATCCCCCCTTCGGCACCATTATTTTGGCCTCTAAAACCTTATGATTTAGAGGCTTTTACGCTGTTAGGCATACATTTCTACTCTCGAGACGTCTATCAAAAACCATAAAGACTTATCGGGTTTTGTATGGTGGGTTCCTCATAGAGATTCCACTATTTGATTGAACAAACGTCAGGTTGGCAATCCGCCTCGGCGGACTGAATTACAAGGCTGCCTTAAAAAGGTAAACTATAAAACAGCGGACATCAGGAGTCCTTTGCGCTCCTTATTAACCTGTCTATCCCATCCTGTATATGTTCACTGATCAGCCGTAGCGCCTTCGGAGAACCTATTGGCAAATCTTGAATTTCTCTCGTGTCAAAGGAAAATGTCTCCCTGCCGATAGTGTGGGAATAATTCAGTTCGATTTCCGGACGTCCAACAAGCAGGGTTAACAATGTCTGCGGGATGTTTCCGATAGGTTTCATATCAATGTGGCTTTGGTGGAAGATTGCTTTGACGTGGGTACCCTTTCCAGGTGCCGACTCGACAGTCAACTCACCACCAGTCGCTTTAGCAGACTCTGAAATCATCGATAACCCAAGGCCAAAGCGTCTCGTTTTGCGTGTGGTGAAAAATGGATCCATTGCCTTTTGCAGCATTTGGTCGTCCATCCCTTTCCCGTCATCTATGATTTCCAGTATCATTATGTCCCTATCCGTATCCTCATCGATGCGAACTTCTATCCTCTTAGCCTGTGCGTCAACAGAGTTCTCCATAATATCAAGTATGTGCAGTGACAGGTCTTCCATCTTTTTATCGCAGGATTTTTCTGCCCTCCTGTCCACTCAGCGCTTTTCTGATTTCTCCGATGTTAACTTCATCAATGAGAAAGTGAGTGCAACATTGTCCAATATCTTCTTCTTTGTGGGCATCGGACGAGTAAATCAAAGGCAAAACTGGGGAGTACCTGCGCATTGCATCCTCATAAGAAAGAGCAGGAGATATTTCCAGCGCATCGAGAGCAAGATTGTCTGGAATAAAACCTAACTGACTGATAAGACTGAAACTTCCCCTGTCTATGTGGGCTGCGACGGCTAATCCGCCAAGAGAACGAGTTTTATTTACGATTTCTTCCACTGTAAGCGTTGTGGCTCCAATCAGAAGTTTCTTATTGAAACCAAGCACCTCGTCGTCGGCATTAGCGATTACCTGCATACCGAAAGTCTCCTCATCGTTCTCACCCGGCAGATGCTGATATACTATCTCTTGAAGCTGTTGGACCGGTTCCAATGCATCGAACAAAGCCAGGATATGAACCTCCTCTGAGGAGGTTACTTCCATGCTGGGGAGGACATGTACACCGTACTTGTGTGCCGCTTTCAGTGCGGCTGGAGTATTCTCCGCCGAGTTATGATCACTTATACCCAAGATATGAACGCCGATAGCTTTGGCACGCTTCACGATTGTTGCGGGTGACATTTTTACTTCGGCACATGGGGAAAGGCAGGTGTGAATATGCAGGTCGGCCTTATAGTCTATGAGCATCGTTGATCACGGTTATTTTAGTAACTGATAAAGCTGTCCGGAAATACTGAAAGCCGACTCATCCGTGCTCAAAACTGTAACGTATTCTTCGTCAGCTTTTTGGATGATATCTTCATCGGGCTGGCGGTCGTTCACGAAAATGATTCCTGATAGATCCTTGAGCTTAGCGACCGCAAGTACGTTCTGATGCGTCTGCATAGTGATCCACAGATTTCCTGCCTTACTGTTGGCTATCACATCACTGAGAAGATCGCCGGTATAACCTCCGGTTACCTCAGTATTGCTGACTTCTTTAGATGTAAGGACATTGAGCCCGAGTTTTTCAATAACCTCTGTCACAGTCATAAATTTTCCCTTCGTCTTTCTTTTTTCGGCTTTTGTCCTTTGTCTTCGCGCATGGAATCAAAAGTATCCATAAGCAATGACAGCTCGCCTGTCAGTTCCTTGAACCTACTGGGGACGTTGAAGATACAATCGGACAGTCGCGTGTCCCCCCTGACCACATCCTCCGCGAAAGACAAACATGTCGGTGCACCGCATATCCCGCAATCTATCTTGGGAAGGGAATCGAATATCCTCTCCTTTTTGTTCCGCTTCTCAATGGCTTTACCTAAATCTTCGTCAAGCGCCCGGATGGGACGTGGTTCGTATTTTTGCTGCAAGTGGAAATACTTTTGGTGGTAGCGTTCGCGGATTTCCCGCTTATCTCGACAGGCTTCTATGTTCTCCTCTTCCAGTGTCTCGAGTAATCGGATAATCTTGTTATATGAAATGTAGCGGTTTTCCACTGTCAATGATCCACCAACGCAACCTTGTGGACATGTATACGCCACGACAAGGTCGATGTTTTGAAGCTTGCCTCGTTCGATATCATCGAAGGTCTTGATAATCTCCGTAATCCCCGAAACATCAAGGATATTTTTCAGTTTCTGGGTGCGATGCATTCCGCCGGCCACTGCCCACCCAATGCCGAGAATACAGACACTTTCCAAGCTCTTGCGGTAATCGCCTTCGTCCTCGCTCTCCAGAGCCGATAGCAATGGAGCATAAATATCGGCTATGGAAATAACTCCATCTATATAACATTCTTCCTCTGAAGAAGGCTGTTTGATGGCGATCATCTTGACAGGGCAGGGCGTGATGTAGAATGTCCCGATATCTTCCGGCTTGAGACCAAGTTCTTTGGCTTTTTCCTTCTTGATTTCCCTGGCAGCGAGTCTCTTTGGAAGCTTAATGGGAATAATGTGATCGACCAGTTGGGGGTATCTAACCTGAATGAGATTCACAACAGAAGGACAGCAATTGGAGATGAGCGGCTTGGGACCATTATACTCATCCAGGAAATGCTCTATAGCCAAGCTCGTATCCCCACAGGTGATGGCTAAATCATGCGCATCATCGAAGCCGATTTTCTTCAAACCGGCCAGAATCTTGTCTGGCAGGATAGACCTGCCGAACTGAGCGTATAGTGTAGGGGAAGGGATAGCTACCGTATATTTGAACTTGCTCCGTTCACCCAGTGGATCGGTCATTGCAACTATGGCTCCATTCGGACAAGCCGTAATGCACTCTCCGCAATCAATGCATTTCTCTTCAAGGATGATAGCTTTTCCATTCCTGATACGGATTGCTTGTGTAGGACAAACCCGCAAACATTTCATCCGGCCATCACATTTTTCCGTATCAATGCTTATGGAGTGAAAGTACTGGTTCATGAATTCCCCTTCGAATTCAGGTAAAAAACAATATTGTACGATGTGCCCTTCCCAACCGTGGATTTCAACTCGAACATGTCAGCATTCTTTTTTATATTGGGTAATCCCATTCCGGCGCCGAACCCCATCTCCCGTATTTCATCAGTGGCGGTCGTGTACCCTTCCTGCATGGCTATCTCGATGTTCTCAATCCCCGGGCCCTCGTCTTCCAATGTAATCTGGATTACTTTAGGGTTAAGTCTGAGAGTCATTTCGCCTTTATTGGCATACATTACAACGTTCATTTCGGCCTCATATGAAGCAATAGCAACGCGCCGGACAATTACCGGATCAATGCCAAGCTCTCTGAGAATCTCCTTGATATTGATCGATGCAGAACCAGCTTTGATGAAATCTCTTCCCTTGATTTCGAAAGTATGCGAAAGATTGTGACGAGAAACCATTATACTCTTACGCTCACTTCAAATTCCTTACTCCTACTATTTCTCTACTGTAAAGGAGCCCACACGCCTTATACATAAAAAATTTAGTCGACAATAAGAGAATGTTACTCTCCTTAGCCAGCTCTATTCCTTCTTTGTTGGGCTTCTTTCCGCGCACATAAACGACAGCTTTAGCTTCAATTATATCTGCAGTTCGTACAGATTGAGCATTTGCCAAGCCGGTCAACAGGACAATTCCGGACTCTCCAAACGCCAGCACATCACTCATTAGATCTGATGCACCGGCTCTTTCAAATTTTTCATCAAGATGATGCTCGCCACAGATAACTTCCGCTTCCAAAAGTTCAGCAAGTTCTCTAAGCGTCATATCAGATTATATTCCCTTCCATCCAAACTAGTATTTTAACCTAACATATATAATTTTCAAAGTAAAACGATATTACCACATAATTTCTCAATGCTGAAAAAGCAAGTACATTTTTTAGGTGTGGCGTTATCCCACAGTACGATTTCACAGTGTGGACATTGACTTACGGACATCATTGTCCATTCCGTATTTCTTGTTTGGTAAGACTTGTAGAGAAATCCACCAATATGCGTTCCCAATCAAAGCATCCAATTTGAACTCGGTCGATACCTGCATAATCTAGTGAAGGGGTTCAAGCAGTTACAGCGAAAAAAACCGACAAACCATCGATTGGCTCAGAGATTGCTAATATATAGAAATAACATTAATAGGAAGCCCAAGACGAAAAGTTTTGTGGAAATTTATGAGGATGTTGAGAAAGGAAGTAATTATGAAAGAAGAGAATCACAGAACTGTGGAGACGGAGGGAAAATGGAATAAGGATGATTGTATTTGGAAATCATCCGGTGCGGTGTCCTTACAAACATGCAAGTCTCATCCAGACTGCGAGGGATGTCCGGTAGAAACCTCACTGGCCAAGATTGCTTCGCATAAGCAACGACATTTCTTTAGCAGGGATTTTTTCGACCAATGTTATGTTAAAGCATGTGCAATCCAAAACCCACCCTGTCCGTTCGCCGGCCCATGCATGGCCAACTGGTCGCGTACGAACCCTGCAACGTCACGGGTACTTACTATGATGGGGATCGGAAGCCTATCTGTTGGTGCTAACGCCTCTCTTGTTCAGCAAGTAGCCCGCCGCAACGGACTGTATGTCGATTTATTGAGTCAGCTGTATAAGCTCCGCAACCTCGGAAAAATTTCCCCGGATGAAAAGCTTACTCCTGATGTTTTAAATCTACACACCGTGGAGGAACAGTTTATGTTGGTAGCGTCAGCCTTGTTTCTTGATTGCCCTGAATTGCTCGATCTTAGGGCATTCGCCAAATCGATATTTGAGAAAGGATTACTGCCGCACGGATTGTTGAACTCGGTTTCCAAGGAACGGACTCAAGACGAATTACAGAATGCCTTCCGTGCCATACAGGGATTAGCCATCCTCAATGTTATCCCTACCTTTGATACGAACGCGCTTGTGAAGTTGCACGATGACATTGCAACAACTCATTACTTCTCAATGGCAACGGCACAGATGGCTCTCACTGTTCAGAGGATACTCCAATCCCATACGTACAAATCTGTTAGTCTACGCAACGAGACGATTGAGCGTGCAGTTACACTGACCAGCTTTGCCAAAGGGCTGTTAGGTAAAATGTACAATGGATTGTCAATCACTCCTTCTGAGCTGGCATCAGCTGTGAGTGTTGGTCGCGTACTTAAAGTCGTCCCGGAAGATGTTGCACTCGGAGCAGGTCAAGTTCTCTTAAATGAAATACTGCGTTTGGATGATATAGGTACTTTGAATATGGCGGATGCACAACCGATACTTACCGGAGTTGTAGCTTCCGGTCTAGTTCTGATGCCCAGTGAACGCACATTGATATCAAAAGCGGTGTTACGTTCTTTCCAGGGACAGTTCAAGAAGTTAGGTGACATGTATGCTGACCCCGCTTCGCTACTTGCTATCATGGGTTCGGATAACCTCGTGCGCAATGCCGATTGGTTTGAGGCTCTTGCATACGCAGAGGTACCAGAAGAGGAAGAGGAACTGGATCCGGCACTGCTCGGTTGCGAGATGCCCTCTGATCTTTTCTACTCTCATGGACACTCTTGGGTTCGCTCAGAAAAAGATGATTCCGTCCGTATCGGGCTCGATGATCTGGTAGCCCACTTGATAGGTAGCATTGACGGTGTTGAGATGCCCAAGCCAGGCAAAAAACTGCGACAGGGAGAGCCAGCACTGCGTCTAATTCGCGATGGCGAGTTGGTGGAGATGTGCTCCCCAATGGATGGCGAGGTGATAATGGTCAACCAATCGGTCGTCGATACCCCAAGAGTCCTTTCGGATAAACCGTACAACGATGGTTGGCTGCTGACAATCCGTCCTCGGATAGATGAACACAATCTTTCTGAGCTTATGTTTGGTAAAAATGCCCATAACTGGCAAAGAAACGAAGTAACTCGGCTAAGTGAAATGTTTCAGGATGAGATTGCAACGGCTGCGGATGGCGCTACGCTCGCCCACGACGCTTTGGCTGGTATACCCGGTGTTCGTTGGTCTAACGTGCTGAACAAGTTCCTAAGAGGCTAAAGAGTATGATACAGTATCATTGAGATA
>JAYEIF010000205.1:0-9179 GCA_034659895.1 Candidatus Zixiibacteriota bacterium
TCTCAATCTAGTCCAAACCATCAGTAACATCGTCGGTTTTCTTGCACGACTGGGTATTCAGTTCAGATTTGGAGGCCAATCTTGCTCTCTCAGTCTTGTACAAACATTCGGCACCAACATCGTTGGTCTTCTTATACGATTGGATATTCAATTTAGATTTGGAGGCCAATCTTGATCTCTCAGTCTTGTACAAGCATTACATACATTACAATTAACATTTACCGACTGTGGCGGTAGATGCGGTTGTGTTTGTAGTCAATTGTGATTTTATGACGAAAAAGAAATCCGGCTCCCAAAATACCCTCAAACTTAATTCCCCGAAGACCTTCTTCGAGATTAGTATAATCAGTTACAACTACAGGTACATTCTGAGTAACAATTTTGTTTGATATCGAAACTTGCGGAACAATTCCACGTTTATCTTTAGACGAATCCATACCTAATTGAGTGGCAAGGTTTGCCGAAATAAATACCTGAGAAGCACAGTAATCGAGAATCATCGGCACTGTGATTGTATCATTGAAAGTAACATCAACCATAATTAAATGCCTTCTGCTACGAAAAGGAACAACATCCAGAGATTCAGTCCGAAGAAACTTAGGTTCCGACATCGACAACTCCAGCGTTCGGTTTGGATAATCAACAGTGACATAAAACCGCCGCAATAAATCATAACCAATCAAACCATCAGGTCTCCCCCACCTACCATCTGGGATAATGGCATTCATATCAATAGCGGTGGCATCAAGATTGTATAATCGCTCACCTGCGATTTCAAGTGAACGAACAGCTACTGGGGATGCTTTACTGTTACCCTCAGCACCTGTAACAGGCCTTTGGGGTTGCCCCTCCCCTACTTTTAGACCGTTCTTTTGCGCAAAAGTTTTGTCGATATAAAGCCTGTCTGCGCCCGTGTCAATGCCGAATATCCCTTCGATACGACCGTCAAGTACCACTTTGATTTCAACCAATCCCCGCAGCGGATCAAATGGTATAGTTCCAGAAATGGTCATTGAAGTGAGCATCAAAAGGAATAACAGTGTATAAGTAACTATCCTCATAATATTTATATCGGCAGAGCTACTGCCTTTTCCCTCTTGTAGATAAGTGCCTTCTATCCCGTAATCTTATTAAATTCATAAATAACAATTGTGAAGCAAAATCCTCTGATATATCCCTGACGCATAGCAAGATAAATATCAATAAAAAAGTCTCCATGGACAGCCAAGGAGACTTTTGAGATATGCTATGCCTCATCACACTGAGATTATGTCAATTCCCACTGGTTTTCGCAGCATCCCCCTTTTTGATACGAACCATCCTCTCAACTGGAATTGTATATCTTGTTTTATCATCATCGCTGATGGAAAAAGTCAGAGAACGTTCAAACTCCTCTAAGGTTTTATCTTTATGAACTGTAATTGATCCCTCAACCGTTCCCCCCGCCGGCACCATTTCAGGAAGATTGACATCAAAGTAGTCTTTAGCCCAATCGATAGGTGTTATCTTGAAGTCCTTATCACTTCGGTTTTCAATCTGAAACTTAGCTGTTCGCCGAGGTTTCACTGTCACCTGGGCAACATGCAGTCGCCGAGGTTCAATAAGAAGAGGTAAATCTCTTTCTGGGTTCGCTATTAGTTGAGATTTAATTTTTAAATATCTTTTTGCTTTGGAAATATTCGTTTCAACATAGGGTCGCTTAGCCACATATCCGCGATATGAACCTGTAGAAAAGAAAATCTCAAATCGAGTGCTGTCTCCCGGAGCCAGCACAGAATCCTCTAACGGCGCTTTAGTACAACTACATCCCGATACAACCTTCAAAATTTTCAGTGTGTCATCACCAACCGATTTTATCCAAAATGTATGACTGATAGTGGCATGTTGACAAACTTTTCCCCAGTCAAAAGAGTCCTCTGAAAACTCCATCATTGGGCCTGCTTGAACTTTAAGGCCTAACAGAGTAAGAACATAAACAAACAGTATCACCTTGGTGAACAATCTCATCAAACTATCTCCTCTTACACCAAATTTATCAATCCTAACATACCAGTTCGGTGCTGTGCCAAAACAACTTTGCCTCGAGACAAAGTTTTATACACTCATATATTCCAATAGATTCACTTTATGAAATGACATTAAACAACCTTCCCCATCGCACTTTCTGAAAGAAATGAATCGTATTGTACAAAAACATACGCGGAACAGACAGCGGATCTGTTACAGACACATCTGGAGAAGGATAATCAGAATCATCCCATGACCAATGTATAATAATAGCCTCGCCCAACACGAGTTCCTTTGGAACCGGACCCCACCAACGAGAATCATAAGAATTGTCGCGGTTGTCACCCATCATAAAATAACGATTAGATGGAACAACATACGGCCCAAAATTGTCACGACTGTCAAGTCCACCGGCACGTCTGGGTTGAACAATTTGATTGCCGCCGTCGGTGGTGTCTATATACTTGGCAAACGTGGGATTTTCAAACTCCTCACCGTTGATATAGAGCACTTTGTCACGAACAAGAACAGTATCTCCCGGCACACCAACACACCTTTTAATATACTTAGTAATCCTGTCACGAGGATAAATAAATATAACCACATCTCCCTGTTGCGGCTCACCGATAGCAGGTAGCCGCCAACCAATCAGCGGTAACCGAGCACCATAAATAAACTTGTTAGCAAGGAGAAAATCTCCAACTAACAGGGTGTCTTCCATCGAAGCTGAGGGAATTTTATATGCCTCGACAATAGATGTCTTGATAATAAACGCCAGTATTATCGCAATAAAAATCTGTTTAAAGTTATCCCAAAATCCATAAGTTTTTTGTGTCATAATTTCAATTACTCTGTTGAGTTTTCATTTTCCAGTTATCATAATTCATACCTTAGTCAATTATACTCCCAAAGCCAACAAAATGTTTTAAGAAATCTTGAAAGAATTAAGACTGCAAACATCCCCTTACAAACAGACACAAAGCTGTCCTATAAACTAAAACCACCTCTTACTTCAATGAAATATCACAATGATAGTTGACTTGAAAAAGGATGTTTCTTTTTTTAGTTATTGATTAATAACAATTTATAAGGAGCTCAAAATGCGAGTTTTCAAATTCATTATTATTGTAATTGGGATTCTGATAACAACCAATACAGTATCTGCCGATGAGGCACGCTTATTACGTTTTCCAGACGTTAGCAATGATCGTGTTTCCTTTATTTACGCTGGGGATATCTATGTTGTCGCTCGAAGTGGTGGCACAGCCATCAAGCTAACAGACCATGAAGGTTTGGAATTGTTTCCAAAGTTCTCACCTGATGGACAACAAATAGCTTTCACCGGTCAATACGATGGTGATATGTCAGTCTATGTAATGCCAGTTACGGGCGGTGAGCCAAAACGACTTACATATCATCCCGGCATTCAACACACCACAGATCGTTTTGGTCCGGAAAACCTCGTTATGGGCTGGCACCCCGATGGAGACAAAGTACTCTTTCGTTCACGCAAAGAAACCAATGATTGGTGGGATGGCAGGGTCTATTTCGTGAATGTTCAAGGGGGATTGCCTGAAGCGTTGCCAATGGATCCTGCGGGCTTTACAAGTCTTTCTCCCGACACCAAAAAGGTTGCTTATTGCCCAATCTATAGAGATTTCAGAACATGGAAACGTTACAAAGGTGGTATGGCTCAGGACGTATGGACTTTTGATATGACAACGTTCGAGAATGAAAAAATCACCGACTGGGTTGGCACCGATAATATGCCGATGTGGTACAACGATAAAATCTATTTCAATTCTGACAGAACAGGCACATTAAATTTGTTTTGCTATGATATCAATACCAAAGAGACAAATCAAATTACTCAATTCACAGAGTTTGATGTTCGGTGGCCAGGTCTGGGTAAGGATGGAATCGCATTTGAAAACGGTGGTTGGATTTATGTGATGGATTTACCCTCAGAAAAAATGAACAAACTCAAAATCCATCTTGCAAGCGATAGGCGTTTGGTCCGTCCGGAGTGGCTCAATGTTTCAGAAAATATCCGCGATTACGATGTTTCTCCTGATGGAAAGCGTGCACTCTTCTCAGCCAGAGGGGATATTTTTACTGTCCCAGTTAAGAACGGCAACACACGCAATCTCACTAAATCTTCAGGCGCAAATGATCGGAATCCGAGATGGTCTCCTGATGGAAGCATGATTGCCATTATCTCCGATAAGAGCGGAGAAGAAGAATTATATCTCTATTTTCTCGACAGCAAGAAGACCGAACGATTGACTACCGATGGTTATTGCCATAAGTATGGTCCATTATGGTCCCCTGACAGCAAAAGGCTTATCTTCTCAGACAAGGAGCTTAAACTTTATTATGTTGATATAGCAACCAAAGAGAAAAAGCAGATTGATGAAGCAACTCGCAACGAAATTCGCGATTTTGTATGGTCACCCGACAACCGCTATCTTGCCTATACGAAGAAGCTGAAAAACAGAATCAATGCCATTTTTGTTTATGATTTCAATAATGGACAAATCCATCAGGTAACACCAGGTTATACACATGATTTCTCTCCTGAGTTTGATCCCGGAGGAAAATATTTATACTTTCTATCTGACCGAAATTTTAATCCCGTCCTTAGTGACTATGAATTTCAATTTGTCAACACCGCAATTACCAATCTTTACATGATAGTACTTACTGCTGATGGCGAGTCGCCATTTGCTCCTAAAAGTGACGAGGTAGAACTTAAATCTACTGAGAAATCAAAAGAAGAGAAAAACAAAGACAGTGATGATGATTCCGAGAAGACAGTCACCTGCAAAATAGATTTTGATGGTATTTACAAACGTGAAGTTGCAATCGACCTTCCAGCCGGAAACTACGGCGGACTGTCTGCGATTGATGAAGCTGTGTTTTACACTTCATATCCCATTAGAGGATTGCGCGGCCGTATTACACAAGGCAAGGGAGTACTGCACAAATACGACATCAAAGAACAAAAAGATTACAAATTTGCTACTGGGGCATATAGCTATAATCTAACACCTGACGGTAAGAAAATGATATTACGGATTGGTAGTGATTTTCACATAGTTGAAACGTCAGGGAAGAAGATTAACCTTGATGACAACAGTTTAAGTTTGTCCAATATGGAGATGTATGTAGACCGTCAGGCAGAATTTAAGCAGATGTTTAATGAAACCTGGCGTATGGAGCGCGATTTCTTCTATGACGAGAATATGCACGGTGTCGATTGGAAGGGGATGCACGATCGCTACGCACAGTTGTTGCCATATTGTGCCCACCGCTATGATTTAACATACATCATCGGTGAAATGATAGGAGAATTATGTTGCTCACATACTTATGTTGGCGGTGGAGACAAAAGAAAAATAAATGGCAGTGATATTGGAGTGTTGGGAGTAGATTTTGAAATTGACCACGAAGCCGATAGAATCAAAATTAAACGTATCCTCCGCGGTGAGAACTTTGATAAGAAGTTGTATTCACCGTTGCGGAAACCCGGTATTGATGTCAATGAAGGGGATTATCTCCTCGCTATCGACGGTCATCAGATAACAGCTGAAGTCAACCCGTATTCTCTGATGGTCAACAAGGCAGACAGGCTGGTTACACTTACTGTCAATAGCAAACCAAACATGGAAGATGCCCGTGAAGCAACTGTCCGGCCAATTGCTTCTGAAGAATCATTACGCTATTACAATTGGGTCGAAGACCGACGGTTGTATGTAGATTCTGTTTCTGATGGACAGATTGGCTATTTGCACATACCTGATATGGACAGCTATGGATTGTACCGTTTCACTAAAATGTTCTATCATCAACTTCGAAAGCCGGGCTTGATCATCGATGTCCGTTACAATGGTGGCGGGTTTGTCTCCGGATTGATATTGGAACGTCTCCGAAAAATAATAGGCGCAATGAGCGCTTCGAGAACATTCGAACCAGGTCCATCTCCGGGTACTGGTATAAACGCCCACATGGTAACCCTTATGAATCAATTCTCCTGCTCCGATGGCGACTATTTCCCATATTTCTTCCGCAAGTATGAGTTAGGTCCATTGATGGGAAAACGTACATGGGGTGGTGTGATTGGCATTCGTGGCTATCGTCCTCTTATCGATGGTGGATATTATACCGCACCCGAGTTTGGTATCTTCTCACTTGATGGCAAATGGATAATGGAAAATGTCGGAGTTGAACCGGATATCGAAGTTGATAACCTCCCTGATAGAATGGCACGTGGTTACGATGACCAGCTTCAGAAAGCCATCGACTATGTAATGAACAAAATCAAAAAGGAAGGCCGTCCAACTCAACTACCAAATCGCCCTGATTTACCAGAACCGAGGTAGATTGAAGAAAAGATATTGTTAAAAAGAGGATCAATTATGACAAAATATAATGCCTATCTTATATCCATTATTATGATATTGATGCTGGCAGCTATTCCGTGCTCGGCGTGTACCAATCTATTGGTAACCAGAGGAGCCTCGGCAGATAGCTCGGTAATGATTACATACACTTGCGATGCCGAGTTTCATCCAACATTGAGATACAATCCTGCAGAGGATTATCAAAATGATGACTCAGTCGAAATTACTGATTGGAGCGGCAATGTCCTTGGTAAGATTCCTCAGGTAGCACATACTTATGCAGTAGTCGGTCTTATGAATGAGCATCAACTGGCAATTAGCGAAACTACTTTCAGCGGTCGTGAAGAACTGCGCAATCCCAACGGTTTACTACATTACTGGGATATGATGATGCTCGCACTCAAACGAGCCAGAACTGCACGAGAGGCAATTATAGTAATGACAAATCTTGTGAAAGAGTATGGCTATCGTTCATCAGGGGAAACCTTTTCAATCGCCGACACCAAAGAAACCTGGATTATGGAGATGATTGGTCCTGGACCGGATGGCAAAGGAGCACATTGGGTAGCACTTCGTATTCCAGATGGGTACATTTCATGTCATGCCAACAAATCACGCATTGGAGAATTTCCACTGGATGCTCCAGATAGCTGTCTTTACTCTAAGGATGTTATTTCGTTTGCAATTGAAAAGGGATACTATGACCCTGATCCTAATAAACCGTTTCGTTTTTGTGATGCCTATTGCCCTTCTACGCCAAAGAATAGACGTTATGCTGATACACGGGTCTGGTCAATCTTCCGTCGAGCGGCTCCGTCAAAAAATCTCTCACCCGACTATCATCGGGCAATGCCGAATACAGAACCATATCCCCTGTGGATTAAGCCAGACAGTAACCTTGCCACTTCAGATGTGTTCGACCTGATGCGAGATCACTACGAGGGAACACCTTATGATATGACCACAGGGCTTGATGCTGGACCGTATGGAACTCCTAATCGTTGGCGACCTATGACATGGCAGCCTGACAGCACAGACACTATTGGGTCTGAATATGCATGGGAACGTCCAATATCAACACAACAAACCGCATTCTCATTTGTATCGCAATCACGAGACTGGTTGCCTGATAAAATAGGCGGGGTATATTGGTACGGTGTCGATGACACCTACACATCCTGCTATTTCCCATTGTACTGTGGTATTAATGCCATTCCAAAATCATTCACAGTCGGAAAACTGGGAGCTTTTTCATGGGAATCCGCTTGGTGGGTTTTTAATTTCGTAGCCAACTATGCCAACTTGAAATACTCTTTCATGCTGAAGGATATTCAAACTGTCCAGAGTAACATCGAAGAAACTTTTTTGAAGTTACAACCTGCTGTTGAGAAGACAGCGCTGGAATTAGCACAATCTGACAAAGAACTTATGGCACGCTACCTGACAGATTATTCAGTAACACATGCCGAACAGGTTGTAAATCGTTGGAAAGCATTGGCTGAACATCTATTGACAAAATATAACGATGGATACGTAAAGGATATAAAAGGCCACCCACAACAAAGAGGTTATCCGGAAAGTTGGTTGAATGAAGTGTTGAAAGCTCGTCCTAATCAATTCCGCTTGCCACGTGCCGATACGACGGTGTCAGAATCAAAACTTGTGGATTGAGGAATTGGTTTTATGAAATATGGTGGACACTCCGAAGTTGGGAAAATTGAGAGTCTCTTAATTAAACATCCAGACAATGCTTTCATTTCACAGAATAATATCGATGCTCAATGGAACGAACTCAACTATTACGATTGCCCAAATTTCAATCGGGCTATCAAAGAATATGAGCAATTTATAAACTTACTAAAAGAAGATATTCCTGAAATACACTACCTTCCCAAAGCTGATAATGTCGGGATTGACTCAATTTACACGCGTGATCCTCTCATCATTACCAACAAGGGAATCATACTATGCAATATGGGGAAGAAAGATCGTCAAGAAGAACCATCTGCCTCTGGATCTCTCCTGTCTGAACTTGGCATCCCAATTCTTGGTAGAATAACCGGCGATGGCAAACTGGAAGGTGGCGATCTCATCTGGATGGATGACAAAACTCTGGTGGTTGGGCGCGGATACCGCACAAATGACGAAGGCATCCGTCAGCTGAAACTCCTTACTGAAGATATTGTTGAAGAATTTGTTGTTGTTCCACTTGCGCACTGGCTGGGACCATCGGATGTTATGCATTTAATGTCTTTCATCAGTCCAATAGACAGTGATTTGGCATTGGTATATTCAAGGATTATGCCTGTTCCTTTTCGCGAATGGCTGCTCTATCGTGGAGTAAAATTAATAGAAGTGCCGGATTCTGAATATGAATCGATGGCTTGCAATGTCCTGACTATCGCTCCACGAAAATGCATCATGCTATCCGGAAACAGTTATACCAAAAGGTTGCTGAAAAACGAAGGTGTTGAGGTCAGAGAGTACTTGGGGGATGAAATATCCAAAAAAGGCGCCGGTGGCCCGACATGCCTCACAAAGCCAATACTCCGTCTGCAATGATTTTGTTCATAGACTGTTAGATTTAGTTTGGCCTATTTTATATTAAGCCTAATATACAATCCTTATTTAGAGGTTGCTGAATAAAATATAAGTTCTTTGTTCATAAATAGATAAGCATGTTTTGTATTGTTTCAAGTGAAAGGGTTTTGTTATAAATAGCTTAAAAGGTTTGCACTTGATAAACATTCTACACGCCACGGCGCACTT
>JAYEIF010000206.1:0-9178 GCA_034659895.1 Candidatus Zixiibacteriota bacterium
TCAGCTCGCGTAGCAGCGGGGCTTGTCTCCGCCCTGCCTGTCGCAGACAGGTGTGTGTATAGAAACGGGCGACACAAGGCCGCCCGCTACGCGAATTTGAGATTGTGGTACATAATAACTAATTTTTCAACAATTCCTAATTACTACTATAAAAACAACCGCCGTTGCACAAGGCAACGACGGCTTACGCAAAAGGTGCTAAAACAAGGGGGTTGCGTCAATGAAGAGTGGTTGCTGTCACTCTTCAGGAATATCTTCAGTTACTTCGATGACATTCTCAGCCAGTTCTATATGATTTATATTCAATTCTTTTCGCAACAATTCCTGATAGTCACCGAGCAGGCGAAATTTATTGCTAAAAGCTGTCGTTCTGGATATAGCTCCGGCAATATACTGCTTAGTTTTTACTATTGATCGGGCTTCTTTCAAATCCACCTGTTTATTCCAGACTTCAGCACGAGTCTTTTGAACACCATCATTCCCCAAAGATTTTTTTGAGTCCTGGCTCTCCAACTTATCCCAATCTTTCTCTATTTTATCAAGGTATCGATATGATTGAGCAAGATCGGATTGGATAATTTCCATAATCTCTCTCTGTCGCTGATACATCAAACTATTATTCCCTTTCAACGCAGCATCGTGCCATAAATCGATAAAGTGGGATATCTTGACCAAAGTAGCGCCGGTTTGTCTGATTTCCTGGCGGTCGTGTTGGATTTGAACAAAGTCGTTCCATACCTTTTCCGACTCATCGCCTGCTATTCCGTTGATTACAACTAAAAGGATTACACCGCTGATGATTATCAATAATTTTAAGCTCATGCTATCTCCTCCTGAAACACTTTTTCTTACTTTTACTGGTTATCAATATCTTTGCCAACCGGAAACATCTGCGTAGTTTTAGGGTTTCTGCAGTAAACAAAAGATATAGAATATGGGAAAGTTGGGACAGTGTAGGGATTGTCCACTACAGATAATCTATTACCATACAAACACAGAAGTTTTTAGAAATGAAACAAAATAGCTCTCAGTTGCTATCACTATTCGGTTTTTTGCTCTTGGGAGGCTTTCCGACGAGCTTTGTTCCGCTTGATTTGTTCTTTGCTGATAATATCTAGCATCTGATAACCCATTGAGGAATCAATCGCCATAAGATGGGACAAGATACTATCAGCCTGTGGGATATTCTGCGACAGAGAATAAGACACTCCGAGACCTATCCAAGCGGCATAATATGCAGAGTCTATTTTGACAGCGCGTTGAAACTTATTGATTGCCTCAGGATAACTTCCGGCTTTTAAATGAATCAGCCCAAGTGATTGCAAAATAGAAATATGCTCAGGATTAACATCAAGTCCTTTTTTGAAATTAGATTCCGCCTCATCCGTCTTTCCCAACATATTTTTGACTGTTCCCAAATGATAAAACAATTCTGATGTTTTTCCGCCATTTTCTATAGAGAGTGAAAAGTAATACTCAGCACTGTCCATACTTCTTGTTTGGGCAAAGCAGTTTCCAAGGTGATAGGAAATAACTGAATTGTCAGGCGAGAGCACAATCGCACGGCGCAGAACCGGAAGAGCCTTACTAATCTTACCAATGCGAGCGTATTCCTGACCGAGATTAGACAGATTAAGGGCATTACCTGAGTCGAAAGCTACGGCTTGTTGAAAATTCTTTATGGCTTCTTTGGAGTTACCTTCACTACTGTAAATTACACCAAGATCGTTGAGCACTTTGGCAAATTCAGGATCTATCTCCAGGGCTCGCAGGTAACATTCCTTTGCTTTTTCCTTGTTTCCAATAGCAGAATAGGCTACGCCAGAGTTTCTAAGAGCATTAGTATTATTGGTATCCAGTCTTAGAACATGGCTATAATATTCCAGAGCCAAGGAATAATTTTCGCTCATGAACGCATTTCCAGCTTTTTTTGTATACACTTTCAACGAGTCAACACCCGCAATTGAGCCGACCACTAAAAATAAAAGTGATAATATGATAAGAACATTTCTTAAATACATATTTCTCATATCGGTCATACAATAATGAAGATAACAAGTTCAGAATATGATATAAAGAAAATTCGACAATATTCTAAAATCAATAATATCGAAATCCCTTGCAATAAAGGACTTCTTCTGATAATATTTAGATATAGATATTTTCGAGAAGGATATAGTTCGGAAGGATAAATAAGAAGTTATCATATAATTTGGCATTGTTGTTCTTTGTTGTGTGTAATTCAAAATCGACTATTCCTAATCTCGTGCTACGAGAGGAATGTGCATTCATCAATCAGTCATGCCTTAACTGTATGATGGAACAGAATTGATAACTCTTGGAGTGATTTCTAAGCTAGTGTTGTTCCCTGTTTGATCAACAATCCGTTAAGGATGAGGAGATATAAAACTATGAAGTTTTTTAGTTCGTTTACACTCGGACTATTTGTGTGGTTACTGCTGTGTTCATCCATTTTAGGGCGAGCAGAATTTGATTCAGACTTTTCAAAGGACCAAAGAGGTTCTTTCTCAGCCGTTCTGTATCAGGAATGCAATGCAGCTCACAGAGTAGGAAATATCGTTTTGGCAGTTCAGAATAATGGGACATTTGGCACTGGTTTTTCGGCAGCCGGAGGAGGTGATTATTTTACTGGTGGTCGGGTGCCTTCCTGTGAATATCCAAAGGGATCTTCTATTAATCATTTGTTTGCAGGAGCTTTCTGGGTTGGTGCCGTAGTTGGACGAGACACTCTCGTATCATTGGGAGCAGACGGCTGGTCATTTATAAAGGAGTTCAATCCGGATGTTGCACCATTCGGTGCAATGATTTATCGTTCGACTATTGACCCTAACAGTCCTCGTTATGAAGGAGCAATTTCAGAAGAAGACTATATCAGTGTTTACACAGACACTTTTACTGAAGGTATAGAACCTGATGTTTTCGGGCAAAAGCATAAACCTTTATATATTGAAATTACTGAGGCTTCATATGCGTGGTCCTATTCGTATGCCGAGGATTTTGTCCTCTTCGATTATCGCATTAAGAATATCGGAGTCAATCGTCTCAAAAATGTCTATATGGGTTTTTATGTTGATGCTGATGTCGGCTATGATGATGGAAGCGGTCATAATGATGACATTGCAGGTTTTATCCAAACTTTTCCACACAAGTTTCATGACTGCGAATTTATTGACACTATTAATGCTGCCTGGACGACTGACGCTGATGGCGATTTGAATGGACTACATCCATCACCTGATCTTACCGCTATGCGAATTGTCCGCACTCCAGCAGAAGACCTTGATGTTTCATTCAATTGGTGGATAAGCAATGGCAATCCAAGTCTTGACTTCGGTCCACGCGAACAGGAGGGAAAAGGACGTTGGGAAGAAGATTACCGTGATTTTGGAACGGGAGCTTTGGGAACACCTGAAGGAGACCGTAACAAGTATTATATCATGCGCAATCAGGAATTCGATTACGATCAGGCCAAGGTGGCAGCTATTCAGGAAACTGACCCCCTCTGGATGCTTCCTCCTCAGGATAAGGTAGATGAATGGGCAGATGGACTTGATACTCGTTATCTACTTTCTTTTGGACCATTTAACATTGATCCTGGGCAGAGTTTGCCATTGTCATTTGCATATTTAGGTGGTGAGGGATTACATACTTACCCAGCTAATGTGAAAATTAACCTTCCAGATCACCCTAACAGATATTACGATAGTCTGCATTTTGAAGACCTTGCGCTTAACTCATCCTGGGCAGAGAAGATATACGACAACCCCGGGGTTGACACTGACGGTGATGGCTATTTTGGAGAGTTCCGTCTTTGTTATAACGATACTATTATTAGTAGCATTGATACAATCTCTTTCGAACCTTTGGAACTTGACACTCTCTGGGAATATACATCCTGTGATACGGATTGGTATAAAGGCGACGGTGTTCCAGATTTTTGTGGAGCCGCTCCACCTCCTGCACCGACATTATGGTTAAGTCCTGGGCAAGGCAAATTACGAATTCGTTTCAATGGCACTCGCTCTGAAACAACACGCGATATTTTTACTCGAGAGATGGACTTTGAGGGATATCGTGTCTACATAGGCCGTGACGAACGGAAAGCCAGTTTCAGCGTTGTTTCCTCATGGGACCGCGAAGATTACAAAATCTATCAGTACGAAAATGGCGACTGGGTACTGATGGGTTTACCTCTTGAATTAAAGGACTTACAAGCCTACTTCCAGGACCCTGAACTTGACCCTACTCTATATACTCGAGCTACGCCATACCAAACAACCGATACTGATGTACAAAGTTATTACTTTAAGCCACAGGACTATAACATCTCAGAATTAGGAACAGCAGATGGTATTCACAAGGTATATCCTGACCAGCCACGTCCTTCGGAGCTAAATCCGGAATTAGCTCAACCGGAAGAGTTAACAGAAAATGGATATTTGAAATACTACGAATATGAATTCGTCATCGAAGACCTTCTTCCAACAGTACAATACTTCATAAATGTAACCGCTTTTGACTATGGCTCACCAAAAGATGACCTCGGAGCGCTTGAATCATCAGTCACGGTTGGTTTTAAAAGCGCCTATCCACGACCATCATCAGAACTATCAGGCAATGACAATCTTGATGTAATTGTGTATCCAAACCCCTATCGTATTGATGCTTCCTATCGAGATATGGGATTAGAGGGACGAGATAAAAGCTATCGACCTGATGACCGTGTTCGGGCTATTCACTTCGAAAATATACCAGCGAAATGTACTATCAGCATATTTTCACTGGACGGCGATCTAGTTAAGGAAATTAACCACGATTTGAGTCCTTCCGATCCTAAAGCATCTCACGAAATATGGGACTTGATTACTCGAAATTCTCAGTTGGTATCTTCGGGTTTGTATTATTATACAGTAGAATCCGAGAGCGGAGAGACATTTATCGGAAAACTTGCCATAATAATGTAGCGATAACAGACAGTTATGTGTCCATCATCTTTAAGCTCAAACAAATTGAATGTATTCAAGAAAACATCCTTTCTGCTTTTGATAATGTTTTTTAGTTTTTCCCAAGTTACAGCACGTAATATCAACCCAAAGGTAGCAACTGGGCAACGAGATGTTACAGTCAATTCAACTAGTTCAATGCCTAAGGTCGACTATACTGCTCACAACAGGGGTAATATACAGCTTGCTCTCGCTAACAACGGCACCTTTGGCACTCTTGGCGGCAGCTACCCTGACCCGTTCACAGGGAAATCAATTCCATCCTGTGTCTATCCCAAAAACAGCAATCTTGTCTATCTGTGGGTTGCGGCTGTTTGGATTGGAGCGGTAGTTGGAAGAGATACCCTTGTATCTGTCGGAAATGAAGATTTTTACCAAACAACTGAATTCTGGCCTGAAGTAGAACCTTTCATTCCACCTGGCGGTTTCTCATACGCTTCTATTGACATAAACAGTCCTTTTTATAGTTCGGATGCCTGTTCTGAACAGGACATTATCTGCGAATATACGGATACGCTCGCCGATCCCGCTTTCATACAATCTGATAATACAGATAATCGACCTCACATCCCACTGGGGATAAAAATCTATCAACGTTCTATGGCTTGGAGCTTTTCATACGCTGATGATTTTATTCTATTTGATTACAAGGTGCAGAATATCGGTGTTAAGAATTTGAAAAACGTATATATCGGCATCTATGTCGATGGCGATGTCTGGCATACCAGCAGAAACAATCCCGACGGATGGAATGATGATATTGTGGGATTTTATCCAACGCATCCAGCTCCCGAGGGATGTGATTTTGTTGACACTATCAATATCGCCTATCATGCCGACAACGACGGTGATCCTGAAAACGGAATGTGGAACGAAAAATCGACCAAAAGTGTGGTCGGTGTACGAGTGGTTCGGACCCCTGCACGTGAGCTAAAGTATTCATACAACTGGTGGATAATCAACTACAGCAACCCAACCTATGATTTTGGACCACGCCGACTTAATACGGAAGAAGACCCGTATCGGGATTTCGGTCCACGTATGGGAACTCCTGAAGGTGATCTCAACAAATACTATATGCTTCGACATAATGAATTCGACTATGATCTTCTGTTCACGGCTGTTGATCACTATCGCGAGGGATGGCGACCTCCACCTGAAGATGCGGAAACCTATGCTGAAGGATATGATTGTCGATATTTGCTATCATTTGGTCCCTTTGATATAGCACCGGGGCAAAAATTGCCAGTATCTTTTGCCTGGATTGGAGGTGAAGATTTTCATCAGCAACCGGACGATTTCGAAACACTATTTGACCCGCTACATCCACACCACTTTTATAACTCCCTCAATTTTGACAATCTGGCAATGAATTCAAGATGGGCTTCTTGGGTATATGACAACCCTGGTGTGGACACTGACGGAGATGGGTATTTTGGTAAAGTGCGCATTTGCAATAACGATTCAACTATCATAAGATATGACACAGTTTCCCTTGACCCTTTTGAACTCGATACTGTATGGGAGTATACATCTTGCGACTCTCAATGGTATGGAGGTGATGGGGTGCCTGATTTCAAAGGAGCCGGACCTCCTCCAGCGCCGCGAATACGGGTGATCCCAGAAAAGAGTAAATTAAAAATCAGATGGAACGGATATTACTCCGAGACTACACCTGACGTTTTCCTAAACAAGATAGATTTCGAAGGATACCGTGTATATATTGGCAGGGACAATCGTCCGGGAAGTTTCTCCGTGCTAACATCGTATGACCGTGAAAACTACAATCGGTATATCTTGAAAGAGGAATCCCCCGGCCGATTTGAGTGGAGCTTGGAAGAAATTCCATTTACGATTGACTCGTTAAAATCTTTATTCAATGATATGAAGTTTGATCCTACTTTATACACCCGCACAAATCCATTTGAATTTAATGACACCCTGTACTATTTTGAACCCCAAGACTACAATCAGTCAAATCTCGGGTTGAAAGGTACTATCCATAAAGTATACCCAAATGCTCCTGTCCCTGAAAGTAATCCTAATTTGTGGAAAGACAATGACCTAGTGTATGACTACGACAATCCAATGCCGAAATACTACGAATATGAATATGTCGTCACCAACCTTTTACCTTCAGTTCCATACTATTGTGCTGTAACGGCGTTTGATTTTGGGTCACCATTAGTAGGATTACCAGCTTTGGAAACAGCGCCAGTGAACAATATGATTATTGAATACCCTCAGCTTAGCGCGGATGCACTCACCAAAGGTGACTCAGTCTACGTTTATCCGAACCCTTATCGCATTGATGCCAATTACCGTTCATCGGGATTTGAAGGGCGAGGGATTCTGGACCTTCCTGATTATCGCCTGCGAAAGATTCATTTTGCCAATCTCCCGAGAAAGTGCACAATTAGCATTTTTAGTCTCGATGGTGACCTCATCCGTGAAATTGACCATGATGTACCTCCGGGCAATCCCCAATCTGCCCACGATTCATGGGATCTGATTACACGTAACACACAAGCCGTAGTTTCGGGATTATATTACTTTGTAGTGGAATCTGAAGAACAAACACAGATAGGCAAATTTGTTATTATAGAATGATTACACCTGCTCCTTGATATTGACCTCACGGGGCAACTTCTTTTGAAATATCAGATATCCAATAAATGACACCATAGCAAGTGACGAGATGAGTATCCATGCAACTGACGGTTTGTCGTGGAATGTATCTAAAAGCACACCTCCATAAAGTGGTCCCAATGACCAACCAGCTGACAAGAAAAAGCCGTGGATACCCATATATCGCCCCATCCTCCCTGCTGGAGCCAGACGTGAGGTAAGGGTAAGTGATGGTGGTGACATAATCACCTCGCCGATGGTTACAACAGTAATGGCAAAAGCAAAATAACCAAAGCCAATTAGTGATCCCATCATACCATAGCCAAATGCATAAAGTAATGATCCTATAGCTAATTGAGAGGTTAAGCTACGATGGGACAGTAAACGTGTCGCCGGTAGTTGCAATCCCACAACAAGGAGTCCGTTGAGAGTAAACAAGTATCCCAATTGTGTCTCAGATATACCTGCCATATTCACCGTATAGGTCGAAAAAGGGACTATCAATTGAGCTACAACAAGATATAATAGCAGAAGTAATCCCATATGTATCGCTAGAAGGGAATCTTTTCGGATGGCAATGATATCTTTGAACTTGAAACGATCCACTGCCTTAGTGGAACGGGGTGGTGCAAGAAATAGTAACATTATCGTTCCGGAAGTCAGTACCAGTCCAGAGGAAATCAAAAACAGTAAATCGTAGGAACTACTAGCGATGAATCCGCCTATAGCAGGTCCTAAAGCCCATCCGAAGTTACCAGCTGAGCGAACAATAGCATAACCTTCCAACCGCTGTTTTTTAGGGAGAATGTCCGACACCATAGCATTGGCTACTGGTTGGAATATAGCTCCGAGAATCGAATTTAACAGCAAGAATCCTGCTATGTATAACAATCCTAAATGTAAATAGATAGAGATAGACATCCCCAAAAACGCTATTGCTCTGGAATACTGAGAATAGACAAGCAATCGGCGACGTTCAACTCGGTCAGAAATCTCTCCCCCCACTGTTTGAAAAACAGAACGTGCCACAGCCACAACTCCAAAGAACAAACCAATATCAGTCATTGATAGTCCGAACTCGTCGTTGAAATATATTGCAATGAACGGCAGCGACACCGCATATCCGACAGCGCTAACTAACCAGCCAAGTGATAAAATCCATAGGTTCTTATCGAATTGACGTACGTACCGAAGACCCTTTCTCAACATAATACCAGCCAATAAAGCACCTTTTCTTCCAAGATACAAGCCCAGCAGCGTATAGATATATGGTGTAGATAGAATGGACAAATAATTTTGTTGAAAAAATCAAAAAGTGTGGATTTGACTATCGAATAGCGTTGGAAAAACTGGAATCTTAACTTAGGGCTTGTTGAATAATTAGTTATTATGTACCATGATCTCAAATTCGCGTAGCGGGCGGCCTTGTGTCGCCCGTTTCTATACACACAGCGGAGACAAGCCCCGCTGCTACGCGAGCTGAAAGTGCGCCGTGGCGTGTAGAATGTTTATCAAGTGCAAGCCTT
>JAYEIF010000207.1:0-9130 GCA_034659895.1 Candidatus Zixiibacteriota bacterium
ATCAAGTGCAAGCCTTTTAAGCTATTCATAACAAAACCCTTTCACTTGAAACAATACAAAACATGTTTATCTATTTATGAACAAAGAACTTACCCGCCTGTCGAGCGGACAGGTACTTTATTCAGCAAGCCCTAAACAGGCAACGCCTGCTGGTTTCCTGCTTTCGCAGGAATGACGATAATAGAGGAATGATAATGATAGATGGATGACAATAATAGAGGGATGTCTAACTTCACGAGGCAGGCGTAATACCGTTTTCTGTATAGTGTTTTTCAACAGTTTCTAAACAAAAAGTTTGGAAGTTACTCCATTTTGCTACCACGATGTTGCTGACCCTGAAAGCAGTTCCACAAGTGCATTCCTATAGGCATTATTCTGAAAATACAGACGCTCGTTGTGTCCACCACGAAGAGCCACAAAACGCTTAGGTGACTTAACTGCTGAAAACAACTGCTTTCCCATTTCAAATGGGATTATCTCGTCCTCCTGCGAATGAGTTATCAATACCGGACAATTGACATCACCAATTTTATCCAAAGAGTTTAATCGATATTTCAGCAACAGACCAACTGGAAAGAATGGGAACATTTTTGACGCCATCGCTCGTGCTGAGGTCAGTGACGATTCGACTATCAGGCCACGGCAGAAAACCTGTTGAGCTAAATCGATTGCCACCGTTCCGCCAAGAGAACGTCCAAACAACACAATCTGCTCTGGTTTGTACCTGTCCTCAGTTGTCAACCAGTCAAAACAAGCTCTGGCGTCGGCATAGATATTTTTTTCGCTGGGAGAGCCATCGGACAGGCCGTAACCACGATAGTCAAAAATGAAAATATCAGCTCCCAGACTCAGTATAAATTCAATCGTTTCAAATCGATGTGATATATTTCCGCCATTACCGTGACAGAAAAACACAAGTGGAGCTGGTTTACTATCATCCCCAGCAGTCGTCCTGAATAGCCAGCCGTTAATTTTCTCTCCCGTTGCTACTTCGATAAATAAATCCTCGTAGTCAAGGCCTGCTTCATTTGGTGTAATGGCTAATTCGCGGGTTGGGAAGAAAACCATTTTGCTCTGCCATAAGTAAAGGTAGAGGCTGAGACCTGCGAATATGATCACAAGAATAAGAATTATCCAGAGTATCATACGAAGCGCTTTCATCTATCTTAGTTTATTCACAAATAACCATAGCACATCGGAGAATCTTTCCTGCGCAAAAGTTGTAACTTTGTTATTCCCATTCGATAGTGGCTGGCGGTTTTGACGATACATCATATACAACCCTATTGACTCCCTTAACCTCGCGGATAATGCGATTGGAAATATGCGCTATTATCTCGTGGTCAATATGTGCCCAGTCGGCTGTCATTCCATCTACTGAGGTTACCGCTCGCAAGGCAATGACGTGCTCGTAAGTTCGCTCGTCGCCCATAACGCCCACGGCTTTTATCGGCAGGAGAACAGCAAATGCCTGCCAGATGTCGTCATAGATGTTATTTTTGTGAAGCTCATCTATAAAAATGTAGTCTGCCTCCCGAAGAAGGTTACACCGTTCATTGGTAATATCTCCAAGTATGCGCACCGCTAAACCGGGGCCGGGGAATGGATGTCTCCCTATGAAATTTTTAGGCAAACCAAGCAGCTTTCCAGTAGCGCGGACTTCATCCTTGAAAAGCTCTCTTAATGGCTCTACCAGCTTCAACTTCATACGGTCCTTAAGTCCACCTACATTGTGATGAGATTTTATAGTCGCTGATGGTCCTTTGAACGATACTGATTCAATCACATCTGGATAGAGTGTCCCCTGTGCCAAAAATTCAATTCCACCGATTTTGGTGGCTTCATTTTCGAATATGTCAATAAAAGTATTACCGATTATTTTGCGCTTTTTCTCGGGGTCAGCAACTCCTTCAAGACGAGACAGAAAAGTACTCGAAGCATCTACAGTGTGAAGATTGATGTCTAAAGTCTGTAGCATAGAAATAACATCCGCAAACTCATTCTTGCGTAACAAGCCATTATCAACGAAAACAGCGTGAAGGTTTCTTCCAATAGCCCGCGATAATAATATAGCCGCCACAGTCGAATCGACACCACCGGATATCCCGTGGATTACCTTGCCATTACCTACCTGTTGCTTGATGGCAGCGACAGATGATTCTATAAAGGTTTCGGTTGTCCAATTACCTTTGACTTTACAAATATTGAACAGGAAGTTTTCAATTATTCGTTTGCCCTCATGGGTATGGTGCACTTCCGGATGAAATTGAAGGCCATAGAACTGACGATTATTATCACCTATGGCAGCCATCGGTAAAGAATCAGTGATTCCAATCTGATGAAATCCTTCGGGCATTTCAACAATCGAATCGCCATGAGACATCCAGACTTCTGATTGAGATGTAATTCCCGCAAATAGCGTACTGTCATTGACAACACTGAGATTGGCTCGGCCATACTCCCGTGTCTGCGAAGCCATCAACCGTCCGCCAAATCTATCGGCAATCAGTTGCATCCCGTAACAGATACCCAACATCGGTTTGTTTGTATCGAAGAATGATGCTGGCATTCGAGGTGATTCTGAATCACTCAAAGATGATGGACCGCCTGAGAGGATATATCCTTTCACATTTGCGTTACGATAGAGATTAAGGTCAACTGTACACGGAACAATTTCGCAATAGACATTTGCCTCGCGCACACGACGGGCAATTAGTTGAGTATACTGCGACCCGAAGTCCAGAATCAATATCATTTCATGATGTATAGTCATATCACACTTCCATATTTGTAGATCCAGGGATAATTGTATCTCTGAGAAAGGCATCATCGAAATTGGGATAATTCTCGATGAATTGCAAGCCACGTGATTCTTTACGCATGAGGGCAGAACGAATTATCAATTCAGATACAGTAGCCATATTGCGCAGTTCAACTACATCGTATGTAGCCGGGGTTGCCAGATAATAATGCTCGGTTATTTTTCTGATGCGTTTAACTTTTTCCAGAGCAAGTTCGAGAAGTTGTTCATTGCGGACAATACCAACAAAATCAGACATGATTCGTTTGAGCTGACGGCGATTGTGAGCCAGAAGTAATTTCTCGCTGGGATATAACAGAGATGATGCAAAGGCGTTATCAGTAGAAGCTGTCACGGATTTATTTGTTTTTTCCATATAACTACAGGAGGTTTGCGCAGCCCGTTTAGCCATTACGACCGCTTCCAGCAGTGAATTTGATGCCAGACGATTTGCGCCATGCATACCAGTCATCGCAACCTCGCCAGCTACATACAGTCCTTTAAGCTCTGTCTCTCCGTTAACACCAGCCATGACTCCGCCGCAAGAGTAATGTGCTGCCGGCACTACAGGTATAGGCTGCTTTGTAATATCGAATCCCCGCCGTCTGCATGTCTTGTAGATATTTGGAAATCTCTTCTTAATGAAATCTGCATCAAGATGACTGACATCCAGCAGTACATATTCCTTGCCGCTCGTTTTGAGTTCCTTGTGAATTTCCCGAGCTACAACATCACGCGGGGCGAGATCTTTTAGCTCGTGGGCATTTTCCATAATCAGACGGCCGTCTATTGATACAAGTCGTCCTCCCTCACCACGGACAGCTTCGGAGATGAGAAATGGCCACCGTTCCGGGCTGTAAAGAACTGTTGGGTGAAATTGAATAAACTCCAGATTGGCGACTGAAACACCTGCTCTGTGAGCAATAGCTACCCCGTCACCGGTAGCAATTTTAGGATTGCTGGTGTGGTAGTACACCTGCCCCAATCCTCCTGTAGACAACAATGTAACAGGCGCATAGAAAGCGTCAAACTCGCGTTCCTTCTCTGTAAATACATAGGCGCCTGTGCAGATACGTTGCGAATCAGACTGACCGATAATAAGATCGAGAACGATATGATCTCGAAATAGCTCGATCTGAGGGGATTTTTCATAGCAAGCCGTTAACAAGGCGCGTTCAATTTCTTTTCCCGTCAGGTCCGCAGCTCGCACTACCCGAGACACCGAATGTCCACCTTCGCGGCCAAGACTGTAATGGTTATCCTTCCGAGTGAACTTGACACCGTAAGCTACGAGATCAGCGATTGCAAATGGTGCCGCTTTTACAATTTCACTGACAGTATCCTTGTGACACAGCCCGCATCCGGTTTTGATTGTATCCTCAATGTGTAAATCAAATGAGTCAGTATCTCCCAGCACAGCTGCTATTCCACCTTGTGCCCTGTTCGTGCTGGTGTCTTGGACAGCTTTTTTGGTTATAACCGCAATATGTGCTCCAGGACAGATCCTTACGATTTCAAGAGCATAGAATAATCCGGCAATACCGCTACCCGCAACAATGAAATCATAATTTCGTTCCATCAGTTATTTTGCTCCTGAAGTTTTAGTCTCTTTTCCAATGAATCTATAAGTTTTTCCTCGCCCGGATCAAGATCAACTGACTGTGCAAGGTAATATATTTCCCGACCAAAATCAAAGTCTCCCAATTTTACCCAATCCTTCCCTGTAGTAATGATAATATCAGAATTGTATTTTTCCGCCTGACGTTTGATATTTTCAAGAACATCTAACGTATACACCTGATGATCCGACAGTTCCATGGCGTAATCGAGGTCGCCAGCCAGAGCGTCAATTTGTTTGCGAAGAGGTTCAAAATTTCCGATACCGGCAAAGAGAAAAACCGATTTGTCATGCAGATACTTAACGGGGAGTTGACGTTCATAACCAACAAGTTCAGGGGCATAAAACTGAGCGTGGTATATTTTGGCTCCGGAGTTTATCGATGAAAGCTTTTTCCGCAATTTTGTGATGTCCTCGGCAAACTTGGAGCGGGTTATCAATATGAAATCAGCTCGTTTTAGAGCAGTCAAAGGTTCCCGAAGAAGGCCAAACGGAAAAGCCTTAAGATTGCGGCGTTTCACGGCGGCATCATAAGTAACAATATCTAAATCACGAGCAAGACAAAAGTGCTGAAATCCATCATCAATGATTATCAAATCAATATCGCCACTATCTGCCAAACGTCGAGCAGCAGAAGCTTTAGAGCTATCGACAGAGAAAACTATCTCTGGGAGAAAGGTTGCCAGCAACTTGACTTCATCACCAGTCAGTTCTACTGCCAGATTCGAAATCTTGTAGCCCTGTTCCATAATTGGGACATCAGATTGACGTCCCCAACCGGAGGAAACTATACCAACACGAAATCCTTCATCAAGAAACAGTTGAGCCAGCATTTGCACAATTGGGGTCTTGCCGGTTCCTCCGACAGCGATATTGCCAACCGAAATAACAGGGACGTTAACTTTGATAACTGCACGTGGCCATATTCGATAGAGCCACGAGGCAATACGATACGCAACAGATATAATCCAGATAATCGGCGCCAGAATGTTCCAGAATGACAGCGACCTACGTCTGAGGAACTTTTTCCACAATTTCTCAAACATTTTCCAACCTATCTAAAATATGCTTTCCTGCCTTGGTTGTTGCCGAATTAGCTAAGTCATTCTCACTTTTCACAGCAAACTCAATCTTGCCCAATTGAAACCGAGCAGTAACATCGGCAAGTTCCTGTGCCGTTGATACTCGCGCACCATAGTTGTTATCAATGATATACTCTGCCGCTTCCAAAACATTGCTCAGGTATGGACCAAAGAGAACCGGCGTACCTGCCCAGACAGGTTCAAGCAAATTGTGTCCGCCAATATCTACAAGTGTTCCTCCCACAAAGCTGATATCTGCGGCTGTATATAACTCATTTAAAAGCCCCATTCTATCTACCAGTATTACGGCGGACTCGCGGTCAGGATGACTATAAATGGAATAACGCACTCCAGCATCGATACATACCTGTTTTACATCATCGATGCGGTTGGTATGTCTGGGAGCAAATACCAGTCGTATTGCAGGTACATCACTGTTTTCGGACACTAAATAAGCAGACAACGCCTGAAGCAGAAGAGATTCCTCTCCTTCTCTCGTGGAACCGGCGACAATAAGAAAATCACTTTCGTTTACTCCGAGACGATGTCTAATTTCATTACGGCGTCCTTCAGAGCGTGGCATAAGTGGAGCATCGAATTTCATATCTCCGGCAATTTCCGATTTCTCCACAGTCGCTCCAAGATGTCGATAACGAACTGCATCTTGTTCAGTTTTGAGAAAAAAGTAATCATATTGCTCAAGTAACCGCTGTATAGCAGAAGAAAGTCGGCGGTAACGACCAAATGCGTTTTTCGACATTCGGCCATTGATTAAAATCAGAGGGATGTTTCGGCGGCCAGTCTCCATAATTAGAGCAGGCCAAATCTCTGTCTCGGCAATTACCACCATCGATGGTTTAATCGCATCCATAGTTCTTTGAACAACCCTTCGGCAGTCTAAAGGTAAATATCCCACTACAAGGTTGGAAATGTCGAGTTGTTTGGCAACTCTAAAACCAGTCTCAGTCATAACTGTTAAGCGAAGTTTCAATTCGGGTCGTTTGTCACTTAAGTATTTCAGCAAATATGAGACAATTTTCACTTCCCCGACCGATGAAGCGTGAAGCCAGACATCACACTGTTTATCATCGGAAATAAGCCCTAACCGATGTTGCCACTTGATGTTGCCGTATGCGGCTTTCAGACGAATCACAGGAAAAACAATAGCGTAAATCAACGATGTAAACAGATGATACAGAAAGAGCAACTGTTAGTGTCCTTCCTCAAGATATTTGTGAATAAGGCGAGCGGCGCGGGCTGATGATCCTGCGCCTCCCAACATTTTCGGAATATTATAAAGTCGTTCTTTTACAAGCTCGTAATATTTTTTGTTATCCATGAATCTTGCAAGTTCCTTAACAATTTGTTCCGAGGAAGCTTTGCGTTGAATCAACTCCGGAACCAGTTTCTCTCCCACAACCAAGTTGACCAGGGCGATTTTGTCAAGCGAGATAAGCTGTCGAGCTATCTGGTAGGTTACAAATCCTGTCTTGTAAACCACTACCATTGGACGACCTATGATTCCGGCTTCAAGAGTGGCAGTGCCGGATGCTGTCAGGACAATATCGCTTTCAAATATACATTGGCGAGGTTTGTCATACATGACCGTGATGCCGTCATCAGAATATGGAGAGATTGCTTTCTCATAATCGAACACATCTGAAAGACCTGCAACTACAGAACTGGTGCCATAACGGTGATTGAACTTTTGCGCCGCCTTCAGCATAGATGGTAACATCCGCTGTACTTCCTGCGAACGTGATCCCGGTAACAAACACAACCTGCTAACTGAATGCGGAGGTGATGATGAGATATACTCCGAGGGAATATCCTCCAGCAGATAGTGACCTACAAATTTGGAATTGACACCGCTGTTACTGTAGAAATTTTCCTCAAATGGTAGAATTACCAGCATGAGATCAACCAGTTCCCGAATCTCCGCCACTCGTCGATGTCCCCATGCCCAAACTTGAGGCGAAATATAGTAAATAATCGGGATACCAAGTTTCTTTATCCGCTTAGCCAGTCGGAGATTGAATCCGGGATAATCAACAAGCACTATTGCCTTTGGGCGACGAGACTTGATTTCATTGACGCATTTTTGCATAAGACAACGGAAGAACCACCAGTGACGGGCAACTTCCCAAAAACCAAGCACAGCAAGCTTGCTTCTGTCGGCAAATTGTTCCTGCCCAAGCGAAGCAAGTCGAGCATGTCCCAGTCCGTAGAAAGTAAGCTCCTGCTGTGATTCTCTGAGCGATTCGATTACTCTCGCGGCGGCGTTGTCTCCGGATGGATCACCGGCTGATAAGAACAGTTCCATTCTACCTCTGTCAATCAGTCACGAGCAAGCATTTGCTCCAGTGATTTCCGACCAATCCGTTCCACCTCCAGTGCCACGCGTAGAGCTTTTGTTCCCTGCTCAAGTGACACAGTTGCTGGATGGTTGTTTTGTATTGCTCTCAGGAATGCGGATAATTCCATCTGAAGCATATCCTCGCCGGAATCCTGTTTCTTAGTGTAAAGCAGTTCTCTATCCGACTTGCCAATTGGCAAGCGAAATCCCTCACCGGATTCACCGCGAGTAGCTAACTGATACAAGTCAGCCTGTTTCTGCGCCAAATCAAGAGAGAAATAACCTGACTGCTGAAATATCCGCAGTTTGCGCATTTGATGTAGAGATATACGTGATGCTGTGAGGTTTGCCACTGCCCCACTTTCAAAAGTGAATCTGGCATTGGCTATATCGGCTTGGTCAGAAACTACCGCAACAGTTGAGGCTTGGATATCAGTGATTTCTGAATCAATAAATGTAAGCACAAGGTCAATATCGTGTATCATAAGATCGCGCACCACAGCTACATCGGTTCCTCGCGGATTGAAAGCGGCCAGACGATGGGCTTCAATAAATGCCGGTTTTACGCCCAATTCAAGAATCGCCTGTACTGCCGGATTGAAACGCTCAATATGCCCAACCGCCACCTTCACACCCATAGAATGCGCCTTTTCCTGCAGTGTCAGGGCTTCATCAAGAGTGGCTGTTACTGGTTTCTCTATCAGACAATGGACGCCCCTATCTATCAGGAACGATGCCACCTCGAAGTGTTTGTTCGTAGGAACCGCAATTGATACAGCTTCGGCGCTTTCCGCCACTTGTTCAAGAGAATCATACGCAGTGATATTGTCATACTTTTCTGCAAACTGCGCTCGGGACTCTGAATCAATATCGTAGAATCCAACCAACTCGGATTGTTCAATATGGCTGAGCCATTTTAGATGATGTTTCCCCAGTGACCCGACTCCGACAACAGCTGTTTTGATTTTGTTCATAATGAATGCCAACCTTTGAATGCAAAATGTCCGCAACTCATAGCGGGTTATTTAACCATAAAACCTATTCAAGATAATATGTTATTTGATATTTTCACTTTGACTTAAAAGATAATCAGAATAAACACAAATCAAAAGCGCAATCTGGCCTTGTCTCTAATCAAAATTGTAAGGAGTTCGCCGAGAAGGATTGACCCACTGGATACCAGCGTTCGCTGGTATGACAAGTCCATTGGGGCGGAAGCAGGTAGGTCAAGACGCCTGTCGGCTTGAAATTGAAAACTGAACTATGTGCCAGCC
>JAYEIF010000208.1:0-38420 GCA_034659895.1 Candidatus Zixiibacteriota bacterium
ACTGCCAACGGTACCAAATCTAATGAGACCGTGACACTTGATGCTGCTGCTTCCTATGGATCTCTTTCGGATGTCGTGTCAGAGTTGAATAAAGATGCAACAGGGTTGGGGGGTGCAGCCTTTGGTGATGTTAAAGATGGTTCTGTGAATGACCTTGTTGCTTCTGTATACGATGATAACAAGATTCGGATTACCACTCGCGATGAAGGCTCAGCTTATAGCATTCAAATGAATGCTGTAGGTACTAGTACTGGCGATCTCGAAACGTACTTAAATTTTTCTGAAGATGTGCTTGCAAATAACGGTATTGATGCCCGGGTCAGTTTTGATGAATATGTCAATACAATTGATACCGTCAATTATGCGAGTACTGGAACAACCACTCTTGCCACTGCAGAATTAGGTGATGCTAACCGCGGAACAATTTCAATGGTTGTCGCCAAGGGCTCCGGCGCTGGTGTTGAGCTTGGAGGTTCACTGCTTGATGTTACTGTTGCCCAGTATGATGTCCGTCTCGACGGTGGACCGGCGCATAATATGTCGGCTGGATCTAACAACACAATTTATAATGCCGATCATACAGAATCCGCCATTGTGACTTATGGACTGTCTTCGGCAGGAGGCACCGAGACGATTTCCAATGTGGATCGTTCATTGGTCTTCCAGATCGGCGGTAATGTTGGTCAGACAACAGAAGTCAGTCTTCGATCAATGGCGGCTTCCTCTCTTGGGAATAACATATCTGGCAATTTGTATACATCGCTTGCCGGTATCGATGTTACTACGGTTCAGGGCGCACAGGATTCGCAGTCGATTATTGACCAGGCAATTAATGAAGTGTCAACAACTCGTGGTACTCTTGGAAGTTTTCAGAAGAACACTCTGGATTCCAACCTGAGAAATCTTCGAATTGCGTCACAGAACCTGATTGCTTCAGAATCACAGATTCGTGATACTGATATGGCCGCTGAAATGTCAGAGTTTACGAAACATCAGATTCTGCTTCAGGCTGGCACCTCAATGCTGGCTCAAGCTAACCAGGTTCCGCAGACAATTCTTTCTCTGTTCCGATAAGAACAGAAGAGTAGATAATAAATACTTTGGGGGGGGGTTGCCTCCCCCAAAGAGATTAGATTGAAAACGTCAGTACAATTTTTACTGGCGCGACATTGAAGTCAGGTATTACAGGAGTAAGTTATGCCAGGCATTAATTCGATAGACGGCCTCAATTCCGGTTTTGACACCACAAGAATCGTTGATGCTATTATAAATGCTGAGCGTCAGGACGCTGTCCTTCTTGAATACGAAAAGACTGAAAAGACAAATGTAATAACCGCTTTTAAGGCATTTCAGGCTAAAGCACTTGCTCTAAGTGCGGCAGTTTCTCAATTAACCAACCGTTCTACTTTCAATGCGGCAACCGCTTCTGTTTCTGATGATTCAATTTTAACAGCGACAACTTCCGGACGAGTAGCTACCGGCTCGTATCAAATGCAGGTTATGAATGTAGCGCGGAATCATCAAATTGCAAGCCAAGGCATTTCTGACAATGATGCGGGGATTATGGGGACGGGAAGTATAGAAATTCAGATAGGAGACGGCTCTCTTTACAATATCAATATCGACAGTAACAACAACTCGCTTGTGGGAATAAAGCAGGCAATCAATGATTCCAGTGTGGGAGTTACGGCATCAATTATCAATGATGGGTCATCGTCTAATCCGTATCGCCTGATGCTGACTGCCGATAAGACAGGCCTGAGCAGTAAAATAGAAGTTACTTCCAATCTAACAGGCGGAACAAACTTAAACTATACATCGGCGTTGTTTGACAGTCCGGAAATTATGTCATTTAATTCAGTCTCGGATTCGACTGTTTCACTTGATTCGATGGCTTCTTACAGCGGTAATGAGAATAAAATATACTCGTTCACTGTCCTTGGCAGTGGAACTCAGACAGTCGGAACCGATGTAATAACAATTGAGTGGTCTGACGGCACCAATTCCGGTCAAGTTAATGTTACGCAGGCAGACGCCGCGGTTGAATTGGTCGGCGATGGGGCGGACGGTCTTAAATTGAATTTTTCCACAGGTCAACTGACAGCCGGCGATACTTTTCAGGTGTCTACTTTTGCCCCTCTTATTCAGGAAGCCTCGGATGCCAAGATATCCTTTGGCGCAGGCGGAGGCACTGGATCTCCAATTGTTGTAACTTCAGGAACGAATACTTTCGAGGATGTAATAGCGGGTGTTACGCTTAATGTTGCAAAAGTGACTCAGCCTGATGAATCTGTTACTATTACTACTGATATTGATATTTCCGGAATAAAGTCAAAGGTGGATAATTTCATCAAGCGTTACAATAATGTGATGGATTATATCAGTGATCAGAATACTTTTGATGAGGATTCCGAAGAATCCGGTGTTTTGTTTGGAGAATCTTTACTGTGGACAATGCGCCATTCGATAAGTTCAGCAATTGGTTCAAAGATTGAGGGGATGGACTCAGAGTTTTCGAATTTTTATTCTATTGGTATTCGCACTAATCTCGACGGCCATCTTGCGATAACTGACAACTCGAGGTTTGAGGATGCGCTTCGCAACAATTTGGATGAGGTAGTTGATCTGTTCACCGACGGCGGATCCGCTTCAAATAGCGATATTCAGTTTGTGTCCTCAACTACGGCAACAAAAGTTGGTGAAGATTATGAGGTAGATATTACAGCGGCGGCAACAAAGGGTGAAATGCAGGGAACCGCCATCAGTGATCCTGACGAAACTCCTCTGACTATTGATTCTTCCAACGACACTATTAAATTGAATGTCAACGGTCGCGAATCAGAAGAGATACGGTTGACCGCACGCACATATTCATCGTCTGATGAATTGGTCAATGAGATTCAGAGTAAGATTGATAACGATGGACGCATTGGCTCTTACGGTGTGCAGGTAGAGTGGGTGGATGAAGGAAGCACTGGTTATCTGACATTTACAAGTGGCTCCTACGGCTCCAGTTCTACAGTTGAACGCATTACCTCTATTTCTGATTCAGCTTATGCCAGTCTTGGCTTAACCAATGCTACTTCAACTGAAGGAAATGATGTGGCGGGCACTATCAACGGGGAAGAAGCTGAAGGGACAGGACAACTGCTGAAGGGAAAAGAAGATAATGAAACTACTGAAGGTTTAGTGCTCAGGGTAATGTTTGATTCGTCGGAGGTTGACGATAGCGTCGAGGGAACGATTACCATAACCAAAGGAATCGCCGCTCGTTTACGTGATAAGTTGTCCAGTTATACCAAATCTAACGTAGGTGCGCTTGACAGTAAGATAAAGAGTTACGAAACACAGATTGAGACTATAACTGAACGAGTTGAAGAGATTGACGAGCGATTGGTAATGCGGCGTGAATCGCTGTTCCAGCGTTTCTACGAGATGGAGAAAACACTTGGCGAACTTAATTCCACAAAGGACTATCTTACGACACAATTGGAAAGTCTCAACTCTAATTGGATGTTTAATCAGAAATAAAATCTATATGGTGATAAATAATCATTGAAGGAGTAACCATGGAAGGTAATCTAAAGACATATCGAGATGTTGAAACTGTCTCCAAATCGCAGATTGACCTCATACTGCAAGTCTATGACGGTGCCATTAAAGCTTACAATCAAGCGGCAGATTACTACAAAGTAAAAGATTTTGATAAGGGCTACGAGCAACTCGAGCGTTCCAAGCGGTTTATTACTCATCTATATACAACTCTGGACGAGAAAAAAGGAGGAGAAGTAGCAGCTAATCTTGGGAAACTGTATGCTTTCCTGCTTAATCAGACTGATTTTATTCAGGGGACGAAAGATTTGAAGGCTCTTGACGATAACATTAATATAATAAGTGAACTTCGCCTGGGTTGGCAAGGGTTGAAAGATCAAGGGATAGAAGGACAGAATAATTCGGATAAATCACCAAACCCCGGCAGTTTTAGAGGATCGGCGTAAGCAATATGGACTATCAGGCAATAAAACAGTTGGAACGTGAATTAACTGCTGTTCTCAAAGAGGAATACTCTTTCTATCAGGCGTTGTATATCACGCTTGACAAGCAGAGAGATCTCATTAAATTTGACAGTGATGCAAGTCTTCTGGATCTTTTTGCAGAGGTCGAACGTTGTCAGTCACGGATTAAGCGCTCTGAGGAGAAAATCGAAATATTGAGGAAAAGGACTCCGCAAGGATTTAGGATGGTGTCAGTTTTGCCGGATGTCAAAAAAATCATCAATAGCATTACGACCTTGATAAAGAAAAACAGGGATATTGTGTCAGAGTGCGAAAGTTATCTCAAAGGACGCTCTGCGCGGATAAAAGAGGAGCTTGGAGAATTGCGTAACAGTGAGAAGATTTTACAGTATATGAGCGAAGGCGCCCCATCCCCTCAATTTGTCAATGGCAAGAAATGAATCAAGAGTGGTATTATTTATGATGATTAGTGATGGCTCTTTGTTTGGTAATGATGAACATTTCATCGGAAAGAGAAGAGAATGGAAATAGGACCACTGCATAACCAAAAGCCACAAGTGTCATCGGTCTCATCGGCGACTGAGCAGAAAGCGAAAGAAAATGTTCCATCAAAAGCTCAATCTGTTGACACTGTGGAATTGTCATCCGATGCGCGTGAGAAAATGGCTCAAATGGCAGACAGTGCGCGTGCAAAGTATGGACTGGGAGAGATGCCGACAAATGACAGTTCGGTGAAAAGTGAGAATAAAGCTGGACTTCGGATGGACAAAATCAAAACCGCTAAAGAGCGTGTCAAGCAGGGTTTTTACGATCAACAACACGTTCGACAGGAAATAGCGGACAAAATGATGGATGATATCAAAGGCTTTTCAAATGGAGAAACTGAGTAAATAGGTGGCTTAATGAATACAGCAACAGTTGAAAATAAGGTTAAACAGATTGTTTCAAATATCCGCAATTTTCCTACACCACCTATAGTATTTCAGCAGATTCAGAAAGTAATAAACGATCCGGACTGCACCGCTGCTAAGGTGGCCGCTATTTTGTCTGAGGACCCTGCAATGTCGGTGAAAGTCCTTAAACTTACAAACTCTGCCTTTTATGGCCTTGCGCGTTCAATTGACTCAATCAAACAGGCTGTAATGATAGTAGGTAATGAGGCAATTCAGAATCTTGTTCTTTCTACAAGTGTTCTTAACATGTTCAAAGGGAAAGGGAAAGACAGTGATAAGGAATTCCAGGAAAGCTTTTGGCGGCACTCGGTAGCAACTGCATATTGCAGTCGTATCTTAGCTAAAAATGTAAGGTCTCGTGGAGTAGTTGACCCTGATTCTGCTTTTTCAGCAGGTTTGCTGCACGATATTGGGAAAATGGTTATTTTTTCTTTCCTGAAAGAGAAGCAGGCAATTCTTGATGACGCACGGGTGGTGGATGCAACATCTCTTGATTATGAACTTGAGGACAAAGTCTTAGGTTTTAACCATGCACAAATTGGTGGATATCTTGTTAAACAATGGAAACTTTCCAAAAAGTTGAGCGATTCTATAATATTTCATCATTTTCCTCAGCAGGCAGAAAGTGAAGATCCATTGATGTATTTGGTTTATTTGGCTAATTATGTAGCTAAAAAAACTTTTTATGAAGAGGATGATGCTTACAAAATTGGTACTCTTGATAATAATGTTGTCGACTTTATGCAATTGACAATGGGTGACTTTGACAAATTCAGCGAAACCCTTAAGGAAGAATATTTCAAGGCAGAAACGTTTATGCAGATGGTGGGTATGAGTTGATAACCTATTGCTGTTAGTATGAAATTAGCTGTTATCCTTCCATTTATTTTTGATATTTTCTGTTAATATGCGCTGTTAGAAACATAGGCCATTCGAAGAAAATATGTTTTTGTAAATCAGAGCAAGTTATTTCACCTTGACAAATTTTTAGAAAAGTATATTATTATCGGTTCCACCTGTCCGATATGAAGGATGAAGGTTGAAAGATTGAAACTATGGGCGATTAGCTCAGATGGTTAGAGTACTTGCTTGACATGCAAGGGGTCACTGGTTCAATTCCAGTATCGCCCACCATTTGATGATGTGAGCGGGTTTGCGTGGCCTGATCCACTCAATGATCCGCTTTTGTTATATTTTGGAGCAAATGGTATTTGGAGCAAATGGTATTTGGAGCAAATTATATTTGGAGCAAATAAGTTGGCTCAATTGCAGATTACATTTCCTGATGGTTCTGTGAAGCAGTATGAACCCGGGACAACCGGCTACGATATCGCCTCTGCTATTTCTCCGAGGCTTGCAAAAGCAGCCATAGCGGTAAAAGTCAATGGTGAGATGCGTGACCTCAATGCGGTCATTTCTGATGATGCTTCTGTGGAAATACTTACTTTTGATAAATCTGAAGGAAAGAAAGTTTTTTGGCATTCCAGCTCACACATTATGGCTCAGGCTGTTCAGGAACTTTTTCCGGGAGTGAAACTCGCTATAGGTCCGTCAATTGATGAAGGCTGGTATTATGATTTTGATGTAGAGAAGCCGTTTTTACCTGATGATTTGAAAAAGATTGAGGGGAAAATGGGGGAAATCATCAAGGAAAATTCTGCCTTTTCCAGTAAGGAAATTGCTCGTAGTGATGCCATTGAGCAATGTCGCAGGGATGGTGAGGAATATAAGATTGAGTTGCTTGAGGATATTGAAGACGAGACTGTAACCTTCTATTATCATTCGCGGTTTAAGGATCTTTGCCGTGGTCCGCACATTCCACGGACAGGTATCATAAAAGCGTTCAAACTAACCTCGACATCAGGTGCCTACTGGCGTGGAGATGAACGACGCCCAATGTTGCAACGTATCTACGGAGTCTCATATCCTAAGAAAGCGATGCTCGATGATTATTTGTATCGTTTGGAAGAGGCTAAAAAACGCGATCATAGGGTCTTGGGCAAACAACTCGAGCTATACTCAATAAATGATGAAGTTGGTGCTGGATTGGTGCTATGGCATCCAAAAGGAGCTCGGGTTCGAAATGAAATAGAAAACTTCTGGCGTGAGGAACATCTAAAGAATGGGTACGAGCTGGTCTTTTCGCCACACATTGCTTTACGTGGTTTGTGGGAACGAAGCGGGCATACCGATTTTTACAGCGATTCGATGCTCAGTCCGGTTGAAGTTGAGGGGCGCTTTTATCAGCTAAAACCTATGAACTGTCCTTTCCATATTTACATATACAAATCTCGCCTGTGGTCATATCGTGATCTGCCACTCCGATGGGCAGAGCTTGGAGCGGTATATCGCTTTGAACCAAGCGGGGTATTGCATGGTTTAATGCGCGTCCGCGGCTTCACTCAGGATGATGCCCATCACTTTGTGACACAGGAAAATATGGAAGAGGAAGTCGTCTGGGTTATTAATTTTTGTGTTTACATTCTAAGTTCGTTTGGTTTTTCCAACTATGATATTTATCTGTCTACACGTCCTGAGAAGTCAATTGGAGAAGCCGAGGATTGGGAAAGGGCTGAAAGAAGTCTCAGATTTGCTCTTGAGAAAGCAGAATTGGCGTATCAGGTCGATGAAGGTGGAGGAGCTTTCTACGGTCCTAAAATTGATATCAAGATAAAAGATGCCCTCAATCGCAGCTGGCAGTGTTCAACTATTCAATTTGATTTTTCCTTGCCAGAGCGGTTCGATCTTTATTATATTGATGAGGATGGTCGTAAAAAGCGACCATATATGATACATCGCGCTTTGCTCGGATCAATAGAGCGGTTTTTTGGTGTGCTCGTTGAGCATTATGCCGGTAATTTCCCATTGTGGTTGGCGCCGGTTCAGGTAAAGATTATGCCTGTTACTGATAGCTTTAATGATTTTGGATGCCAAGTAGTTGACGAATTTACCAGCAAAGGTATTCGTGCTGTTATTGACGATCGTTCCGAGAAAATAGGTGCGAAAATACGTGATGCTGAATTGATGAAAGTGCCATATATGTGTATCGTTGGAGCCCGTGAAGCTGAATCAAAAACTGTGTCGTTGAGAAAGCATGGTGTTGGTGATTTAGGCTCAATGACTTTTTCTGAAGCTGTGGCGCTATTTAGGAAAGAGATTGATAATAAAGGACTTGATAGATAGTAAAAATATCTTAGGAGGATTTCATAAGTAGTAAAGAACTGCGTATAAATAGCCGAGTCAAAGTGTCGCCAGTTCGATTGATTGGTCCTGAAGGAGAACAAATCGGTATAGTACCGACCAGTGAAGCTCTCCAGCGCGCACAAGACTATGGGCTTGATTTGGTTGAGGTGTCGCCTAAAAGTAGGCCTCCTGTTTGTCGTATTCTGGACTTTGGAAAGTATAAGTATGAACTTTCCAAGAAAGACCGAATTGCCAGGAAAAAACAGCACTCTTTTCAGTTAAAGGAAATGCGTTATCGACCAAGGATTGATAATCATGACTTTACGTTCAAGACTAACCATGTTCGCGGTTTTGTCGAGTCTGGCAATAAGGTGAAGGTATTTGTAATGTTTCGCGGTCGAGAAATGGCGCATACTGAGTCCGGGCGGAAGTTACTTGAACGTGTAGCTGAAGAGTTAGAAGATGTGGCAACAGTTGAGATGAAACCACGTCTTGAGGGACGGCACATGAATATGATTATCGCCCCAAGTGTTGATGTGATGAAGAAGTTGCGAAAAAAAACAGATAAGTCTAAAGCGAAAAAACATAAAGAGAAATCACCAACAGTGGTTGAAGAAGAAAAAAACCAAACAGTTGACTCTGATTAGAATAATTGATAATTGTAGAGAAAAAGGTAAATAATGCCGAAGATGAAAACACATCGAGGCGCTGCAAAGCGCTTTAAGAAAACAGCGTCCGGCAAGCTAAAAAGGCGTAGAGCGTATAAGACTCATATTTTGACTAAGATGTCTCCAAAGCGCAGACGTCAGCTCCGTCGGCCGACACTTTTATCCAAAGCGGATACGAAACGAATAGAACAGATGCTTCCCAATCTCTGATTGGTTGTAGAGCTGAGTTATATACAGGAGAACTAAAAGATGGCACGATCAAAGAACAGTGTTGCTTCGCATAAACGTCATAAAAAGGTGCTTAAGCGGACACGTGGTAACTATGGTGGCCGTGGTAACTTATACAGGACGGCAATTGAAACGGTTCACAAGGGGCTGAAATATGCGTACCGCGACCGTCGTAACAAAAAGCGTGATTTCCGTCGCTTATGGATTGTCCGAATTTCTGCTGCAGCTAAAATGTGTGGAACGAATTATTCAACATTTATGGCGGGTTTGAAAAAAGCTGGAATAAATCTTGACCGTAAGATGCTGGCTGATATCGCAGCCAGAGATATGACAACTTTCAAATCGCTGGCCAAGATGGCTGCTGGCGAGTAACGTTAAGCTGAAATATCAATGTCAGTATTGGATGATATTAGTGTTCTGTCGGAAAATGCTTTTGAGCGAATCAGTCAAGCTGATTCGCTCGATGCGCTTAATGATGTCCGTGTGCACTACTTAGGGAAAAAGGGCGAAATTACAGTTATTTTGAAGGGGTTGGGTAAACTGCCTGTTGATGAACGTAAGCAGATAGGGGCTGCTGCGAATAAAGCCCGAAAATCCATTGAAAAACGTATCAAAGAGAAGCAGGAAAGTTTTGGGGATGAAAAGCCTGCTATTGTTATTGATTCTACCCTTCCTGGTACGGCACAGCCGTTGGGGCATGTACATATCCTGAATCAAGTGATGGGTGATATTTGTCGGACATTTCACGGGATGGGTTTTGAGATTGCACATGGCCCAGATATTGAGGCTGACTACTACAACTTTGAAGCGCTTAATTTCCCCCCTGATCATCCCGCCCGCGATATGCAAGATACTCTTTTTGTCAAAGGCGATCGACTCTTGCGTACACATACTACACCGGTGCAAGTGCGCGAAATCGAAAAGAGAAAACCCCCAATTAAGATAATTACTCCCGGACGTTGCTTCCGTAATGAAGCTATTTCAACACGTGCCCATGTTGCCTTTCATCAGGTGGATGGGTTTCTCGTCGATGAAGATGTAAGTATGTCTGATCTAAAGGGTGTCCTGGTAGCGTTTTGTAAAGCATTCTTTGGTGAAGATGTTAAACTAAACTTTCGACCATCATTTTTCCCTTTTACTGAACCGTCCGCCGAAGTAGATGTCTCCTGTATTCTGTGTGGTGGAAAGGGGTGCCAGTTGTGCAAATATTCAGGTTGGCTTGAGATACTTGGTTGCGGTATGATAGATCCAAACGTTCTTGATAAAGCAGGTATCGATAGCGAGAAATACACTGGCTATGCATTTGGGTTGGGAGTTGAGAGAATAGCTATGCTGAAATATAAAATTGATGATATCAGGCTGTTTTTCAACAATGACGTAAGATTTCTGAGTCAATTTAAGTAAAATATGAAAATTTCATACAAATGGCTTCTGGAGCTGACTGGGTTGGACTTGCCGGTGCATGAATTGGCTGACCGTCTGACTAATTGTGGCACGGCAGTGGAAGAAATCGAAGCCACTGACCGGTATATGGATAAAGTTGTAGTCGGTTATGTAACTGATATTAATTCTATCAAGGGAGCTGATAAAATAAAACTGGCTACGGTTGATATTGGCTCGGATAAGTTGGACCTCGTATGTGGTGCGCCAAATGTCGCTGTGGGGCAAAAAGTGCCTGTGGCTCTATTGGGCGCAAAGCTGGCTGGAGACTTTGTTATCAAAAAAGCGAAGATCCGCGGTGTAGAATCCTGCGGTATGATTTGTTCCGAGCGTGAATTGGGTATCTCAGACGATCATTCTGGAATAATGGTCTTTGATTCTGATGCCACAATAGGAACACCTCTGGCTGACTATCTCGATTTTCATGACTATCAGCTGGCTTTTGAACTTACTCCAAATCGGCCGGATTCAATGTCCGCTATAGGAATAGCTCGTGATGCCGCTGCTTTGGTTTCGATGGCTGTTCATAAGCCTGACTTTGAATTGGTAGAATCATCTGAGAAGGCTTCGGATTATATTTCTGTCAAGATTGACGATCCCGATGCCTGTCCGAGATATGCGGCACGAATTATAAAAAATATAAAGATTGGTCAATCGCCGTGGTGGATTAAGAAAAAGCTTCTGACCTCTGGTATTCGTCCTATTAATAACATAGTTGACATCACGAATTATGTCCTACTTGAAACCGGCCATCCGCTTCATGCTTTTGATTACGACCGTTTTGATTCAACTGAAGTGGTGGTTCGGCGGGCAACAGAGGGAGAAAAGTTTACTACTCTTGACGATCAAGAGCATAGTCTTATACCGGATGTTTTGCTAATTACAAATGGCAAACATGGTGTCGCCGCCGCCGGTGTTATGGGTGGGCTGGACTCTGAGGTTGAAGATAGCACAACTAATATCCTGTTGGAATCAGCGTATTTTAACCCATCAATGATTCGCAAGAGCCGTAAGCACTTGGGCTTTGTGACGGAATCATCGACAAGATTTGAGAAAGGCGCTGATCCAAATGGTGCCTTATTTGCCATTAATCGCGCTGCATCGCTGATGCACGAATTGTGCGGTGGAGAAGTGCTCGATGGAATTATTGACTGCTATCCCGAACAAATTAAGCCGAAGACAATATCATTTCGTCCAGCTCGCTGTAATGCAATTCTCGGAACTAAGCTGACTACAAAACGCATGAAGGAGATTCTTTCAAATCTTGAACTGGAAGTTACTGGAGAAGAAAAGCTAACAGTGACAGTGCCTACTTTTCGACCGGATTTGGAACGCGAGATTGATCTTATTGAAGAAGTTGCTCGTATGGAGGGATGGGGAAACATTCCTGATGCTATTTCTAATGTTGGCCCTCTTTTTACACCGACCTACAAACAGGATGTTTTCGTTGATGAGGTGCGCACAATTTTGACTGGTGTTGGCTTTGATGAGATGGTCAACCATGGTTTGGTGGACAGCCGTTTCGCAAAGAAAGTTAATCCCGATCTTCCTTATGTTCAAATTGTCAATCCGTCCTCTTCAGACCTTGATGCCATGCGCAACAGTATGTCACTGACCGCTCTGAATGTAATTGGACATAATATCTCCCATCGTAATACAGATTTGAGACTATTCGAAATTGGGAAAGTGTATCAACCCCCGGATGCTCACCACGACTGGAATGAAGAGCAACGAATAGTCTTGACAGTAACAGGCAATACCACTAACGGTTGGCGTCAATCTCCTCGTCCATTTGATTTTTATGATTTAACTGGCGCTATTGAACGTCTGGCAGCCCATTTCAGATGGCCTGAATTACAATATGTGCCCAAAACTACGAATCATCTGGAATCAGGGGTATCTTTTCAAATAAGAGCTGGTGATACAACTGTTGGATCTATCGGACAAGTTTCTATGTCCATTGCCAGATTAGCTGATATAAAACAGATGGTTTATATGGCCGAATTCACTACTGAGCCGTTGCAGGAAGTTGGCGCTTCATTACCATTCTTTAAGTCGCTTCCTCAGTTTCCTGCCGCTCCTCGTGATCTTGCTATTGTGGTTGCAGTTGATGTTCCTGCTGGGGATTTGGTGAAAACTGTGCGAAATGCCGCAGGCTCACTTGCTGAAAAGGTTGATATATTCGATCTGTATATGGGCAAGCAGATAGAAAAGGGGAAAAAGTCAATAGCCGTAACCATCACATATCGATCCGCTGAACGTAGTCTTTCTGGTGACGAAGTTGATGTGGTGCAACAGAATGTGATGGCAGATTTGAAGAAAAAGTTTAATGCGGAGATAAGGGACAAATAATGACTGATACGAAACTCTCATACTTAGCTGAGAAAATCAATCAATTGATCGAGCGTATGGAATCTCTCCAACGAGAGAATAAAGAGCTGAAATCCGAAAATTCGAAACTGAAGTCGGAACTTAACGACTTTTCTGATGAACTTCAGCAGTTGAAACTCAAGAATTCAGACCAGTCACAGGCTGTAAAATCGCGATTGACCGGTGTTATGTCGCGTCTAACTGAACTCGAGCAGATTGGATAATAAGATTTTACTTGACACAAGCGATAGGATTTAGTATAAGATACTGTAAGATAGTAGGATAAGAAGATTTGTTTTTTTTGGCGTTAGCCTAAATATCAGTAGCTGACAATATGATTGGATAATAAAGTTATTGTGAATAACAAAGTTATTGAGAATAACAAAGTTATTGTGAGTATATATGGCGAAGAATACCCAATTGCTGGAGATGAGGATTCATCGCACATATCCAAGGTCGCAGACCTTGTTGATTCCCGGATGAAAGATATTGCTGAGAGCGGTCGAGTTAAAGCTCGCGACAAAGTAGCGATTTTGGCTGCTATGTCGATGGCTTCAGAATTAATGTCCAAGTCTGAGGAATTTGGCAATTTTTATTACGAATTTGATGCTGAGTTGAATACAATTATAGAACGTCTTGATACAGCATTGCTCACGTAACTGTTTTAGTCCGATGTAGCAATAGAAAACCGCCGAATCTTCTATCCGTAACATTTTTAATAGATTAAACATCCACTCGGTTGTTTGGGTGGGAGGTTATTATGAACCCCGACATGGTCCTGCTGATCGTGGAAATGATCGTGGTCGGTGTTGTGGCTTTTATTATAGCTTGGTTTTTAGCGCATCGTACTTCCAAGGATAAGATAAGCCATGCCGCCAAAGAGGCAGAACGCTTAGTCGCTGAAGCGAAAAAAGAATCTGAAATAAGACAAAAAGAGGTTCGACTCGAAGCTCGCGAAGAGCTTATGAAGCTCAAGAGTGATTTCGAGAAGGAATCTGATGCCGTACGGCGAGAGCTTGAAGCAGGTGAAAAAAATCTAAAAGAAGAGAGCAGCTCTTTTCATAAAAAACTGGATTTATTTGAAATACGCGAAAAAGAATTTAATCGCCACGAAAAAAGCATACAAGCCCGCGAGAAAAAGGTTGGATTCAGGGAAACAGAACTTGATGAAATAATAATTAGGCAAAATGAGCAACTCCAGAAAATTGCCCAGATGACTCCTGAAGATGCTAAAAAGCAACTTATGGATAATATGTTGAGCGCTGCCAAAGTTGATGCTGCAAGATACATAAAAGAAATAAAGGATAAGGCTGAAGCAGATGCTGACAAAGAAGCAAAGGAAATTATCCTGTCGGCAATATACCGATGTGCTGCTGATCATACTGTAGAGACTACGGTGTCAGTAGTCAATCTTCCAACTGATGAGATGAAAGGTCGTATTATCGGGCGCGAGGGGCGTAATATCCGCTCTTTTGAAACCGCCACTGGAATTGATGTAATTGTCGATGATACTCCCGAGGCAGTTATTCTGTCAGGTTATGATCCGGTACGTCGAGAAATTGCCCGTATGTCTCTTGATAAGTTAATTACCGATGGCCGTATTCATCCGACTCGTATTGAGGAAGTGGTGGATAAATCCAAGCGTGAAATGGAAGTGATTGTGCGAGAGGCAGGTGAACAAGCCTGTTTTGAACTCGGTATTCACAATTTGCACCCGGATGTAGTTAGTCAACTTGGAAAACTTAATTTTAGGACTTCCTATGGTCAGAACGTTTTGTTGCATTCTAAGGAAGTATCTATGTTGTGTGGTTTAATGGCAGCCGAACTGAATTTGGATGCGCAATTGGCTAAATCATGCGGCCTTCTTCACGATATTGGAAAAGCTATAGATCGTGAAACTGAAGGAACCCATACTCAAATAGGAGCTGATTTCGTACGTCGGTATGGAATGTCTGAGGAGATAATCAACGCAGTAGAATCACATCACGGTGATGTTCCGATGCTGGGTCCTTATCCTGTACTGGTCCAGGCGGCAGATGCAGTTTCCGGTGCTCGTCCCGGCGCACGGAGAGAATCTTTGGAGGCATACATCAAACGCTTACAGCAGATAGAGGAACTGGCTGATTCCTTTAAGGGGGTTTCCAAGTCGTATGCTATTCAGGCTGGCAGAGAGGTACGTGTGATAGTCGAGCACGAGACTCTTGATGATCTTGCCAGTTCCATTTTAGCCAGTGATTTAGCGACTAAGATAGAAAATGAATTACAATACCCGGGGCAGATTATGGTCACAGTAGTGCGAGAAATGAGATCAACTGAGTTTGCCAAATAGGATGATTGTGCGGAGTGTATAATTTTGGTGAACCGTAAAATCTCAACATTGGGGGGATGGATAGATAATGAGAATATGAACTGCGCAAAAGAGAAGTTATATGTCTGAATTTACTATTATGTTCATCGCGGATATCTGTGGAAAAGCTGGTCGCCAGGCAACAGCTCACATGATAAAACCAATGCGTGAAAAATATTCCGTGGATTTCGTTATTGCTAATATCGAGAATGCCGCTGGAGGTTTTGGTGTTACCCCTGAGATGGCGAGGAAAGCGTTTACTTATGGGATAGATCTTCAGACCTCTGGTAATCACATCTGGGATCGGTATGAGATACGTTCTTATATCAAAACAAACGCCAAGCTCCTTCGCCCCGCCAATTTTCCCCCTGGCGTTCCCGGGAATGGCTATTACATAGAGACAGTTGGTGATTTTAAAATTGGTGTAATTAATCTGCAAGGGCGTACGTATATGAAGGATATTGATTGCCCGTTTGTCGTTGGTGGAAGGATTGTCTCTGAAATGCGCAGGAAGACAGATATTATTTTCGTCGATATGCATGCCGAGGCTACTTCCGAAAAACAGGCAATGCTCTACTGGTTTGATGGTCAGGTTTCAGCCGTGGTTGGTACTCACACTCACGTGCAAACGGCCGATGAGTACGTAACACAGAATGGGACTGCTTATATCACTGATGCTGGAATGACTGGTCCGTACGACTCTATTATTGGTATGGAGAAAGAACCGTCCTTACAGCGGTTTCTTACGGGTATGCCGCATCGCTTTACAACGACCTCGAACGATGTTCGTATGTCTGGAGTTTTAGTGCGAATCAACCCGACTTCAGGGAAAGCTACGAGTATCGAACGCTTCTGTAAGAAATTTGACCTCGACAGTTTCAAACCTGAAGATATAACTGGAAAACCAAGTAGAAAAGTCCAAGATAATCATACTGAGGAATCCGTGAGCGATTCGGAAGATATTTCTGAAACTTAAAGGAATAATTTAGTATGCCAGCACAACTCATTGATGGTAAAGAAGTAGCGAAAAGTGTACGAAAGAATCTGAGGACTCGTATAAAGTCTCTCAAAGCGAAAGGTGTAATTCCTGGACTTGCGGCGGTGCTTGTGGGGGATGATCCAGCCTCAGGTACTTATGTTCGTTCCAAGGAAAGAGCGTGTGAGAAACTGGGGCTGTACTCAGAGGTTATCAAGAAACCTGCCACACTGCAACAGAACGAGTTGGTTGAGATAGTAAAGAGTCTAAACGATAATGATAAAATTCACGGTATTCTTGTACAGTCGCCACTACCTGAACATATAGACGAATTGTCGGTAACTCTTACGATTAATCCTGACAAGGATGTTGATGGTTTTCATCCGTATAATGTTGGTATGATGCTTCTTGGCCGTCCTGGATTATTGTCCTGTACCCCTTACGGTATCATCAAGCTTATGTCATACTATCATATTGATCCGTGCGGGAAAGAAGTGGTGGTAGTGGGGCGGTCTAATATCGTCGGTAAACCGATATCAGCGATGCTTTTTCAGAAAGCGGATATGGCAAATGCAACTGTTACTATAGCGCACTCCAAAACTAATAATTTGGGTGAGATTACACGCAGGGCAGACATCTTAATTGCTGCTATTGGTCAACCGAAAACAATTTCGGCTGATATGGTCAAAGAGGGGGCTGTTGTGATAGATGTAGGCGTAAATCGGGTTGATGACTCTTCAGCGAAAAAAGGCTACCGCTTAGTGGGTGATGTTGATTTTGACGCCTGCTTTGAGAAAGTCTCATACATCACACCAGTTCCGGGTGGAGTTGGTCCGATGACAATTGCAATGCTGATGTCAAACACTGTAACAGCAGCAGAGAATCTGTCTATCGAGTAAATAATTTTGAAACATCCTTGCAAATAAATACCGATATCCTGCAAGCCATTACATAGCTTATTACATTATTATAGGTGTATATTATCTAAAATTACGCCTGTGGTCACTCCTGAAATTGGATAATAATCCAACACATAACTAACCCATTTAACTACCACTTGTTAGAGTATTTTTAATCGCCTTGAAGATATGAATAAGAATCTTCTAATAATTTGTGCCACAAGAAGATGCAGGGCATAAAAGTTGCTTACTTTAGTGTTTGAACTATGTCGATAATATGCTATTTTTGCCGTATAAATATATCCAGAGTTATATTTTCCTTTCTTATGCTCCTGGTTGTATTTTCAGGTTCGGTGGTAACAGCCGATCCTCCTGCAAATTTTGGAGCAATCTTTAGTACTCCTTCATCAGATCCAGTTGGTACATTTGATGATTTCCACGTCCTTACTACGGATTCGGTAGTAGGTAAGCAAGCCGGTTATACATTTTCATTTATTATGGCTTCTTTTGATTTTGGCAATCTGGACAAAGGTGGATTTGTTTTTTCTTTTCCTGAGGAATATGATCTGTCAACTGTGACAAATTGTACGTTGGTGCACAGTTCAAATACTGTCGATTACCATGTGAAAACTTTTGAGCTTTCTGATAACATGGTTATTGTAACTTTGAAAAGGACAAGTATGCATTCTGACGAGCAGGATGATACTACAATTTCTGTAAATGTGCATTTTGAAGTTCTGAATAATCCAGCATCAACTGGTGATTACATGTTCGGAGGTTTGGCTTTTAAGAGTACTGGTTCTATCATTGCAGGTCCTTCTATTTCTGAAAAATTAGAGATTCTGCCAGATCAACCAATATCCCTTGAAATTACACCATCTGGCAATCTCACACTCAAAGCTGGTGAAAGTATCACATTCGATATAGCTATGTATGATAGTTATGGTAATCTCATTCCGTCTTCAGATGCGGTTTGGATTTTGGAGTGGGGTTCCGACCCGATAGGATACTTCTCCGGTGCGACACTTCATGTTACTTCTGTAGGGACAGGTCGAGCACAGGTGAGAGCTGGTGATATGATTCGTCTGTCTGGGGAAATTACTGTTCATCCGGGAAATCTGTCACGGCTTGAATTGAGCATCTCACCCGATCAGATAGTTGGCAATCCCCTTATGTCCGAAGCCCGACTGACTTTGTGGGATGCCTATGGAAACCTGAAAACAGATTACAATCTTGCAGCTAATCCTATCGAGTTAATAATTGGCGATGGAAATCTTGCTCCCGCTATGCTTGAGGATAATGATTTACTTCATAATGGATCGATTGATCTTTGTGCAGCCGATGTTACATACTCAGGGTCATCTGTGGTAACGAGTCTGCAAGCGCGAACGGAAAGCGGAATCACATCTTTTGCAGAAACTGTTTCATTCAGTGGATATGATATTCTGGAAATCCTTGATGCTGACGGGGAACCTCTTCAGTCGATTTATCCAACGGTGGAAACACTCATTAAAGTCATAGTTACAAATAATGGTTATTTGACGCCTGTCAATACTCCGAAGATTGAGATTGCTCTTAATGGCGGACAGATAGCAACTGCATTGTTTGAACCCCACTCTGGTGGTTATATTGATACTGTTTCTGTTACATTGACAGGCCCCGACACATCGACATCTAACGATTTGCTTATGGTTACCCTCGAAGCTGAATTTGAGGTTGGCGGAGAAGTAATAATTACAAATAGTCAGGCAGAGCGGGACGTTGTGATACTGGAACCGATAGAAGTTTCGATAGTCGAGGGTAGTTTTCGCCCTGATAGTCTTTATCCTGACGCTCAGTCCAAATTGGCAATGGACATTATGGTTTCCGGACACCCAGAGTTTGTACCTGACGCATGGATGAAGGTTGCTATTACTGATGATGCAGGCGGAGTAGAGACAGTTTTGTTCGATGATACCGTCGGATATTCTGATATTCTCGGATCAGTCATCAGCTACGATAATCTTATGATAGAAACGCCATCTCCTGACATTCTGACATCTGGCTGGTACGATGTGGTTTTGGATTATGCCTTTCTTTCAGATGAAGGCGCTTATGTCATCAGTCACAAAGTCATTGACTCTGTTTTTGTCCTTTCTGAGGTTGAGGTTTCCTATGTTGAGGATAGTTTCGATCCCGGTATTGTCTATGCCGGACGAGGAGCTTCATTCAGATTTACTATTAATCTCGATAGTGAATATAGTGTACCGATTAATACCTTAGATGCAGTTATCAAAATATACGGCAATGATTTCTTTACTTCTACCACACTCCGTCTTGCTGACTCGGTTCTTCATCCGGGGCCGAATCTGGTGGAGTCTGATTCGGTGTTTATACCATCGAACCAGCAGGGCGTTGAATTGCATTTTGATGTTGTGTTAAGATTTATGATACCGGGTACTGATAATGTGTTAGATTTCTCTACGGATTTCAACACGGAGGGAGTCGAGGTAAACACAGCGCCGGTGGCTCGGATTATTGATGTTGAGCTTCTTGCCCCTAATGCACCTAATGTAAACACAGGTCAGGATTTTCAGGTGCGAGCCAAAGTGGCTAATCTCTCTGGGTCTCTTATGGGATCGTTTGATATTGTCCTTCATAGTAATGGTATGTCGGTCTTTGATTCAATACAAACTGTTGATTCTATTAACGCAGATGATACCGCCGATATTCTTTTCGATGTTGTCGCATCTGAGCAACCGAACGTTGCGGAAGTCTTTAAAGTTGCTATTGGCTCGTCAGATGTTTTGGCTCAGTCTCCAGTTAATGATGTAACTACAGCAGTTATTGAAACCCCCGCACATCTTTCTTTCAATTATGATTTGTCAGGCGTGGAAGATGGCTTGGTTGATTACAATAAGCCATTCTCTTTGGGTGTTGATTTGGTCAATGAGGGTCAGGCTTCCGTAAGTAATGGAGAGTACTTGTTGACAATCGAAGGACTCGAACCTTCTGAAGAAGATAACATGACAGGAATGATTACCGAGGATCAGCAAGTTAATTTTAGTTTTCTGTCGCCATCGTGTGATACTAATGTAGTTTTCACTTTTACGCTAACGTCAATACCGACTGATTTGAATACTGATACACCAGCCATTATTGACGATACTTCGTTTACTTTTGAAGTTACCGTAACACAGCTTGATGTTGGACTGCTTGCAGATATTGAAATTGCGAGCCCTAATCTTATTCTCCCCGGAAGGCAGGAGGAATTGTTCTGTCTTACTTTGTTCAATCGAGGGACATCGGAATACCTTGCGGCTTCACTGGATGAAATCTCATTTATTCTTAAAGGACGAGAAGGCAAATTGCTTGATGTGTCCTCGATCATTGATTTATCAGCATCGACTTTCTCTTGGAACAATGAGATTGTGCCTGCTGAACTCAGTGGTGTTGACCGCTTGGAAGCTATCTTTGAGGATCTCATCATCGAGCCGCAGCAGACATGCAGTCTTGTGTTTAATGCAACTATCCGTGAGCTTGATATTGATGAGTTTGATTTAGATTTCAAGAGTAATTCCATTATTGCTACGTATATTCGCGGTTCACAAACTGGATTGGCTGTTCCGATTGTGACTGCATCCGGTGCTCCAGAACTGGTAACTCAAACATTCGTGATTAAAGGTTCGTCATTAGCCGAATCGTTTTTTGTCAGATATAACCCAGTTGATTTCACAGATCGTCCTGCTGAGTTTCAATATGAACTGGCAGAATCTTCAACAGTTGAGTTTCGTGTCTTCACTCTGACGGGTGAGGAAGTGTATGCTGATGATATCAAATGTGAAGACGGTGAATCTCAATATACATGGGATGGATGTAACAATAACAATCAAACAGTAAATAACGGTGTTTATATTGTTTCGCTTAGAATTGTAAACACTGGCGAAACAGCTCGTATCAAGTTGGCGGTGTTGAAATGAAGAGTCGGAGTCTTATTATTTCGATTTTTCTTGTAGTGTTCTGGACTGCCATTGCCCTTGCTGGTGATGCCGGGCGGGAATCACCATTTACCGTAGGCGCCGGTGCTCGCGCTCTCGGTATGGGAGGTGGGTTTACTTCATTAGCCGATGATGCTTCCGCTATTTATTACAATCCAGCAGGACTGTCCTTGTTAGATTATCAAGAGGTTTCGTTCATGCACATGACCCTCTTCGAGGGTACGATGTACGATTTTGGTTCATGGGCGTATCCTACTTCAACTATGGGTGGCTTTGGTCTTGCCTTCATGTATCTTGGCACAGATGACATTGTCAGACGGGATAACTATAGTCCAGGGGGAACCTGTGATTATGCTTATTCGCAATTTCTGTTGTCGTATGGCCGTAGTCTGCAAGGCGGATTGGGAGCAGGGATCTCGCTTAAGTTTGTGAGCCAATCGCTGGACACATATTCCACTCATGGCATCGGATTAGATTTTGGCATGACAGCCAATTTGCATCGACATATTCAAGCTGGAATTATTGCGCGGGATATTGTTCCGGCAACTCTTCAATTGGATTCCGATAAAGAGACTGTCTCAACGTCTATTGCAGGAGGATTCGCTATAACGGGAGTGAAATTGTCTGACAATACGCTCTCATCAGCATCAGTGGAACTCGAGAAAATTGAGAACCGCTCTGTGCGAGTTCATTGTGGTGCCGAAGTGTTGTTTGATGATAAATACTCACTTCGCACCGGATACGACAGAGACAATTTTTCTTTCGGTGCTGGTCTTCGATATCAACATTTGAAACTGGACTATGCCTACAAGATTCTTGATTACATAGAAGACAGTCATCGATTTTCTGTATCTCTAATGCTTGGCACTTCGGTGTCGGAACAGGTTCGGCGCATAAAGGAGAATGAAATGCGTCGAAGTGACGATATGCTTGAAGTTGAGCGTCGCCGACAATTTAACTTCTATAGAAAAAAGGGCGGCGAATTCTATGACAACGCCAATCTTGATTCTGCCCTTGTTTATTATCAGCGGGCACTGGCATTTGATGAGAACAATCAGAAAATAGTAAAAACGATAGCTGACATAGAAGAAGAGCTGCGTATTCAGCAAGAGCAGGAGCAGAAATTGCAGGAAGCCGAGCGGGAACTGGCAATGACAGTCGAAAACTATTTATCCCATGCACAGAGTTTCTTTGAGAAGAAGTACTATCCTGCGGCATTGGATATGCTGGATTTAATTTTTGATATTAATCCGAAGAATTCCAAGGCTCTTAAATTGAAAAAGACTATCTCTGAGGCAGTTAGCAGAGGAATTGTATCTTGTTTGCAGAAAGCCCAGAAAGCTGAGAGACGCGGTGAACAGGTAGAAGCTATTGGATTATATTCCCGTGTGCTGTATCTTGACCCGACAAATACAAAAGCGCTTCAAGCACAGCAGGAAATTGCCGAGAAGATGGACTTAGCGCGAATACTTAACGATGGTATGAATCTGTTTCACTCAGGCCGTTATGATGATGCTAAGAGAACATTTTTAACGGTTTTATCAGCCAGTCCGGAAGAACCTGTAGCGAAGGAGTATATCGAGCGCATCGATTCAGTTTTGACGCATCCTTCTACACTGGAGATGATACAGCATGACCGACAGGCATGGCAACATTATCTTGATGGTCTGCGATATATGCGTGATCATCAATACAAAATGGCTATTGAAGCTTGGGAAAAGGTCCTCGAAATCTATCCCAACAATGAGAACACGCTCCGAAACATCGAGCAGGCTCGTTTGAGAATTAAGTCCAAACCGGGCAATTAAGCCAACCATAGTTTTTTAGTTAGACTTAATCTGTCCTTTCATGTAAATTTTAATAATATGTGGCGACGTCCGATAAAGGAAATCACAGCAGAGTTTCTCGCTGAAGAGAAGTATCTCGATAGTATCCAGCGCACAGCTCGGAATAGCTGTGTGGCGGCTGGTATGTCTTCCAAAAATGTAAATGCTGTTCTTCTGGCTATTGAGGAAGGCGCCACGAATATCATTCGACATGCCTATCTCTATGAAAAGGGGACTATTCGTTTGCGCGTTGTGATATATCGTAAACTTATAGTTTTTTCGCTTATTGATACAGGTCGTTCATTTCAGGCGTCAAAGAAGGGTACTCTCGATTTAGAACATCTGGTGGAATCTGGTCGTAAGGGCGGCCTTGGGTTTTACATGATAAATAAGATTATGGATTCCGTGGAGTACATCTCATCGGCAGGTTACAACGAACTTCGAATGATAAAACGCATTCGCCAGCCATCAGCCACTGCCGTTCCTCTGTTGCGACGGATGACATCACTCAGGGTGAAGTTTTCGGTGTGGACTATACTGATTATGTTAGTGATTCTGAGTGGCTCCTTTTACTATATTGATAACCAGATATCACATCATGTACAGTCACGTTTGAATGATACTGTAACTTCGTTAGGGACCACCATTGCAGCACAGGCATCGGGATACACTATCAATCGGCGGTCCGATGCAGAATTTGATGAGCTTGTTGTAAGCTATCTCGAGGCGAATTCAGAGTTTCTTAAACAGGTAGTTATCACAGGAACAACAGGTAAAATCGTTGCACATTCCGAAGATATCCATAACATCCGCAAGAAATATAAATTTCCTGCTGGTATCAATCCCAATAGCTTAAAAATTCCACAGAGATTTGTTCGTGATAGTACAGAGTTGTTTTATATGATGGTTCCAGTCCAAACCAACAGGGGTAAGGTAGGGATGGTACATATAACTTACAGCTCCGCTTACATACAAGATGACCTTGCTCGGTCTCGTGAGAACACTTTGATGTTAACTCTGGCGTTGTTGCTTGTCGGTATTTTGGGTGTCTATTTGCTTTCGAGTTACTTTGTTGACCCTATTGTGAAAATTACACAGCGAGTCCGTCGCTTTGCCTCCGGTGATCTCAAATCGGAATTACCTTTGGAAGGTGCAGAGGAGTTCTTTGAAATCTCACGCGCTTTCAATGAGCTAATGACTCGCGTCAGTCAGGATAAGGAAAATATCGTGGCTCGCGAGAAGATGGCTAAGGAGATAGAGGTAGCCTCGCATATTCAAAAGACACTACTTCCCAATAAGATGCCGGACTTTTCAGGGTTGGAGCTGAGTACTTTTTATCGAGCGGCAGGAGTGGTCGGAGGAGACCTTTATGATGTTTTCGAGACGGACCCCGGTCGATATTGTCTTGTTGTGGCTGATGTTTCCGGCAAGGGTGTTCCTGCTTCGTTGGTAATGTCAATGTTACGGACGGTAATCCAGATTCATGCCGCACATGAAATTTCAGCCAAAACTACGCTTATCAAAGTCAATGACTACCTCAGTGACAATATCCCCAAGGGTATGTTCATCACAGTTATGCTGGCTATGTATCACGCCTCAGAGAGAAAACTCAACTTGGTCTCAGCAGGTCATAACCCGATGCTGCTTTACCGGAGTTCTTCCGGTACTATCGAGAAATTAAACCCGGGTGGTATGCCGGTTGGGATGCCGGATACGCTCGAGACATCTTTTGATAATCGTATAGAAGAGATTAGTCTTGATCTCGACGATGATGATCTCTTTTTTATGTTCACTGATGGTGTTACCGAAGCTTCCAATCGTGACAACGATAAATACGGTATAGAACGTTTAATAAAACTGTTTGAAAAGCAACTAAATGGTGGAGAAGCCAGCCCGAGTACAGAAACTCTCAGCAAAACACTGATTGCTGAACTAGATGATTTCTCAGGTTTTACAAAACCATCAGATGATATCACGTTTGTTCTTGCGAGATCTCGCACCTCTGATGAAAAAGCAACCGAGACAAAATCTATCAGTGAAGATGATTAGATTTGTTCCCTGTCGTTGGTAATGTCGATATTGTATTATGTGGAAACTCAGGTTACATTAGATAAGTTGCGGCGGCAAATGTCGCAGAACTGATTATTCTTATTGTCAATATCCAGCATCATACGGCTAAAGTAGTTTACACATTTAGGATTGCGGCACTCAGAAAGATTAAAAAGATGAGCTATCTGATGCTGGGTCTCTTTGAACAAACGAGGATATATTTTCGAGTCGTCTTCCGGCAAACCATAGAATTCTTGGCGAAGATGCCACAGCGAGACTATTGCTGTCCCCGAGAGTGAATCCGCATGACCGATTACCGTGTTAACGTCGGGTAGGTATAGATCATCCTCACAGACACCAATTATTTTCTCTCGCGAGTTGGCTTTGGCGCGTTCAAGTTTGGAAAGAATAACAACTGCATAATATTGCCCACGAATGACATTGTGAGCTTCCTCAGGGAGTTTAAACCCCTTAAGAATATCCACCGAATGATTGAAAACTGGTCCAATATCGGCTGCCAGATGGTTGACCATTATGAAATCAACTTCACCTAAAGGTACAACTACGATTTTATTTTTCAGAAGTGCCATTGGGAATCAACTGGCGGTAAAAATCCGCTCTTTGGATCCAGTTGGGGATACTCGAACAGTAGTTTTTCTGGAGCATTTTGGACACCATCCGACAAAAGCAGTTCCTGATTTGTTGAGGTAGATGCGTGAGTAGATGCGACAACATTTGAAATACATACCTATAAACGGACGTTTATGTTTTTTTTTCTTATCATCCATACTTGTATAGTATCGTTAATATATGCTTCAAATGCAAGAAGTGTCGTAAATCTAATCGACATTCTCTTGAAAAATACATATAATGAAGGATGAATGCTTGTTTTGACAGGATTATAACTACTAAACAATTTTTGTTCTTAATACGTGTGTGAGCAGACAATTAGTATTTATTGTTTTTTGGTTCCTTATTGGGGTTATACAGATCTCGTCAACAGAGGTAAATCCCGATGATGATGATTTGCCTTTCCTTACTGCCAACGTAATAAAACTTGCAGATACTACAATAGGTGAATACAAGTTTATGCGCAGGGCTATTTGGATTGATAAATCTCCTTTAGAAATATGGGATCTCCTTACTAATCCGGAGGAGATAAAAAACTTTATGCCTAAACTCAAGAAATATGAACTTCTGGAATCATATCCGGACTCACAGATTTTTCTGTGTGCTGCAAAACCAAAGTGGTATCTAAAAACCTACGAATGCAAGGTGTCGGTTATATTACAACCCTTTTCTGAGATATGGTGGATACGTACTGATGGTGACTTTGATGAATTTCGTTGTTGTTGGTTACTTGAGCAACAGAACGATAGCTCTACTATGGCGACGTACCATATTTATATGGAACTTGGAGGGATTATCCCTGAGTTTTTAGTAAAATGGGGTGTTAAGAAAGGTTTGGATGAAATGATGGGTTATTGTCAAGAGTGGATAGAGTCAAAAAGTACTGACAAAGAAAAAACTGACCAACAGAAGTAAAAACAATTCCTTCCCGTTTTTTACTTGAGGCTTTGGTCTTTATGCTATGAAGTCTGTCTGGATACCTTGTTAAGGAAGTGTTTTTATCCTCAATCGCTGATTATTTTAATCAATTCCGTTGTTTCTCAATGAAATTATAGTTGAAGCTGTTCCCTGTCATCTCTAACTTGGGATATTGAATGGTCTATGTTAAACTGGTAGGAAAGCAGATGAGACAAACAAGAATACCCCGCTGTTTGAAAGCGGGGCAGAAGAAAACTTGTAGCGAACAAAGCTTAGGAGAGCTTGTTTACAAACCTCGCAAGACGAGCCTTGTTTCGGGCTGCGTTGTTTTTGTGAATCAGTCCACGAGAAAACACTTTGTCAATTATGCTGACTACTTGGTTATACTTACGGGTTGCTTCCTCTTTGTTAGTTTCTGCCCGAAGGTCTCTGATGGAGGCACGGTATTGCGAACGAAGAGCTCGATTGCGATCGCGTCGTTCGCCGGATGTCCTGACCCGCTTGACGCAGGATTTATGTTGAGGCACTACTTTATCCTTTCAAATTGCCATGAACTTTATTCTTTAGCTTATAAATATAATCGGTAAATTTGTTTTGTCAACCAGTAACCAAAGAAAGAGTTCACTAATTAAATCGGCCGGATTGGTCTCTGGCGCTACTGCTTTCTCAAGGGTTTTGGGCCTTGTTCGTGAGCAGGTTATGGCTTATTTCTTTGGCGCTGGTATGGCTACCGATGCTTTTGTGACTGCTTTCCGTATTCCAAATCTATTGAGAGATATGTTCGCCGAGGGAGCGCTTTCATCTGCATTTGTTCCTGTATTCAAGGATAAAGCTATCAAAGAATCTACAAATGATGCTTTTTCTTTAGCCAATGTAGTTATTTCGGCTGTTCTCGTAGTTGTCGGCCTGATAGTGCTACTGGGGATTATCGTTACTCCAGTTGTAGTTTACCTTATGGCTAACGGTTTTACCGATACACCCGACAAGTTCGACTTGACTGTCGGACTGGGTCGAGTAATGATGGTTTATCTATTGCTGGTTTCTCTTTCGTCTCTGGTTATGGGGATGCTTAATTCTTTTGGGCGGTTTGGGATTCCAGCTTTGTCGCCAGCTATGTTCAATTTGGGGACGGTTCTGTCTGTTATTTTTCTTTATAATTATTTTGACCAACCGATTTATACGCTTGCAATTGGTGTGGTTGTTGGTGGAGTGGGACAAGTCGCTATTCAACTTCCCTCGCTGTTACGCATTGGATACCGATTTCGTTTTCATCTGTCATTTCTCGATGATGGATTGAAGCGAGTTGTGCGGTTGCTAACTCCGATGATTGTTGGTCTTTCAGCCGGACGTATAAATATCCTGTTGTCGACACTTATAGCCTCGTTTTTGATGGAAGGGGCTATGTCATATTTGAATTATGCTTACCGTCTTATGCATTTTCCTCTTGGGGTTTTTGCTGTTGCTCTTGGGACGGTTGCTCTGCCAAAAGTGTCAGAAATAGTAGCGCGCGGAGAACATGACAAACTCGGCAGAACATTTGAAGAAGCCATTGGAGCCAATCTTTTTTTAGTGGTGCCGTCGGCTGTGTTCTTCGCAGTTATGGGTCGTGAAGTAATCGAATTAATCTACCAATGGGGGGCTTTCTCAACAGTTTCCTCAGAGCGAACAGCGCTGGCTTTGATGCACTACTCTTATGGTCTAATTGGTTTTGCCGCAGTGAGAGTAACAGTATCATTCTTTTATGCCTTCAAAGATTCGCGCAGACCTATGAAAGCTTCAATGATATCCGTAGCGGTGAATCTTATTCTTTATTATCCAATGGTACATTTGCTTGATTTTGCAGGTTTGGCAGCGGCAACATCGATTGCCGGACTCGTCAATTTTATTTTGCTGTTGAGTTGGCTACCGTCATTGGGGATTGATGTCTCTATGGTTCGTCTCGGTCTGAAAACTTTACGAATACTTATAGCGGCAGTCGCTGCATTTTATATAGCGCAAATAGTGCCGTACCAATTTTCACTTGACCCGACTACACTGTCCGGCCGAATCCTTCAAGTGATAGTACCGTTGATAGTTGCAGGTATTTTGTATTTGCTTTTTTGTCTGATTTTGAGGGTTAAGGAACTTAGTTTACTTAAACGTTTCTTTATTCATAAGTGATTTTCAAGGACATAGATGCTGCGCACTTACCCTTCTCTGTTTCTGCTGTCGATGATAGTTCCCGGTATTGTGCTTGCCGATCAGATACAGTTACCAGTTTGGGCACTTCTGCTTATATCAGCCTTTGTCGCACTGATTGGAATAATCTGGCTGCGTAAGACAAAATTAACTCGAGCTACTCTTGCTCTGGGATTTGCATTACTTTTCTTTTCAGCTTTTCATTATAGTTTGTGTTACTATCCAACTGGTCAAAATCATATTGCCAACTATGCCGATGGGGAACAGCGTTATCATATCTATGGTCAGATAATTGACTGGCCAAAATTGCGCGCTGAGCGAACTGAATTTAAGGTCAGTATAGATTCCTTGATTTCCAGTAATGCGCACCATGTGCACGGAGCAGTATTGCTGAAACTGCATGATACAACGACAAGTCTTCAACGAGGAGATCGCCTTGAGTTTTACGGTCGTATCTACCCTCTCAGGAATACTGCCACTCCAGGCGGTTTTGATTATCGGCGTTATCTGAATCTTAAGGGCGTACACGGTATTGTATATTTATCGACACAGCTTAATGTACGGTTAGATAAGCGGAACCGATACGGATTAATAAATCTTGTGGATAAACTTCGGTCTGCTATTGTTGACAGCTTTAATCGTAATATGTCTCCTGTTTCAGCAGCGTTGGCGGCAGGGTTCCTTATAGGCGAAACCAGAAACATTCCCACCGAGATTTATTCATGGTTCCGAGATTCGGGGACACTGCATCTTCTAGCGGTGTCTGGCTCAAATGTGGCTATTGTATTGGGTTTCTTTATTTTTCTAATGTGGCCTATGCCACTAACACGCCGATTACGGACTGCTATTCTTATTGTTGTGATTATTCTGTTTACATTGATTTCGTATGGAGATCCTTCAGTGGTGAGAGCTTCAATTATGGCAATTCTTGTGCTGCTGAGCAGATTGATTCAGAGGCGAATAGACCTCAATAACATAATCGGTGCAACAGCCGTGGCAATTTTGCTGTATGATCCCACCCAGCTATTTGATGTTGGCTTTCAGTTGTCCTTTACTACTGCATGGGGATTGATATTTATCACGCCTGTTATTGTGAAACGTTTTGAAGCTGTTAAACATCGGCGGTGGTTTCTATGGATAATTCTTCCAGTTGTAGTGTCAATTATTGCGCAGATATGCTCAGGTCCGCTCATAGCTTTTTATTTTCACCGCATCCCTGTTTTATCAGTACCAGCTAATATACTGATAGTCATGCTTACTTCAGGTGCTGTGTTTGGGATTCTTGGTATTCTTCTCGCTGATGCTGTTTTGCCGCTATTGGGTATATTTACTGGTTCATTAGTCAATTGGTTTATGGAACTTATTCTTCACTGTCTGCGATTTTTTGGTGGTGAAGGAGCGCCAATCATTGAAGTAAGTTCGATCCCTGTCTGGTTTGTCCTTGCCTGTTATGTATATATTGTTTTGCTGGTGTTTGCAGTTCACTCATTGCGAAAGCGCCGAATAGTAGTCCTTTCGCTGGCGGTTTTGGTTAATCTGGTGTTGTTGAACTTGGCTGTGAATAGCTTTGCCACAGAGGATCATACAGATATGTGGCTTGTGACAGTACCGGGTGGTATTGCGGCTGTTGTCCAGCAAAACGGCCAACCCAATGGCGATCTTATTATAACAGGGCTGAATGCTCGAGATTATCCAATAGATGATCGTATTCTTGTCCCTATGTTAGAAGGAATGGGGATAGAGGACATCAATTCCATATTTATTATTTCTTCAGATTATGGAGCTATTGATGATATTGTTAGGACTGCAGACAGGATGGCCGCTGATAGGTTGATAATCGCTAATCAGTTGGAACATAGTGTTAATGACGTTGTTCGATTCTCTCAGTATCAGCTTAAAGCAACAGAGATCATTGTTACATCTGATATTTCGACTGAACACAGAGCTGTTGGATACTACCCTTTCCGAAACGGTGTGCTGTTCCAATATCGGGATTCCTCTGTGCTATTTGTGGATGAATTTGTTCCAGACAGGATATCGGAATTTTCCAAGGAGAAGCTTGCCCGATTGGTTATAGGTAGAGGAATTGACAAAAACGAGGAACTGACAGATTGGGCTGTTGAGTATGGGGTTTCGTCCATAGTTGCTCGAAGCATATTTGGGTCGGGATCAAATGAACTCCTATCGGATTCTTTATCATCCCAAAAAGATTTGATAGATATTACGGATCTTAGGCAAGTCGGAGCGTTGCATATACGGTTCTCTCCCTGAAGTCTATTATGCTCTATATATAGCAAATATGATATTAGAGCTTTTTATTCAAGTTACCATCAAAATTATCCGATAACTATACAGAAGTACCTCTGTTGGGGTGAAGTGTGAATTACGTACTTGACCAGTCGAAGGATATGAGATGAGTCTGTCCGGGAATCTAAAAACAGTGTCGTTTCCTGATATTCTGCAATTGTTGTCTACTGGAAAGAAAACTGGAATTCTTTCTGTTGAGACAGAAACACGAAAAAAGGAAGTAGCATTCAAGGATGGTAGTATTGTGTACGCATCCTCAGTGAATTCGACAGAGGATCTTTTGGGAAATATGCTGCTTAACCAAGGGAAAATATCGAAATCCGATCTTGAACGCGCTATCACGTTACATCGTCAGACAGGACGTCAACTTGGCACCACACTGATAGATATGAAACTTTTTGACAAGGATGAAATAGCTGAGGTACTCAAACAGCAAATCGAAGAAATTGTTTATAATCTTTTCTCTTGGAGAGATGGTGATTTCACCTTTCGTGAAAATGAGAGCCCCAAGAATGCTCAATTTTTGGTAGCTCTCCCAACGATGAACGTTGTTATGGAAGGAACGCGACGGATTGATGAATGGATGGAAATACAAAAAGTTCTTCCACCTGATGATGTTATGTTGGCTATTTCCAAAGCGCCAAAGGTAAAGCGTGAAGAGGTTAAATTATCAATTGAAGAATTTCAGATTCTTGGACTAATTAATGGTGAGAGAACGATAGCTGATTTGATGGACCAATCACCAATTGGAGAATTTGTTACATGTCGGGCAATCTACCGTTTAATAAATGGCAATCTGGTTAAATCTGTCGGCAGACGTGATATGGAGAAATCACAGAAGGAAGATGAGGAAGAAGTCATTCTATCAATTATTTTCAAGCTGTATAATGTATGTTTTTACCGTATTAACGGTCTCTTTGAGGACGTTCTTGGTGATGACAACAAGCTCTATCAATCCTTTGCCGCTCAATATAACAATGGACTGACAGCATTTTTCCCTGGTGTGGACCCCGCATCAAGCAGAGCGCCATCACTTGAACGCTTCATAAACGCTGTTAAGAAATTACCAGCTCCAATTCGTTTTCACAGGTTGATGCGTGATCTGGACAATATGCTTTCTGACAACCTACAATTTGTTTACCAACTGCTTGGAATTGGCATTTTCCATAGAAGTGTATCCTCAGTCAAAAGGGAAATTGCCGAGCCATTGGCTATGCGGCGGGAGCTTGTTAAGCGTTTTGGAGTTGAAGATAATTTCTATATGACAATAAAACGAGCCAACAAGACTGTCAAGTTGGTGAGGGGATAAATTATGAGCCGAAGTTTCTTTCTTAGTATTGTATTATTATTGGTTGCAGGTTCAAGAGCTAATGCAGCGAACTTTGCAGTAATTACAGCTCCACCTACAATATTGAACATACTTGTTCTGGTATTTGGGGTGGTCTGTGTAGGTGTGTCTTTTCACGTGTATTCGGCTGTTCGAGGTGGACGACTTAGTCGAAGTTGGATTTTCTTTTTGGCTGCCTTTGCTTTGTTAGTCCTTACTCAATTGTTAAGTCTGTTTCACACTCTGGAGGTTATTTCATTGCCCAGTTTTGTGATACCAGCTTGCTTTACAGTTATGGTTGGACTGTTTTTGAAAGGTGTGCTTGAAGCCAGAAAGACATTTGGTTAAGAAAGATATAGTTGACATAACTTATTGCTAAATTTATATTTAGCTAATGAGGAAAGAGTAAATGGTTGCTAACAATGTGATAGAACATGAGTTACAGGGGCACAGATGACAAGTATTTCCGAGATTGATGACCGAATAGCAAAATGTCGGAAGATTCTCGAAGCCGATCCGAATTCGCAGATTTTTGCTGCCCTATCTGATTCATATCGTAAGAAAGGTGAGTTTGATAAGGCATTTCATGTTTGCCAGGGTGGTTTGAAAATCCATTCTTCCTATGGAGCGGCTCATGTTGTCATGGCAAAGATTAATCTCGACCGCGGCTTGTATGATTGGGCTGAGTCTGAAGCCAAAAAGGCCGCTAAGATCGATGGCTGGACAAGGAATGTCGAATTGTTGCTGGCAGAGATATTAATCTATAAGGGAGAGTTTTCCGATGCCATAAAATTGTTGACTCGTCTTCGTCAATCTGACCCTAGTAACAATCATATAAAAAAGCTGTTGGATATTGCACGACATTTTCCTGAAGAGCAAGAAAAGATAATTGGAAAGTCTGCTTCTAATGTCATCTCGTCAGACTCAAACAAAGATAAAGTTGATAATGTTGATAAGGGTTCAGAGACGGTTGAGGAATCTTCTCTTGATGCTGCTGGTTTGATAGAGCAGGCAATTGAAGTTGTTGGTATCAAAGGAGCTATGTTTGTCAATCTTGATGGGTTTATTATTGAATCCAAGTGGCTTTTGGATATGGATTCCACTCTGTTTGGAGCAAGTTTCAGTGAGATTATGGATGATCTCAAGGTTAAGTTATTTGAGAGTTCATTCGGACACCTTGAATTTGTTCTGATTGAGACAGAAGATCTAATTTTTTTGATTGCTCGAATGAAGGATGGATTGTTTCTTTTTGTCGCCGATGAAGACGTCAACTTAGGTACAGTCAAGATGAAAATTGAAAAACTTCTGAATGTTTACAGGTCATAAAGGATACAGTTTGCAATGAGAGTCAATGCGCGTAATATTCGTCAGATAGCAGTGTGGTCACTGGTTCTTCTTGTCCTGCCGATTATATATTTTCCAGAAATGTTCGGCACTGATCTGGGGGGAATATCTTTTACCAGTATCCTGGTGGAACTGTTTTTCTACGGGATGGTCCTGTTTTTGTTTGAACGTAGTGCAACACTGAAGGATATATCACTTGGGACGGTTATCTGTCTTGGGTATCGACTAGTTCTTGGGTCATTACTGGGGCTAATCTTTTTTGTCATATACTTTATGGATTTTTCGGTGTCTATGTCACTTTCTCTTGGTAGCTACTTGCCAGTAATCATTTTGCAGGCTCTCGCAACACCATTTATTTTACGATCAGCACTTCGTGACTCTGTTTTTTCAAGTAAGGGACGCAGGTTTCATGAAAAATCACCTAAGGTGTACTCAGCTTCAGATAATACAAAGGAGATGACCACACAACCTCAAGTAGTATCTGTATCGCAGAATCGACAGCCCTCAGATTCTACTATCATTGAACCTGACAAGACAACTCGCGAGTTTAAGGTGAAGCATTCTAATAGTAGCAATACAAACGGTTTTGAGAATGCTACTAAGTATATTGGTGAGAATGGCTCAGTAAAGATGGCGGCGATTGTGGATAGTGAAGGCTTGTTGTTAGGGAATTTTGTGCGCGGTGGAATCGATCCCGAGGATTGGTCACCGTTGGCTCTTCTCTTTGAGGATAACAACAATCGGCTTCTGAACCGCACAGGGTTTGGGCAAGTTGAACGGATTGGATTGACAATGGACGATGTACGTGTGATTGTAGCACGTGAGGGAGTTTTTTGTCTGATGGTAGTTGCCGAACGTCAGCATGATGAGGTTCTAAATGTAAGGATTGAACAAGCACTAGAGATGATTAGAAAATATACGGCGGAACGGTATAGCAATGTACTGTTTGTAAACGCGGAGAAGGAATATGTACGAAGTACTGAGTGAATTAAATAAGACAAGTGGTGTGACTGGTTCATTGGTTGTGGGGAATGATGGTATTGTTATAGCAGCAGACCTTGATTCCTCATATGAAGGGGAGACTGTTGGCGCTTTGGCGGCTTCAATTACGGCAAATATCCAGAAATCATTGAATCGTCTTAATTCCAGCCCTCAAAAGCAAGTCATGATAGAAGCTGACAAGGGAAAGTTGTTCTTTACGGATGCAGATTTGGGTATTCTGGTTGTAACAACAGCCCAAAAGGTTAATATAGGACTTATCAGGCTGGAAATTAAGAACGCTGTTGGTCAGTTAAGAATGAAAAAGTAGGACAACGGGAATACTCAACGATGGGATCTGAGCATGGTTTCGATTAATTATTCAGCACGAGAAGTATGCTGTAAAATTGTGTATTACGGCCCAGGATTGTCGGGCAAGACAACCAATTTGCAATATGTCCACTCGAAGGTGCCGGGGAATACTCGTGGAGACCTTATATCGTTAGCAACGGAGTCAGATAGAACACTTTATTTTGATTTTTTGCCAATTAACATTGGTACTATCAATGGCTTTGCTGCAAAGTTTCAACTGTACACTGTCCCCGGACAAGTTTACTACAATGCAACGCGTAAACTTGTGCTTCGCGGTGTGGATGGTATTGTATTTGTCGCTGACAGCCAGCCTGATAAGATGGATGAAAACATTGAATCACTGGCTAACTTGGAAGATAATCTAATTGAGTACGGTTATGATATTAACACTTTACCGATGGTAATTCAGTATAACAAGCGTGATTTGCCGGGAATACTGTCAGTTGAACAACTCAATGAGCAGCTCAACCCAGTGGGACGGCAGTTCTTTGAGGCTTCCGCGACAATTGGAAATGGTGTATTTGACACGCTTAAATTGATAATCAAGTTGGTTCTGGATAAGGCGAAAAAAGCTGGTCAGAAGTCCACTCCAAAGGTTCAGGAGGTGAAGCCCAGCACTAAACAACCAGTTTCAGCTCAGCAACCGTTACCGAAGCCGGAAGCGTCATCACCTGAATCTTCAGTTTCTTCCTCAGCAGATGATTCTGCCGAGACAGATTCTGCCGAGACAGATTCTGTCGAGAGCGTGCCACATAAGACCACTCGTCAGGATGGCGTGCCTTCAGTTTCCTCTGAGAGGGGGACTGAAAAACAGACGAGGGAGACGGTGGTCGATAAAGAGCCATTACCCTCAGGGCAATATCGCCCTTACCCAGGAAATACACCTGTTCAGACAAAAGAAAAAAAGATTTCAGCGACAAAATTTTCACCGGGTTTGACTTCAGAGTCAAGTGAAAATGCTGCAGGACAGAAGGCTCTTCAAGCTAATAATGGTGATGCTGAACAATCCTCGGCAGAGGGGTATTCTCCATCAATGGCGCCGTCATTGCGACGAAGAACCGAAAAGAAAAAACGAGGGTTTTTTAAACGTTTGTTCGGAATTAAGTAGCCACTAAGGAGGCATGGATGACTGATAATAGTCTGATCCTCTATGAAGAGGAAATAAAACAGATTGACACTCTTATTTCAAAAATGCTTAAAGCTGCCGAGGCAAAGTGTGGTCTGCTCGTTGATAAGGATGGTCATTTGATTACCAGACAGGGGTTTACCAGCACATTGGATACTACAGCGTTAGCAGCGCTGCTTGCTGGTTCGTTTGCTTCTACAAAGGAAATTGCCAAACTTGTTGGGGAACCGGAATTTTCGGTTTTGTTTCATCAAGGGAAGAAAGATCATATACACATGTCGATTGTAGGCGAACGTTCTATCCTTGTGGTTATTTTTGATGATCGGACAACTATAGGGATGGTGAGATTGTATGCCAAGGAAACCGCTGTTGAACTCACCAAAGTGTTTGAAAAAGTGACTAACGATTCACGTGAAAAGACTCAAATTAGTGTTTCGAATGATTTTGCCGATGGAGCTCAGGACAGGCTTGACGACATCTTTCAGGACTAAGTTTTATATTTGTTACGCTTGTAGCGTTTCGTATTTGATGCGCTGACTACAGGTAATGAAACTCAGGTAAAAATGTTATGATAACAGATCTTGGGGCAATGCTGGTCAAAGCTGGTAAAGTTACGCCAGAACAGGTTGAGGAAGCTGAGACTACTGCCAAGCAACAAAATATCAAGATTGAAGCAGCTCTTGTACGTGTAGGAGCATTTGAATCTGAAGATGATATTTCCAAGATAATTGGAAAACAGCTCAAAATTGGTACGTTGCACCTTAAAGATATTGAGCTCAATCCTGAAATAGTCAAGCTTATTCCCGTTGATATCGCCCGCAAATTCAAAGTTATTGCTGTTTCCAAACTAAACAAGATTCTTCTCGTCGCTATAAGTGACCCCAATAATATATATGTACTTGATGCCGTGAAGTTCATTACCGGCTGTACAGTGCAACCGGTCATCTCCCCCGTGTCGGCAATCGAGAAAGCTATTGACACTTATTATACTGATAGCGGAGCACTTTCAGAGATTGTTAAGGGGATGGAGGATCAAGATGATCTCGAAGTCGTTGAGGCTGAAGATTTGCCCAACGAAAGCGACTTAATGTCGGCGATACAGGACAAGCCATTAGTAAAGTTGGTGGACTCTATTATTGCTGATGCAATACGAATGGGTTCCTCCGACATTCATTTCGAGATGTATGAGAAACGCATTCGAGTACGTTACCGCATTGATGGTGACCTGCGTGAGATGGCGCCATTGCCTTTCAAATATAGGGGAGCAATTGTCTCGCGCTTGAAAATCATGGCTGATCTCGATATTTCCGAACGTCGTTTGCCACAAGATGGACGCATAAAGATTAAAATCTCTGGGAGGACTGTCGATCTGCGTGTTTCGGTGCTACCGACAATTTTTGGCGAGAAGGTGGTTATGCGAATTCTGGATCCGAACGCTCTTATGGTCGATATGACAAAACTCGGTTTCCGTAAGAATGATCTCAATAAATTTCAGGAAGCTATCCATCTGCCTTTTGGAATCATTCTTGTGACCGGTCCTACTGGATCAGGTAAAACCACTACGCTATATTCAGCTCTTAAGCAGATAAATACAATAGATGTAAATATTATGACCGCAGAAGATCCGGTAGAATTCAACTTTGATGGCATAAATCAGGTAGCAGTAAAATCAAACATTGGTATGACTTTTGCTGCTGCGCTGCGATCGTTTCTGCGACAAGACCCTGATATCATCATGGTGGGTGAGATTCGAGATACGGAGACTGCCGAGATAGCTATCCGCGCCGCATTGACAGGCCACCTTGTTTTTTCAACACTTCACACTAATGATGCTCCTTCAGCGATCAACCGCCTTATCGATATGGGAGTGCCGGGCTATCTGGTGGCATCGGCTACAAAGTTGATTATGGCTCAGCGTATGTGCCGTAAGATATGCCAGTCATGCAAGGAAGAAATAAATCTTACAGCGGAGCAAGTCGAGAGTCTTGGGGAACTTCCAAAAGAACTAAAGCGCAATATACGAGCTTTCAAAGGTCGTGGCTGTCGTGAATGTAATAATACCGGCAAGTCTGGTCGAACAGGTATTTTTGAAGTCATGCCGATCACACACGCTATAGAAAACCTGATTTTTGAGAGAGCGACAGATTCTGAGATCCGACGAGTAGCTCTCGAAGAAGGTATGTATAGCCTTCGTATGAGTGCCATTGAGAAAATGAAGGCTGGTATTATAAGTATTGATGAGGTCTTCGCCGTATCTTTTGGTGCATAGAATAGTTTAGTTTCCTACAAAAACTCTGTTGTATATTTA
>JAYEIF010000209.1:0-8976 GCA_034659895.1 Candidatus Zixiibacteriota bacterium
AAAATTATTGCTACCGGCACTCCGGAAGATCTGACACATATTGGGCGTTCTTCTACCGGACAATTCCTAAAGAAAGTTCTCAACGGATCTACGCATTAGAGAACGCGAGGGCTTACCCTTTTTAATGTAGTAGCACGATTGACTTATATTGGGGATTATTGTATACTTCTGATGTTGGCTCAAATAATAGTATATGGTTGGAATAACTTTTGTATTGTTAGGGGTTCCACACATGAAAAAATTTGCACTTGGAATTATTTTGATCTCTACGCTTCTCAGCTGCGCAACTGCATATAAACAGCAAGGTTTTACCGGTGGCTACTCAGAAACAAGGCTCGATAATAACGTGTTCAGAGTAACCTTTAAGGGTAACGGATACACGAGTCATGAAAGAGCTACCGATTTTTGTCTGCTAAGAAGCGCTGAACTTGCACTCTATTATGAATACTCGTATTTCATTATTGTGGACGCATCGGAGTATACAGCAAAAAGTACTTACACTACACCAACTCGTTCACGTACAAACGTCACTGTGAGTTCTTACGGAAATACAAGCTATGGTAATGCTAACACAACAACGTATGGTGGGCAGACCTATCTAATAACAAAACCTAGAAGTACTAATACAATTGTCTGTTTCAGAGAGAAGTCTGACATTGGCGGATTAGTATACAATGCTAAGTTTATCAAAACATCTATTTCTGATAAGTATAACATTCATAAGTGACTCTTAATTTCGCATATCCTTAGTCCGCAATAGCGGGCTTTAGGTGAGATACAGTGACAAAATTATAGGAGGTCTTAGATGAAACGGGTTATCATTGCGATGCTTTTATCACTTTTTGTTACGACTGGTTGTGACCAACTTCGCGGACCAACTGGCCCCCAAGGTCCAAAAGGAGAACAAGGAGAACCAGCAAGCGATAATATAATCAAGATAACTGGGATTATTGGATCTAGCCGAAGTAATAATTTCTTTGATATTAGGCACTCAGCTATTCGCTCACAAGACATTGTCCATGTTTATGTCGGGATATCGGGATATGATGGATGGGGGAATTGCGAATACGTCTATGGTAATGGCTACGTCTGGATACATGACCCGAGTGGCACACTGACCGGCTGGAAGTATATAATTATCATTTTGCCGGTAGATTGATAGTTCAGTTGACGTAGGGCAGTCCGCCGAGGCGGATAGGGGTTCTGCCATTGCTTATTTAACGACACAAATGTTACAGGGCGAATCCCCCTTCTGACAAAAAAGGTAGTCCGCCTAGGCGGACTGACGGTCAGGGGGTTGCGTGTTCAATCTCAAACCGATAGGCGGTTTAACATAGTTGCGGCACAAGGCCGCACTCTATACGAAATGGATAAGGCGCTTTATGCTACAAGTTCATTTCGGTAATTTTCCCGCTGTGGCAATAATATAATTGCTTGTAAGAAAACGGCTCGAAGCTTGCCGTATATCGTCTGCAGTTACTCCTTCAAGTTCCGTAAGCAACTGTTTATCGAATTCCATTGGGTGGCCAAGGTAATCGTTGACAGACAGGTAGTAGGCTTGGTTGATAGCGGCCAGCTTGGCACTCATAAGATGCCCCCAGATGCTATTTTTTGCGCGCTGTAATTCGCTAGCTGTGGGACCATCGAGTTGAAGTTTGTCAATCTGGAACAAAATACCATCAAGTGCTTTCTGATAATTCTCGCTTGCGGTTGCTATCGAACAGTAATGCCATCCAAAATTGCGGTCGAATGTTATTGACGATCCAACCGAGTATGCCAGTCCGTCCCGCTCTCGCAAAGCCAGATACAGGCGTTCCGACAGAATTGAAGAAGCGATGGTTAAAGCTGAAGTTCCCTTGCTGTTTGCCCCCGGCATTGGCTCACCAAGGTAAATAGTAATCTGTTCTTTATCCAGTTCAGTATGTGTTGTGAGTGTTTTTGATGGTGATACTGGCGGTTTTGGCACGTTTGAAATAAAGCCTGTCGGAGGGCGTGAACCGAGAATGTCACGCGCCCATGGAATGACAGTGTCAATTTGCTTTCCAGTAACAATAGTCACTATCACATTCTCAGGTGAGTAGAAATTAGTGTGGTGTTGTTTGAGGTCAGCTTGTGAAATGGTTCCAATTGTTTTAGGAGAGCCCATCACTGGTTGAGAGAAAGCTTTTCCGTCAAACAATGATTCAAAGAACGAATTGCGCGCAACATTGCGAGGCGAACCGGTTTTTCTTCCCAGTACTGCCATCATTGAACGCCGCACATTTTCAATCTCAACCGAGTCAAAAGATGGCTCGAAAGCTATCTCGCTAAATAATTCAAGACCCTTCCGCGCAAACTCGTCCAAAGTCTCAAACTTAAGAAATGAAAAGCGGCGGGTAGTGTAACGATTATCATACGGAATCCACGGGTTGTCATAAAGAGTAAGATTCGCTCCAATCAGCGCAAGATCATCTGCCAGCTGGCGAGCATTGCGGGTTGTAGTTCCTTTCTCAAGACAACGATTAACAAAATCTGTAATTCCCGCTTGTTGCGGGTTTTCATTTGCCGACCTGAATTTGCCAAGCACATTCATAGCAAATACACGGTTTCCCGGCAACGACTTGACTATAAGAGTCAGGCCATTCGGAAGTATCTCTTTGTGATAAGTGCCAGGGTCATCAAACTCATAGCCACCAAATTCCGGAACAGGATACTCTATCTTGTGGCCTTTAATAAGCTCATACTCTGGAAAAGTGGTTGTGTCGAAATGCGCTATTACTTCTTCGGCTGATATGCTTTCTGGCACGAAAGGAACATCACCGGAATCACTTAAGGGCTTAACGATTGTGGCTATGAAATTCGGGTCATACAACCATTTATTAGCAACATCTTGGCATTCAGCCCACTCTATCTGTGAAATTCGTTCCGGACGAGTCTTAATATAATCCCAGCCGGTTGACATCATATACGAAGAAATAATAAAGCCATAGTAATGAAGTCTCGCTGAGTTGTATATATCGTCGCATCGGATTGAAGTTTTTATCCCTTGTATCGAAGAGGAATCTGCAACGTGATCTTTGAGTGCCGCCAACTGTGCCAGCACAGTTTTCACGATTGTGTCTGCCTTATTTGCATTCTTTGTAATGGCTGAGATTTCAAGACGAGAAAATTCCGCATGCGGTACCAACGAAACTGACAGCTCTGTCACAAGCGGGTTATTGTCCGAAGTAAGAGCTTGAGTCAGCGGCGATATCTCATCGGAGGCAAGATATTCCGCCAATAAATCCATAGCCGGATAATCGGAGTCTTTGCAATTAGGAGCGTCAATTGAAAAATCGATATGGGTCGAAGATACATTAGCGACAGTATCAAAGATGTTCTGCCCCGACAAACTGTTAGAATCTTTTTTGTGTTCAGCAAATTTATTATGAGTGGTTGATTTAAGACTGTCGGATTCTTTTGTTAGATTTGGATTTTCATATCCCCCAAATATGGACTCTATAGTCTTTTTTATGGAAGATGGCTCAAAATCACCGATTACCATAAGTGTCATATTTTTGGGGATATAGTGTTTTTTCCAGTAGTCAATAATTGCCTTGCGTGGAATGTTTTCAATAAAAGAAGCGTAGCCAAGAACCGGGCGGTCATAAGAAGTGCCGGCATAGGCTTTAGTTGTAAAGAAATCTTCCGCAGCAGCATCGGGGTAATCATCTGAGCTATTGATTTCTTCGATAACAATTTTGCGCTCCATAGCAAATTCCTTCTCAGGAAAAGCAGAGTTGAAGAGCATATCAGCCTGTACAGTAAGACCGTAATCGATATACTGTTTGGGCAGAAGAACCAGAAAAGTAGTCAATTCCTTGCGAGTAAAGGCGTTAATATAGCCTCCAAGGTCCGAAACAGAAGCATCCAGTTCATTCTGGGAGAGATTAGCTGTACCGTTAAAAAGCAGGTGTTCCAGAAAATGTGTGGCGCCGTTTTCGTAACGGGTCTCATATTTGCTTCCTGATTTTACAAAGATAAGGCTGGATATCATCGGTGCGGCATGAGATTCCTTGAGAATCACCTGCATTCCGTTATCAAGATTGTAGGTTTCATCAGCAGTTGCTACAGAAACTGCTGTGGTAATAAGCATAATAATGTAAATTATTGCTGCTCTGGATATTTGTGGGATTTTTTTGGAGTCCATTATTTCCTCTAAGTATATATGTTCCTAAAGTTCCATTTCTTCAAAACGATAATATATAATAGTATAAACTCCTATTTGTAGTGTCAACCTATCATTCCAAGATTGCAAATAGGCGTTGACAAATTGAGTAAATTATGTATATTCGAAAATTCCTATGATGAATAAGGCAAGACAGAAAGTGACAATTTCGACTATCCAGACAACCTTTTCTTGGTTGTTGGTTCTATTGGTTATATTTGGTTTAAGTAAGCCCAATAATCAAGCCGCTTTTAGGCTAACTTACAATAATACTACCAATACAAATATAATGCGCTATATCTGCGATTATCCACAAACTCCGGGAGAAGGCAGTACCGATATGACTCCCGATGGTTTACCAGCGCCAGAAATGCCTGCTTATGTAGTTATGCCGTTTCTGTTCAAAACTGATAATTCACTCAAGCGCGGACTTCAAGAGAGTCGTCGCAGTTGTTGCACTCATACCTTGGTTATTCCTAACCATAATTGCCGAATTATTACAACTTCCACATCGCTTGTTTCCTCGCACCTTGGTCGAAAGTTCACACTGGTTGGCTCCAAACCATCCGGTACCGGCTGAAGTATATTAATCCATTTCTAAACCTGACCGCTTTTTTAAGTTGTTCGGGGTCGATAAATAACGATAATAAAATACTTTTAACTAATAAATAGACTAAAAAGGAATGTCTATGTCAAAAAACAACTGGCGAATTGGTCTGACTGTATTAATTTTTATCCTGTCTCTTGTAGCCTTCTGGGATACTTTTAATCTGTGGACAATGAGCAAATCAGAACAAGCCGAAATGCAGGAAAAAGATCCGGGCAAACTTTTGAAACTTCAGCAGGAAGCCATTAGACTCGGTCTTGACTTGCAGGGAGGTATCCACGTTGTACTGCGGGTGAAAATGGAAGAACTTGATGCTGGCGCTCGTAAAGAAGCCGTCGATAGAGCCATCCAGATTATTCGTAACCGTGTTGATGGACTCGGTGTTGCTGAGCCGATGATACAAAAACAGGGTAATGATCGCATCATTGTTGACCTTCCGGGTTATACCGATGCCGAGCGCGCCGAGGATCTTATCGGCCAAACAGCGCTCCTTGAATTTAAGCTATTGGAAAATATCGATAATGCCAACTTGCTATTGGGGAAAATAGATTCGGTTATTTACGAGTATGAATATGCTCAGTCCGGCGAAAACGCCATTGAAGAATCTACACTTGCCGATACCGAAACTGAAACAACTGCTGCCGACACAGCTGAATTGTCCAAAGATGATGTTATGGCTGAGCTTATGGGCGACTCGATGACTGATTCTGTTGAAGATCCTTTTGCCTTTGATGAAAACCTCGATGTTAACGAAAACGAAAGACCTCTCAGCTCCAGAATACTTGATGTTCTCAAGAGAAGTCGTACGGGTAGTTGGCCAGCCTATGTAATTGATAAAAATGATCGTGAGAAGGTTGACCGCTGGCTTAAATTGCCGGCCGTGAAGGATGTGATGCCCATTGATGTCGTTTTCAATTGGTCTACTCGCCCCGAGATTCGCGATTCCCGCGAGGTTTATGTCCTTTATCTGGTCAAGAGAAAAGTTCAATTCCTCGGAAAATTTCTCGAAAGTATTTCTCTCGGGCAAGACAGCTATGGCGGACACACAGTTAATTTCCAACTCTCTGGTGATGGCGCTGCTCGCTTTGCGCAGTTGACCGGTGCCAACATCGATAAACCTCTTGCTATTGTCATTGACAACAAGGTTGAATCGGCTCCTTTCATCAACAGTAAGATTCGCCGAAACGGCCAGATTACTATGGGTGGTAGCGCAACGATGAAAGACGCCCGCAATCTGGAAATTGTCCTCAAAGCTGGTGCATTACCGGCTCCTGTTGAGATAATTGAGAAAAACGTAGTGGGTGCCACGATGGGAGCAGATTCTATTAAAAAAGGATTCTATTCCAGCCTTTTGGGACTTCTTATTGTTTTGCTCTTTATCGGAACTTACTATCGCTTCTCGGGAGTTATTGCTGATTTTGGCGTACTATTTAACATTTTCTTCCTGCTTGCAGTTATGGCGGCTTTGGGAGCTACACTCACAATGCCTGGTATTGCTGGTATCATTTTGACCATTGGTATTTCGGTGGATGCAAATATCCTCATATTTGAGCGTGTCCGCGAGGAGTTGCGAACAGGTAAAACTGTAAGGGCGTCTATCAATGCCGGTTACGACCGTGCCTTTGTCGCCATTTTTGACTCACACATCACAACTATGATTACAGCGGGCGCTCTGTTTCTTTTAGGTTCAGGACCTATCAAGGGCTTTGCTGTCACATTGTTCTGGGGTGTGTTAATATCACTGTATACAGCTTATGTCATCACCAAGCAGGTGTTTGATATTCGCAAGGCATACAGTAAACTGAGTATATAACAGGGAGGCCAATTATGGGAATGTTTAGAATAATACCTGAAACAAAAATCAATTTTATCGGTGCCCGTAAAATCGCCTTCGTGATTTCACTGGCTCTGATAGCTTTGGGGCTGTTTACTCTGGTTACAGTGTTTACAGGCGATGCCAACCTTGGTATTGACTTCGCCGGAGGTACAATGGCGTATATTGCTTTTGATAAGCCTGTAGAAATCGAAAATCTTCGTACTGGTCTCATAGCAGATTTCCCTGATGTCCAGATAACGGAGTTGATGGATTTTGAGAAACCAAACGCATTTATTATCAAAACCAAAAACCCTGATGAAGAAGGAAGGGGACAGGCAAGTTTGGATACTATCGAAGGTATCCTGACGAAGAATTTCTCAGGGAATCCGTTCGAGGTAATCTCAGAGCACATTATCGGTCCTGCCGTTGGAGAAACGTTGCGTAAGGACGCTCAGAAAGCGGTCCTGCTGTCGCTGTTGGGAATTGTCTTGTATATTTGGGTTCGCTTTGACTTCCGCTCCGGAATCGCCGCTACTATTGCTACTTTTCATGATGTCCTGGCAGTGTTGGGAGTTATGTTGCTGATGGGGTACGAGTTTGACCTGTTGCTTGTTACAGCATTGTTGACACTTGGAGGTTATTCACTGACAGATACTGTTGTAGTCTTTGACAGAATTCGTGAAAACCTCAAGAAGTGGAGAGCCAAGGGTGAGTTTGCCTCTGCTGTGAATCGATCTATCAATGAGGTGCTTTCAAGAAGCATTAATACCTCATTATCAACTCTTTTTGTGGTAACGACTTTGTTTATTTTTGGCGGAGAAGTTCTTAAAACGTTCGCCCTGGCTATGATATTGGGTGTAATTGTTGGTACCTATTCGTCAATTTTTGTCGCCAGCCCGATTGTGGTCGAATGGGAGAACCGAAGTCCAAAGCGGTTTAAGTAAGGGTTGTTGAATAATTCGTTACTATGAACGACAATCTCCCCGCCTTTGGCGGGCGCGCCCGCCTATCAAGCGGACAGGAAACGGGCGGCCTTGTGTGTCGCCCGTTTCCCTACAAATAGCGGAGACAAGCCCCGTTACCACGAAAATAGAATATCTATTAACACGATAATGACTTAGACTTTGTTCAGCAGATTCTATTAATTATATTTTACCCAAATTGTCATCTCCAATGTAGAAATAGAAAGAGTCAGGAAAATGATTCGATAAGCGAAATAATACCTTGACAGAAAGTCTTCTGTCGATATATTGAAAATGTTGGTATATTGATTGTTGTAATAGTCTAATGATATACATCATATTTCTTCTTGATGGGACTGAACTTATTGCCTGATTGCTAAAATGTTACTTTTTGTGCACTTTATTTTTGAAGGAGCGCTCTATGCATAGCATTGCAGGTTATTTCTACAGGGTTGTATTGTTCTTTTTACCGTTGGCGGTCCTCGCCGGCTTTATCCCATCATCGTATGTCCATGCTGATCCACCTTTGATTGTGCTTGATGTTGTTGATACTGTTGTAGCTCCCGGTGAAACGGGGGCATTTATCAGTGTTTATCTCTCCAATTATTATGATACTGTTGCTGGATTCCAATTTCAACTTGAGGTTGACCGCCCGGATCTTGTAACATTCAATTTTGATAATGATGGTTTTGATACCACTGGTACTCTACTATCTGGATTTGAATACGTTCAAGCGGCGGACACATCCCAAACCGGTAATCTATTGTGGTTTCGCTGTATGGCCAATGCCGACCCATTTGACGGTTTCAATACCCCTGGTATCCCCCCTCAGCAGGGAGGACTTGTTACCCGACTGCCTGTTAATACCACATCTACTCCGGATTCAGCGGAAGGTTTGACATGCCATCTTTCAATTATAATGCCATTTGATTTCTCTGATCCATGGGGCAACTCTTTTGGCGTTATAACCGACACGTTGGCTGATACAATCTATTACCAGTGTACTCAGTGGGAGGAAGACTCCTGTCTGGAATGGATTATGGTTGACGGATATACCGAAGAATATGACTCGGTGTATACCTATGACTATCTCTCAGGATATTTGGATACTACGGTTGTAATTCCAGACCATGGTTCTATTACAGTGGATAGTTCGCCATTGACCTGTGACAATAATGGTTCAGGCAGCATTACAGTTGCTGATATTACTTGTTTGGTGACATACTTATTTGAAGATGGAGAAACAGCCGGATGCCCACTGGTTGTGTACTGTGATTCCGATGGTGCTGGTGCACCGAATGTCAGCGATCTGGTCATGTTAGTAAACTATCTGTTCAACGGTGGCCCGCCGCCATAGTAACAATTAGGGCTTGTTGAATAATTAGTTATTATGTACCACAATCTC
>JAYEIF010000210.1:0-8833 GCA_034659895.1 Candidatus Zixiibacteriota bacterium
ATTTCTTCAAGATGACTACAAAGACCGTCGCCCGCTGTGTGCAATCTCTCTCCTTGTGTATAGTGCGACATTATATCATACCAATCGGAATTGGCGGAACCGCTGAAAGGGTTCCGCCCTACTGTCTTCTGCACAGGGTTTTTCAACAATCCCCAAATTTGCAGGTCAGTCCGCCTAGGCGGATAGCGGTTATGCCGTTCACTTAGTGCTTATTCGCCATAGTTGGGTGGCACACCATTTCATAGAGGGAAGTGAATATGTGGCTGGTGGAGCATAGTTAGCTGTGTCAAACATATATTATGGTAAATGGCAAATCCCAAAGGGGTTTTTCCCTACTATATGTTTTCCCTCATAGAAAACCATGTTTTTCAGCAATTCTCAATTAAGAATACTTTTTCTGTTTTTTCATTTATACTTTTTCAAAGATAATATCCATTGATACCATCGATAATAAAACTCACACCTAACCAGAGAAGGAAAGCAGAGCAGAGTAAAATTAAAATTTTGAATCCTGACCCGACCATAAGTTTTCTCCCTTTCCACACGAGAATCGTTACCAGTGTGAACCAAACAAAATCTGACATGATATGCCCAAAGTAGAACACAACCGGCCCAGCTGTGCCAAGCTTTAGTGATTTGATTACAAAAGCAAGGCCAGTTGTCGCCCACCAGACAAACCAGTATGGATTTGACAGAGTGGCTATTATCCCTTTTCCAGCAAGGCGATGACGCACTGTCCGACCCGATGAATCGATTTCATAAGAAATACGTCCCCTGAGCGTATTGTAAGCCATACTCGCACCCATCCACAGCAAAGCTGTTCCACCCACAATTCCTATAATACTCGTAGCCATAGAGTTGTTAGTGATAGCCACCATCCCAAATGACAGCACTGCCACAACAACAATTTCAGCAATGGCGTGCCCAAAGGAAAGAATTGCTCCAGTCGCCCATCCGTTGCGCGGCGTCTCAGCAATGCTGACTACTAACAAAGGCCCGGGCATCATTGCACCAGAAAAACCAACGCCAAACGATAGTAGGAAGAGAGATATTAGTTCCATATCAAGTATAATCGATTATCACGAGTTTGATTTGCAATCACATGAATAACCAAGAATTTAATTTTATCGGCAAACTAAAAAACGCCTCCCGATAATATGCAGGGAGGCGTTCATATTGATTCTATGTTCAATATGGATTTACAATTATTCCCCAGTTTTCTCAGATACTGTAGTATCTGAAAGCGTGGTATCAGTAGCTTCTACGGCAGAGTCCATCCTTGTGCTGTCAATAGTTTCAGCTTTCTTGACAGCAGGCGGTGTTTTTCCTGTGTCTTCCTCGGTTTTTTTGCCACAGCTCAGAATCAGAGCCATAGTCGCTAAAGCGATTACAAACATGGTTAATAGTTTTTTCACAATTTTTTCCTTCCTTAGTAATTTAAGTCCAATTACAATCAAGGCAAGGATATACAATTCTATATCTCAGTGTCAAGTTTTTATATGCGGAAAACTTCTTTTCAACAGCAAAAACCGCTATTTTTGTTGACGTTTTTCAATTGTGTCGATTATTTCTGCATTGTGTTGGGAAGTATCCGCTGGAGCGGTCGGTATAACTACTGTTCAGCTAAACGTTTCAAAGAAACGGGTGTAGAAGTGATATGGAAAACTTAATAGTTGCAAGTATATTTTCTGGTACCGTTTGGCATATAATCGGCAATACCTCGATATTTGGACAGTTTATTTTATTTGTATTGGTCTTAATGTCGCTAGTGTCGTGGGCTATCATTTTTGCCAAGTGGCGACAATTCCGAGCGGTTGAGGAAGCCAATCGACATTTTATGCAAACCTTTCGACGTTACCGAAAGCTGGGTGAATCGGTGGGACAAGCTAAGTCTCAAAAGCTGGCTCCTGTTTCTCATATTTTCCTTGCTGGTTTTGAGGAATTGGGACAATTGCAGGAACTCAAAAATGAAGCCGGCGGCCTTCAGGAATCAATCAAACCATTGGACAAGCACGATTTCGATATCCTTGAAATGAGCATGGAACGTACCCTGAACGAGCAGGCAGGTAATTTGCGCAGCCGTGTCATTTTTCTTGCCACTACTGGCAGCTCAGCTCCATTTATGGGTTTACTCGGCACAGTGGTTGGAATTATGGATTCCTTCTGGTCCATCGGGGAACGCGGATCTGCATCGCTTGCAGTAGTTGCTCCGGGAATCGCCGAGGCATTGCTGGCGACAATTGTTGGACTGGCTGCGGCTATTCCAGCTGTGATTGCCTACAACTGGGCAAATAACAAAATGAAATTCATCAGCGATTTTTCTTACAACTTCATTTTGGAATTCATAACCCGGGTTAAAAGGGAAATGCGCTAATGCGAAGGTACCGTGCCGAGCAAGCAGATACCATATCAGATATCAACATTACCAATCTGGTTGATGTCGTTTTGGTGTTGTTAATTATATTTATGATTTCAGCCCCATTGTTGCAATCAGGGATCGAGGTTGATCTGCCCAAAACACGCGCTGCGGCTATTTCAGAGGAAGCAGAGGGTGTTGTGGTTACGATTGATAAAAAAGGCGGCATCTACATCAATGATGTCTGGTCTCGTCTTGAGAACTTCGAACAAGCTCTTACAGAAGAGCTGAATAGTAAAAATACATCATCAGTCTTTCTGCGAGGTGACTCAGCCGTTGCCTATGGAACCGCCATACAAGTAATTAGTAAACTTAAAGATATGGGGATTGAGACGATTGGTCTTGTTACTGTTCCTGCTGAAGGTGATAAGTCTGGTGGCCATTCGCTATAGGTGGGGGTATGAAGCGGGATATCGTTTTTTCGCTGGTTCTTCATGCTTTGATTATCTGCGCTACTTTGTGGACAGTTCCAATCAAGTGGCGAAAGGAAGTTACCTATGATGACATCATTAGCGTGCAATTAACCGCACCATCGGAGATATTACCCACTGAGCCTGTGTTGCTGGAATCTGTTGAGATACCGGAGCCTATAGCCGAAGAGCCTCCGGAAATCCCTATTACTTCACCCACGACACTGGAAGAAACCACGGTTACTGAAAAACCGAAACCCAAGCCAAAGCCCAAACCAAAGAAACCTGAACAAAGAAAGAAAAAAACAACCAGTGAACCTAAATCAAGTGGCACAAGCCAAGTGGAAAACAAAGAGATTGAAACCCCCGGTGGTAGCGGCTCTCCTTTTGCCGGAGCTACTGTCGATAATGCCAGTTTTAATTATCCTTACTGGTTCACACAAACCTTCAACAAAATCGCTACTAATTGGAAAAACCCAGTAGTGTACGATGGAACCATTGTTTGCACTATCTATTTTCAAGTAATCAGGTCCGGACGTATCATTGAAATGCGTATAGAGAAAACATCAGGAATCTCAGAGTTTGACGAATCATGTATGCGAGCGGTTTCGGGAGCGGCTCCCTTTCCACCGTTACCGAGTCAGTTCCGAGATGAAATTATTGGCTTGACCCTTCCGTTCAAGCACAGCCCGAGGTAAATATATGAAAGAAAAAATAACCATTCTGTTATTGATTGTTGTTTTGACAATTCCGTCGATTAGCTTAGCTCAGGCTAACAACAATAGGATACGCAATATCTTCTTTGATACGCTTACAACGACAGGTTTCAATGCCACGCCGATTGGGGTTGATAATATGGAGTTTATCGGTAACAAGTATATCACATTGGATGATTCATTGATAATGCGACAGGTCACACAAGTGGTTCAGAATGACATTGATTTTTACGCCGATTTTGAATTGGTTCCACTCGATTCATTCTTTATGCAGGTTTACGAAATTACCAGTCTGGATTTCCTTGGCTGGAAGCGTCTTGGTGCGGATATACTCGTGAAGCTTGAGGCTGAATTTCCTTCCACCAATTTGCGCGCTCGATGGTATTTGTTTGATACTCAAACGACACAACAAATTGCTAAAGGCTCTTTCGAATATCACAAGATGTACTGGCGGGAAATTGCTCACAATATCTCTGATGAGATTGTCCATATATTAACAGGTGATGAAGGTATTTTCAGAACGAAAATTGCCTTTGTTAAAAAAAATAACGAGAACAAGGAACTTTTTGTTGCCGATTATGACGGCGCCAATGAACGCAAGCTAACAAATAACGGGTCAATAAACATCTCACCGTTCTTCTCTCCGGACGGCAAAGATGTGTATTTTACTTCCTATGTTGATGGCAATCCGCAACTGTACAAAGTACGGGTAGAAAATGGCAAAGTTAATCGAGTTGCGACTTTTCCCGGTCTCATAGCGGCTCCGGCGGTTTCACCTGACGGAAACAAAATTGCCTGTATTCTTACCAAGGACGGCAACTCGGAGATATATGTTCTTGATCTTAACGGTCGCGTCATCAAGCGTCTGACATATCATCGCGCCATCGAAAACTCACCATCGTGGTCGCCAGATGGTCATTCGATTGTTTTTTCTTCTGACCGCACCGGCCAGCCGCAATTATACATTATGGATGCCGACGGGCTTAATCTTCATCGTTTGACCTATAAGGGCAATTATAACGATTCACCAGTCTGGTCGAAACTCAGCAGCCGCATAACATTTGTCAGCCGCAGTAAAAGGGGACGTTTCGATATAGCCTCAATTGACACTTCAGGAACAGACTACAGGCTTCTTACTGATGTTGGGATGAATGAAAATCCGCATTTTTGCCCAGACGGCAAGCACATTATATTTTCATCAAGGAGATATGGGAAACGCAATCTGTATACGATGGACATCACCGGACGAAACCAGCGACGTTTGACTAAAAGTGGCAATTGTTCCAACCCTGTCTGGGGAACTGCTGTCAGATAATTTCAATGTCAAACCGACAAGCGGTTTGGCATATATGACTTGTAAAACAATATCGCAGGTTATCTCTTGCCTGAAGATGTATCCTTTCCTATGTTCGATAAACAAATTTACCTTGGCTGTGAAATGGTATTGGAAATTATATGAAACAAGCAAGCTTGATTCTCTTATTTTGTGTTACTGTTCTTTTATGGGTTGATTGCGGCCCCAAGCAAATAGCTGAAGAAATCCCCTCGGAATGTGTCCCATATAACGTAATAGTTAAAGCAAATGACGGTAATATGATTGTATCTTTCAAGGATACATGTTCAGCATTGGAATCCGGCTATAACATTTATATTAGTCCAAAGCCATTGGCTGATGATTATCCCGGTTATACTCTTCCTGCATCGATAGCACCCCATAATAATCCGATATTTCCCGGTGACACAAATCCGGATGATGGCATTGAGCACTATGAAGCAAAAAGACTTAAAAACGGAGTGCCTTACTTTGTGTCTGTGCGGATTGTTTTTCCTGACCGTTCCCTGTCTAAACCGTCACAAGAACAAGTGGCGGTCTGCGGACCCAGAGGCAAGATAGATCTGGCTTTTAGATACTCCTCGGATCATGACGGATTCTCTTTTGCTCAAAATGAATACGTGCGAGCAAATGATCTTGCAAATGACCTTTATTTCTTCTCAAAAGACGGAAAAGACTATTTGGCATCGCCCAGTCGTCTTAATGGGTTCATTCGTGATAATAAGTTTCTCATCCTTCATCATAACGGGGAATTCGATGATATTTGTGATATAATTTCCACCGAAAAAGCGCCATCGAAAAGACGAGTAACAATATCATCAGGTGACTGGATACAAGTTTTGACAACTGATGGTTTTACAGCTCTGGTCAAGGTGCTTAGTATCGAAGGTTCCGGAGATGAACGCCATGTCAGACTCTTTTATGCATTCAGCTTGCGCCAGCAAGAACCTTTCTTTTAAGTGTGGGTAGAGTTAGAATGGATATGTTAAGCGATGTTGAAAATATTCCGATAGAAGGAATAAACTACAGCATCACTATAAAAGGTATGTAGCTTGGGTTTCAGTAAAAACAGCCTTAAAATTAACGCCGAGGAAGTTGCTGATCATATATGCAACGAGATTTCAAGGCAGATCGGCGATACAATGAACAAGCGCGGGGCAGTGGTAGGAATTTCCGGCGGAATTGATTCATCGGTGGTGGCAGCGCTATGTGTCAGAGCTGTTGGCGCAGAAAAGGTCCTTGGTGTGATGATGCCCGAGAAGGACTCTGCAAGTGAAAGCAAATCTTTGGCTATCGAGCTGGCAAATAAATTCGGGTTCGAAACAGTAATTGAGGAGCTGACACAAGGGCTTGATGGAATTGGTTGCTACCGTCGTCGTGATGAAGCAATCCGCCGAGTATTTCCCGAGTTCGACGATACATATAAAAGTAAAATAATTATACCCACAAACTTACTAGATGAAAGTGCATTTAATTATTTTACTTTGACTATCGAAGCTCCAGATGGAACTATTAAAGAGAAACGGATGCCGCTGTCAGCCTATCTGCAAATAGTAGCAGCTTCTAATCTCAAGCAGCGTCTGCGCATGACCACACTCTATTACCACGCAGAGCGACTCAATAAAGCAGTAGTCGGGACCGGCAATAAGGATGAGCATGAACAGGGGTTTTTCGTCAAGTATGGTGACGGAGGAGCGGATCTCAAACCTATCGCTCATCTGTTCAAAGTTCAGGTCTATCAGTTGGCGGAGTTTTTGGGAATTCCCGAGAGCATAATAAAACGAACACCAACGACTGACACATATTCATCAGAAGTAACACAGAAGGAGTTCTTTTTTGGGTTGGATTTCTACACAATGGATATGCTATGGCACGCTATGGAAACCGGAGTCCCACCCAAAGAGGCTGCGGATGTGCTAAACCTCACTGTCGAGCAGGTTGAACGAGGCTATACCGGTATCAAGCGAAAAATCGATGCTACACGATGTCTACGTATGAACCCGCTTGAAATTGAGTGATTGTCTATGATTTACTTTCCTCCGAAGCTGATTTGCAAATCGACAGGTCGTCTAAGTAAAAATGAGACTCAATGAATTTCTAAATCTGAGCGCCAATCGCTTTGGGAATCAACTGGCGTTAGTGCATGGTGACTTACGGGTCAACTATGCACAACTAAACACTGCAGTTTCGTCTCTTGCGTATATTCTATCACAGTATGATTTCGAACCGGGATCGCGAGTTGCTTTACTATGCGATAATAGTTTGCAGTATATTGTGGGGTATTTCGGGATTATGCAGTCTGGGTTTGTGGTGGTGCCAATCGATACATCGTTGAATCCAGATAATATCAAGTTTATCATTGATGATTGTGAAGCTCACGCTATGATTGTTCAGAGTAAGTTTGCACGACACTTACCAAACATTGCTGAAGGTAAAACAACACTTACAAATATCATTATTGATAGAGCATTACCGAAACTTGAGATAAATATAGACCATGATGACATGAGTGAAATACTCAACATCAGTACCAGTACGAAAGAATCTAATTCTACAATGGACGAAGGAATTTCTATTGCACACTTTCAGGAAATCCAGCGATTGGCAAAAAATGCGTCAGATGACCTTGCTGCTATATTTTATACTTCCGGCAGTACCGGCGCTCCTAAAGGTGTTATGTTATCGCATCGCAATTTGATATCCAATACTGTAAGTACGCTTAAATATCTTAAATTGACTGCTCAAGACAGCGTGATTGTGGTTTTGCCATTTCACTATATTTATGGTAATTCCCTGTTGCTGACTCACTTCGCTGTTGGCGGACGGGTAGTAATCGATAACAGATTTACTTATCCAGAAACGATTTTGGATACAATGGAAAAAGAAAAGGTTACTGGGTTTTCCGGTGTGCCGTCTAATTTCATGATACTTCTGGACAAAACCACTTTTCCTAAACGTGACTTTCCACACCTGAAATACTTCACGCAAGCCGGTGGAGCGATGGCTCAGGAAATTGTCAGACAATTGATGAAATATTTTCCTTCCAAACAGATTTTCATTATGTACGGTCAAACAGAAGCCTCTCCGAGAGTAACATGGCTTCCACCAAACCGACTGCGGGATAAACCCGGTTCTATTGGAATTCCGATACCGGATGTGGATGTTGATATCACAGACGACAAAGGCAACAAGGTGCCGACCGGGCAGACTGGCGAGATTGTTGTAAGTGGTGATTCGGTGATGATGGGCTATTGGAATCAGACAGGAGAACAAGCAGATGTGTTGCGCAACGGCAAATTGTATACTGGCGATCTGGCTCGCAAGGATGAAGACGGCTATATTTTCATCGTGGGACGTAAGAAGGAAATCATCAAAACCGGTGGCAACCGAGTTAGTGCCAAAGAAATCGAGGAGTGTATCCTCGAACAGGGCCAGGTGAGTGAAGTGTCGGTTTTTGGTGTTGAAGATCCAATTCTTGGAGAAGCAATACGTGCTATTGTCGTTCCAAAAGACGGAGCAACCCTTAATGCCAAATGCATTCAGGATTACTGCAAGAGAAATTTATCGACACACAAAAGCCCAAAATATGTTACTTTTATTGATTCGCTTCCTAAATACAAATCAGGAAAAATCGACAAATCCGCTCTTAAAAAACTTCCCATTTAAGATTCAGATAACGTCCCTAATTCGGGGATGCTGAATAAAGTATAAGTTCCTTGTTCATAAATAGATAAGCATGTTTTGTATTGTTTCAAGTGAAAGGGTTTTGTTATAAATAGCTTAAAAGGCTTGCACTTGATAAACATTCTACACGCCACGGCGCACTTTCTACTCGCGTAGCAGCGGGGCTTGTCTCCGCTGTGTGTATAGAAACGGGCGACACAAGGCCGCCCGCTACCTGTCCGCTTGACAGGCGGGCGCGAATTTGAGATTGTGGTACATAATAACTAATTATTCA
>JAYEIF010000211.1:0-8813 GCA_034659895.1 Candidatus Zixiibacteriota bacterium
CTTGTCTCCGCCCTGCCTGTCGCAGACAGGTGTGTGTATAGAAACGGGCGACACAAGGCCGCCCGCTACGCGAATTTGAGATTGTGGTACATAATAACTAATTATTCAACAAGCCCTAAATACAGTAGATCAGGCGGCCTGCCGACTGACACAAATGGTGAAACCAGTATGGAAGTTCCCCACCCTACCGAGCAACAGCTATTTTGTAGCAATAGCTACTTTGTAGCCGGTCATCGCCAGAAGTTTCTCCTGACGTTTGCGTATCATTGTCTCAGTCATTGAGAAATCAGGACCTGTATTCTCTATCATCACCGATGAAGTACACGAGGCGTAACATCCCGCACGACGAAGGTCCCCTCCGCTTTTGAAATACTCAAAAGTAAACCCAGCCATATAAGTATCACCAGCACCTGTTGAATCCAACAGATTTATGCCGTATGGTGGAATGTCATAGAACTGCTTACCGTCAAAAATAATCGAGCCCAGTTCCGCAAGCGTGACGATAACAATTTTCGGACCCCAAGAATGTATTATTCGAGCTGCTTCATACGGATTTTTGCGACAATCAATTCCGGTAAGGATTTGGCCTTCAAGTTCGTTTGGCTTGACGATATCAAACTGTCCAAGAGTTTCTTCAATTCCGTCAACCTTCTCATGGTAAATACGTCCATCCTTGTCAGCATCGCGGATTAAACCCTGCGGATCGCAGAAAAACAATCCGTCAAATGTCTGCCGAATACTAAGGATATTTTCAAACGATACTTCACCAAGGATTGGCCCAATCAAAACCGCCTTGGCATCGGAATACCACGAAGGATTGACTTGCCCAATATCAGATGCCCTGCCCAGCAAATCGAGCGTGCGGTTACCATAGTTGTCATAATAGATAAGGGAAAACCCGCCGGTCTCTTTCGATGGGATTATTTCATACTCAATTCCGTGTTTGGCAAGATCAATAGAAAAATCTTCTTTGAAATCATCGCCCACTGCCCCTACTAACCGGGTTGGCTCGTTCATTTTTGAAAGCGCAAGGACAGCATTGGTTGAACAACCGGAGAGCACCCGCCCGTTGGGAATCACTTTCTGTGTTTTTATGTAATCGTAAACTGGATTACCGATAGCAGTTATCATATAGAAGCCTGTTTTCTTCGGGATTTATTTTTATGAATAATTAAACAATCCAATCACAGTCTTAAATAATGGGGAAGCAAAAAAGCACATTACCTCTCTTACACTTCGCGTTTGTCTCCAAGGACTTTTTTGGTGTAAACTAATCGTTGAATTGAAGTAATAAGCGATGCCACACCGACAATTATCAGAGCCATTTCCAACCAGCTACCTCGTGGCCAGGTTCCGATGGGTATATAAAACTCCAGCACAGAGCCAATAATTATGAGTGTAAACTTTTCCAGTCGTCCCATAATTCCGACAGCGCAGTTCTCAAGCTTTCCCATCGATTCAGCGGCTGCACGAGTATACGATGCAATTATCATTCCAAACAGAGCAAACAATCCCCACCCCGGATGAACACGCCCCGACAGAGTGATACCTGCAAGAATAAAGAACTCACCATAGCGGTCAAAAACATGATCGAGAATACCGCCGAAAACAGTGCCCATATTGCCAGCTCGCGCTGTGGCTCCATCAAGCATATCTGTAAACGAGGAAACAATCATCCAAAAAACGCCCCATAACCACTCTCCCTGCCAGAAAAAAATACCGGAGACAACGGAACATAAGAACGAGAACACCGTGATGACATTAGGTTTGAAGCCCATTTTAACACAGGCACGTCCCAGTAACATCGATGATTCTTCGTAAAATTGACGTTTACGCTCATTTATTGTAGGCAAAACTGTAATTCCCTTTTTCAGTCAAACCTGATCAAATAATATATGAGATTGAGTGACAAGTTGATCGGGTTTTTTATAGCTATAAGTACTATTTATAGCAAATGCCAATACGACTATTTTTGCAACTTGTTGTACTCCTGCACCAATGAAGCAATACGCTCGTCATCCCAACCTTTCTGCTTGGCCAGTTCTTCCAATGTTCCCCAGAATGGCTCGCCACATACAACACAAGGCAACCCCTGAATTATCAGAAAACCAACCAAATCAGGGTGGTCATCAATAAACTCGTCAATTCTTGTCTTAGGTTCCAGCATTATTCTATCAGAATGTATAACCTTCATACTGAACGGGCAACAGCCCTTTTAGTGATACCTGAGAACAAAACGTCATATTCAAGTATAGCATATTTATTCAGTTACTACTTTTTAACGCTTTCTTCAGAGCTTCAATGATATTCACTGGTGTCGGGTCAACTTTATTGAGAATTGCGAGGTAGTAAGAAACAAAATCACCTAGTTGAACAAGGCTCAACATTCGTTCCAGTGGCCTTTCTCCACGTGAGTGAACATCAATCACTTCAACCTCGCGCGATTTGATAATATCCTTTACGATATTCATCCGATTCCTGATTTGTGGGTGATCATCCATATCACGAAGGATAACTACTACTAAATGGTCTTTATGTTGAGCTATAGTTTCCGACCACGCAACCAGCTCATTGTGATTGAACTCGGCAAACTGGTTAGTAAAAGCCATATTCTTAGAGTTCTCGCACAATTGCCCTTTCCAGCGTAATCCAACAGCATTAGTTAAAGTTGGGCCAGTATAGATAATCACAACTTTTTGATGCATCTTTTCCGCCAGAAGCTTAGCCGGATTTACAGGTGTATCGTTGTTTTCAATATATTTCTCGCGATGCTTCTTTAGTTGTGCCGAGGCATGCTCGACCTCCTTGATAATCTTTTTTACCAAACCAATTTTCTCAAAGAAAACAAGCAAAGGAATAAAAGAATACCCCAAGGCGGCGCGTGGTTGTAACCCTGGTGGAAGTTTTGCGAGTGGAATATCGTTGAGTTTAGCCAAATCTCCAAGCAAACCGCCGGTGCTTATTGTTACCAGCATAGCCTTGCGCTCCATCGCATCCTCAACCGCTGCCAGAGTTTCCTCGGTGTTTCCACTGTAAGATGATGCAATAACCAAGGTTTCATCATCAACATATTCCGGCAGTACATAATGACGGCAAATATCAAACGGGATAAGCAGTCGCGAAGATAGAAAGCTTCGCATAAGTTCAGCGCCGATAGCGGAACCTCCCATACCAATCACTACTATGTTTTTAATCCCGAGAAATTCTGATGGGTCAAACTTCCACAGTTTACCAATCTTGAGAGCATCAGCCATCTGTTCGGGAAAGTCAAAGATATTATTATACATATTAGCAGGGTCAAATGCCCTGATTTGATCAACATCATCAATAATACTCAAAGTGTCATTCCTTATGATAATTTTCTTTATTGTTGTCTTCCTTTTTGCGCTACTTTCAGTCCTTGAAGGCGCTTCATTAGTGTATTAAGCGATCCGCTGGATATTACCGACTTGACCAAGTGTTGAACAATGTCATAGTCAATTGATTTTATGATACGGCAAACATCTACAATACGGCTTGGGTTCATAGACAGTGTATCTACTCCCATACCAACAAGGAGGGGAACTGCTCTGGTGTCACCTGCCAATTCACCACACACTGAAACAGGAATTCGACTCATGCGACAGGCATCCACTACCATCTTTATCATTTTAAGAACAGCAGGGTGAAACGGATTGTACAAACTAACTACCCGACTGTTCATACGATCAGCGGCTAGAACATATTGAGTGAGATCGTTTGTGCCAATTGAGATAAAATCCACCCTTTTTGCAAGGGTGTCAGCCATCATTGCCGCCGAGGGAACCTCTACCATAATGCCGAGTTCGATATTCGGGTCATATTCAATATCTTTGCGCCGTAAGCTAAGCTTCACCTGTGAGATAAGCCTTCGAGCATGATCAACCTCAGAGCGGTCAGAAATCATAGGCAGCAATATCTTGATGTTTCGTCTTGTTGATGCCCGCAGAATAGCGCTTATCTGAGTTTTGAAAACAGCAGTCATATCCAACATAGAGCGAATTCCTCGCCATCCAAGAGCTGGGTTATTTTCAGCAGGTCTATCAGACTGATTCGCCGTTTTGTCATAACCAAGATCAAAGGTGCGCAGGATAACAGACTCCGGAGCAAATTTCTCTGCGATAGCAGAATAATAATGATACTGAATCTCCTCATCAGGAAATTCATTATTGGTTAGATAAAGAAACTCTGTTCGATATAGACCCACCGGAATTTGCTTTCCTGCCAGAATATCATCAGCCGGGCCTGGAAGACTAAGATTGGCAGCAATTCCAACCTCGTAGCCGTCCGCAGTAACCGGTGGAAAAGGTTTGAGCTTACTGATTCGTTTTATCAAGGCAGGCCCAAGTCGTTTCCGACGATTTTGATACTCAATCCATTCTTTATCTGTCGGGTTTATGATTACTTTACCGACTGTACCATCAACAATCAGGCGGCACCCGTTTGGGATAAACTTCCAACTATTTTTGGCAAGAACTACTGGTAATGTAAATGACCTTGCAAGAAGTGCCATGTGAGAATCTTCACCACCCTCCGCAGTTACGAATCCAACAGCCTTTAGATCGCGGTATGTTACAATGTCATTGGGAGTGAAGATATTGCTAACAACGATTGTTTTAGGTGGGAGTTTCTTTATTTTTGTTCTGCCACCACTCAGATGAGAAAGAACTTTTCCGGCAACAGCTTCGATATCAATAACCATCTGGCGCATATAATAGTCGGAAGATTGTTTTAGCGGTGCAATGGCGTTTTGAATAGCCTGACTATAAATAAAGGCTGCATTACGCCTTCTGGATCGTATCTGATTCTTTACTTCTTTTAGAAACTCGTAGTCTCCGGCTATAAGTAGTTGTGCGTCAAAGATTTTAGCAACCGGCCCCCCTGCTTTACGCAAGGCTGACTGGCGCATCTTGTGAAGTTCTTCTATTGTGATTTCGATAGCGCGTTCCAGAGTCTCCATCTCTGAAATTGTCCGCGAAGCAGGTATAGATACCTCGGCTACCTGGAAATCGCCCGGAAGAACAACATAGGAAGTTCCCAAAACAATTCCGCTTGAAATAGGTACTCCCTGAATAACTTTTCTTTTGTTGCTCATAACTACTCACAGTCTAAATTCACATAACTATGTAGTATAAGCCAATAATTAGATAAAATGCAAGCGGAATATCAGTCCATTTCTCCGAAGCCGGAAGTGATAATTTCCAAAATCGCCTTCATGGCTTCTTCTTCATCAGAACCATCAACTTCAATGCTCAATTCCGAACCCATTTCCGCAGCGAGAGTCATTACTCCCATAATAGATTTACCATTGACAGGATTTCCATCCTTGGACAGAAAGACACTGGACTCAAACTGTGAAGCTATACTGACCAGGGCTGCTGAAGGGCGCGCATGCAGACCAAGCTTGTTAACTATCATGGCTTTTTTCTTTAGCATGTAAACTCTTCAGCTAATATGAAGCGTTTTCCAGACAGTTCACGGATTACACCCTTAAGCTCAAGAGCCAGAAGAAACTGGGTTAATTCTTCAATCGGCAATTGTACAGCTCGTGATATCTGGTCTATCTGCATTGGATCCATAGAAAACGAATCAACAATTTTGCGTTCAATATCGGTCATGTCAGGTATCTGCTTGAATTGACGCGCCACTACTTTACCCCTGAGAGATGGTAATTCTTGATAGATGTCATCCGCAGATGTTATCAATGAAGCACCCTTCTTTATAAGTGCGTTTGTCCCTTCGCTCATTCTGATTCCCGGTGAGCCGGGAACAGCAAATACCTCACGATTCTGTTCAATTGCATGTGCTGCCGTAATGAGAGCGCCTGATTTTCGACCTGCTTCTACAACCACAACCCCTTCCGACAAGCCTGAGATAATTCGATTTCGCTCAGGAAAAGAGGAACGATCCGGACGTGTACCGGGGAAATATTCGGAATAAATACAACCTGAGGATTCTATGTCTTTAGCAAGACGCCTGTTAGTGGGTGGATAGACATGATCAAGCGAACTACCCCATACGGCTATTGTGCGACCACCGGAAGCAAGAGCCCCAGAATGAGCTGAAGTGTCGATGCCGTCAGCCATCCCCGATACAACTATAATCCCGTCCAAGGCCAAGCGTTTAGCTAAATTGTAGGTAAACATCCGTCCGGCCTCAGAAGGATGACGAGTCCCAACAATAGCTATCATTCTGTCATCAGGCTGTGTTGCTGTTCCAATTCGAAATAACATTGGAGGTGCGGAAATAATTTCTGCCAATGCCTTTGGATACTCATCATCATCAGGGAATAGAGCTGACCAGCTCAGACGTTCAATACGGCGAGCAATCTCTGTTGCCAAATCTTCATCAAATTTTTCTTTAATCAAACCAGCTAGCGTACGAGAAATGCCGTTCACGGAAGAAAGAGTCTGGATTGAGGCTTCTCTGATTGCTTTTGTGGATTCAAAAGTTTTAATCAACTTATTGAACCGTCCTCGTCCAAGACCTTGTATAGACAACAACCCAATAGTTTCAATCAGACGTCTGTTTCGTTCATTGTTCATCAATTGCTCGCTCTATTGTTTGAAGAAATCTGTCAGCACCCTTTTTGGTAATTGCCGATAGAGGAATATACTCATCAGGCCATTCTGCGCAAATCTCTTTTAGGTCGTCATCATTAACAATATCAATTTTTGTGATTACCACCATTGATGGTCGCTGTAATAATGCGGGGTCAAAACTGTGGAGTTCCTGCTTAAGCAATTTTAGTGTTTCATCAATAAAAATATCGTTAATATCAATAATATAGACAATAAGCCGTGTTCGCTGGATATGTTTGAGGAACTGGTGTCCAAGACCTTTCCCATGGGAAGCGCCCTCAATGAGGCCAGGAATATCAGCCATCACGCATGATTTGTATTCCCGTAGTTTAACAATACCAAGATTCGGGACCAAAGTCGTGAAAGGATAATCAGCTATCTTTGGCCTGGCAGCCGAGAAAGTGGATAGAATAGTTGATTTACCGGCGTTTGGCAAACCTACCAAGCCAATATCAGCTAACAGCTTAAGCTCCAATCCCAGATGGAGAGCCTGACCGGGTTTCCCTGGTGTGGCTTTACGCGGCGCTTGGTTGGTTGGCGACTTAAAATGATTATTCCCAAGACCACCCTTGCCACCTTTAGCCAATACTAACCGCATTCCGGGGGTATCGAAATCTGCAATCAGTTCATCTTTTTCAAGGTTCTTAACTAGCGTGCCAACTGGCAGGCGAAGTTCTGTGTGGGCTCCGGACTTACCTGTTTTTAGATCGCCCGACCCCGATATTCCATTCTTCGCTTTATAGTGACGTCTATATCGAAAATCTAGCAGAGTAGTCAGATGTGGATCAGCCACGCCAATAATATCTCCACCGTTGCCGCCATCTCCACCGTCAGGACCGCCATTTGGAACAAACTTTTCTGTATGAAAAGCGACACATCCATGCCCTCCATTTCCAGCGGCTAAATCAATTTCAACATAGTCAATAAACATATTCTTAATATCTCTATCTGTAAAGCGAATGTCAATTTATGAGTTAAGAATACGCCTTTTGTCTTTTTTACACACTATTAAATATATTACCATATATTATCAGGAATAATCCATAGTTGACAGGAAGGATAACAATAGCATATAGATGTATATGGTAAGGAAACGGATTGTAATCTTTGGTTGGGCTAATTCGGTTCATGTTCAACGATGGGCGGAAGGTATTCGAGATAGAGGCTATGAAGTGAAAGTAATCTCACTCGATGGCCAGCCCATACAGGGTTGTGAGACAGTTAACTTCTCTCGGAAAGGACGCTGGTCATATATTACTCATGAGTCAGCAGCAGTGCGAGAGGCACTTGATTTCAAACCTGATCTCATACATGTGCATTATGTTACAGGTTTTGGTTTGTGGGGAATCAGATCTCGTTTTTCACCAACTGTGGTTTCTGTCTGGGGAGCTGATGTCGTTGATTTTCCATCAAATTGGTGGCGTCGCAGATGGATTAAATACATTCTCAAAAAAGCAACACATATTACAGCCACAAGTGAATTTCTGAGAAAGACTACTCTATCATTACTAACACCAAATAAACAGCAGATATCTGTAATTCCTTTTGGTGTAAAAATACCAGATACTGCTATGGCTTTACCAAACAAAAGATCCGTGAAGATATGCTTTATCAAAGCCCACAAACCTAAGTATGGTCCTGATATTTTAATTAAAGCTATGAAGCGTGTTGTAGCTGTTGTGCCTAACATTTCTCTTTCAATAGCAGGAGAGGGCTATATGACATCTGAGCTGATGCAACTAACAAGTGAACTTGATTTAAAGGATTGTATTGATTTTGTTGGCTTCGTACCTAACAATAAAATCTATTCGTTCTTACAACAGCATCACTTCATGGTAATGCCATCGGTGATGGACTCAGAATCATTTGGTGTGGCTGTTATCGAAGCGGCAGCTTGTGGTCGACCAGTGATTGCCTCGAGAGTTGGGGGTGTATCTGAGGTGTTGCGCGATGGGCAGACAGGTATTCTAGTGCAACCCAAAGATATCAATGAGTTATCAACCGCTATTATTCAACTATCTCTGGAAGTCGATACTTGTAAAAAGATGGGATTGGAAGCATATAATTTCGCCAAACAAAACTATTCATGGGACCAATCACTTGACAAAATGACAGATCTTTACGAAAGGCTGATTTATGAAGCAAGCCAAGCATAAAAATATTCCGCTGTTTGACCTTAAACTTTCCCCAAAAACCAAAAAGGAAGTAGCCGAA
>JAYEIF010000212.1:0-8787 GCA_034659895.1 Candidatus Zixiibacteriota bacterium
CAAGCCTTTTAAGCTATTTATAACAAAACCCTTTCACTTGAAACAATACAAAACATGCTTATCTATTTATGAACAAAGAACTTACCCGCCTGTCGAGCGGACAGGTACTTTATTCAGCAGACACTATTTAGTTTTTAAGTTCCATCGATATCGCAAACTGGTCATATTTGACCCATAAAGAAATGTTTCATTTGCCATTGGCAGGAATGCAAAAGTGGAGGCCCAAATTATGGTTAAAGAAAAAAAGAAGGAGACCTTTCCCACTGCGCCATCACTGGTTGGAAAGAAAATATATCTTCGTGCAATTACGCCTGATGACATAGCGAATATCCAACAATGGCGTCTGCTGACTGAACCGCAGTCGCTGAGCTGTCATGCTGTGAGTCTGATTTCTCCCTCTCAGGCTGTTGAGAGATACGCAAAAAGAGAAATCAATCATAACAGCCAGGACTTTGCAATCGTTCTCAAAGAAGGTGATGTTCTGCTGGGTGAAGCGTCGTTTTTCAATTACAACCAACTTAACCGCTCAGCCGAGTTGGGATTGATAATCGATCCGGACGAGCGGAAAAAAGGTTACGGCAAAACCGCACTACATTTAATGTACCGTTATCTTTTCAAGCAGCGCGGGCTTAACAAGGTATATGCTCAGACAGCCGAGTTTAACAAAGCGGCGATTAAACTTCTGAAGAGTTTGAATTTCAAAGAAGATGCCGCCTTACGTAACCACTATTTTTACGATGGCAGTTTCCATTCCGGACTGATTTATTCACTGTTGTTATTTGAACTTGAATAACAACCAATGGCTCTATACAGTTATCACGAATTCATTTTTGGTGGGGATGGATTCTCCGTCGTTGATTGGGGTTGTTCTGGTTTAGTCTCTGCTTTATCAGTTGGCTGATTTTCAGTGTCAGGACTCTCTTCCTCGCCATTTCCGGTTTTTATCCGATTTACGACAGTGTTGAGCTTGATTAACTCCTCTCTGGCTTTTGTGGCGAAATCATCCTTACTGGAGGCATACAACACCGAACGAGACACATTGATAATGGCTGGTTTGGTGAAATTCGCAGTGCCATTTATAGCGGCTTTTTCAAGTGATCCTCCCTGAGCACCAACTCCCGGAATGAGAAGTGGCATATCACCGGCGACCTCTCGGATTTCAGTAAGTTGTTCCGGGGCTGTTGCCCCAATTACCAAGCCACAATTGTCTGATTTGTTCCAATAGGACACTTTCTCAGCTACAATGCGATAGAGCGGTTTACCATCAACCTCAAGCAATTGAAAATCCTTAGATCCTGAATTTGATGTCAGACATAAAATAAAAGTCCCTTTGTTTTTGTATTCAAGAAAAGGACGCATTGAGTCATAACCCATATAGGGATTAAGAGTTACCCAGTCCGCTTTGAGTCCCTCGAAAATAGCTTGTGCATAGTGTGCCGCTGTATTACCAATATCACCTCGTTTGCCATCGACTATCACCGGCACATCACTTGGAATGCGTTCAGTTATCATCCTCAGTAGCGACATTCCATCGCGACCAAATGATTCATAAAAAGCCAGATTTGGCTTGTATGCGCAAACGACATCCGATGTAGCTTCGATTATCTTGATTGCAAAGCTAAACATCCCTTTAGTATCATTAGTGTACTCCTTTGGCATACGCTTTGGGTCAAGATCTAATCCAAGGCAAATCAAAGAGTTATTTTTTGACTGAGCTTTCAGCAGTTTATCCGGTGCATTCATCAGTATTTCCTTACTTTACCTCGCAAATTGGTGATGGAGGACAAATTTTTTCGTTTTAGATACTTCTTCAGACCATCCGCAATTTTAACTGGAATAGTCGGTTCCACAAACAAGGCAGTTCCGATTTCAACCGCCGTTGCGCCACATAGGATGAATTCAATTACATCCTCGACGCTTGATATGCCGCCTATACCGATAATCGGCAAACGGGTACAATTGTGGACAGCATCAACTTTAGCCAACGCTATCGGTTTTATGGCTGGACCTGTCAGACCACCACGGTTGTTTGTCAAACGAGGACGCCATGTTTCAATATCAATTGAGGTCCCTACCAGTGAGTTGATAAGTGAAATAACATCAACTCCACCCTGTTCAGCTGCGTGGGTAATTTCCTCGATACTGGTAACATTGGGTGAGAGCTTGGCGATGATAGGTCGGGAGAAAACTTTCCTGACTGCTCCTACAACCTTTTCAGTTAACAGTGGATCTGCACCAAACTCCATACCGCCCTCATCTACGTTTGGGCAACTGATATTGAGTTCTACCATATCTATGCCTTCACAGTCATTAAGACGAGCGCAGACTTCCACATATTCCTTCAATGATGATCCTGCAACATTGACAATTATCTTTGTATCAGACGACTTTAGAAATGGCATTTTATCGGTGATAAATCTGTCAACTCCAACATTAGCCAGACCGATTGCATTTAACATCCCAAAAGCTGTCTCTGCGGTACGCGGCGGTGGGTGACCAAGGCGCGGATTTCTGGTAATTGATTTTGTTACGAGCGCACCCAGCTTTTTCAATGGGAACATTTGCGCAAGCTCCTCACCATAGCCACAGCATCCGGAGGCAGTCATGATTGGATTGGTAAATTCTACTCCTGCGATGTTTACTGTCAGATTTGGTGTCATAACTCCACCTCACCAATTTCGAACACAGGCCCATCCGTGCATACCCTCGCATGCCCTCCACGGGTCAACGGAACGACACATCCAAGGCACATCCCAATTCCACACGGCATATGCGCCTCAAGTGATATTTGTCCACTCACTCCATATTTGAGACCAAGTTCATTGACCGCCTTAAGCATTCCCTGCGGACCACATGAAAAAAGATTGGGATTTTCAATGCCTGCACTGTCCAGTTTTTCTTCAAGCGGTTCTGTAACTAACCCTTTCAGACCAAACGAGCCATCCTCAGTAACCGGATAAAAGTGAATCCCGAGGCGTTTTATTCGGGTGCGCATTATAATATCCGTCGATGTTCTGCCACCATAATAAAATAGAATTCTCTTTGGGTCAAAACCCTGAGAAACAAGGGACTCCGCTAAAAACAACATAGGCGGTAATCCTGCTCCTCCAGCGACCAGAATTGCAGTTTCATTCCGTCGAGGGAACTTGAACGGGACTCCCAATGGTCCCAATATGTTTACTGGATCACCGACACGAAGTCTGCTCATGGAAAAAGAGCCTTGCCCTACCACTTTGAATATAATCTCCATTCCTTTGTATTTGGGAACAGCGCCCGCCACAGACATAGGACGTCTCAAAAAGACAGAAGAATTAGGTAACTTTAGCTGGATAAAATGTCCCGGACGGCATGCCCCAATTTTTGGATAAGGTCCAAACGTTAAGGAAAAGTAGTCAACACCCAGTTTTTTATTCTTTACAACAAAAGTATCATAACAAACAGGTTTTGTCATCTTAGGTTACTCGGCAAGACAATTGTCATTTTATACATCCACCACGATTTAAGCTCCTCAGGAGGAAGTAACTGCGCATTAAAGACCATTGACCGCACGGCTTCTTCTGCTCTAATGTTTATTTCATCAATCGACGACCATGTTTTTTGTACAAGATCAACAACCTCACCGGAGAAATCAAGCTTGATTTGGAATGCGATTTCCCCCTCCCACTTTGAACCATACGCCTCAGCGGGATACTCAAACGGTTCCCGAGTCTCGATAACTTCGACCTTGTTCGGAAGGTCCATAGCCATCCCGCCATCAGAAGTAACATACATGGCAGCTTCAGGATCAACATAGCTACCCAAAGAATCACCCACCTCAGATTCATCACCTGCAATTTCGGCGTTATCGACTTCCGCACTGTCCTCCTGACCCTCTACCGGCTGCTGAATTTGTCTACTTGGTTGATATTTTGTTTTTGCCATAGCTTCACCTGCCAAATCAGTTCCTGGAAAAGAATCAGCATATTGTTTATACGCAAGGTAGACCGATGAATCCCCGGGGCTTTCATACGTTTCTGTCAGCCATATTAAAGAAAAACGAGCCAGCAGATAATACTGGGAGTCCTCAAAACGGTCAACTATGGTTTGGTAGTTAGCTCTTGCAGAGTCGATGTTTTCCTCATCAACAAGGAAATGCTCTGCCTTCTTTAGATAGAAAGCGGCATATCCGGTATCAGCGGCAGTGCCAGTCAAGGAAAGAGCTTCCAGCGCTTCAGGAACATAGTCGGATTTTGGATAATTCTCCAACACGGAGCGCAAGATGGAATCTGCAACGGCAGAGTCACCTTGATGTTTACGTATCATTTGCGACAATGAAATCATCGCATTGGGGGCTATATACGAAGTTGGAAACGAATCAATAAGATATTGCATTTCGAGAATAGCTGTATCCGGCTTATTTAGATCGATCCACAACAACTCAGAGAGTTGAAATTGTGTGAAAGCAGCTTCATCAATTGCTTCCTTACTGGTTGTAGAATCTATCTCAATAGTTCGCGCATATTTATCAAGCTTACCGATATTAGATGATCGCAACAGAGCGCCTTTGCCAGCATCTGATCCATGCCCAAGATCAATCGCTTTATCATAATATTCTTTCGCTTCAGTCAGTTTATCGTATTCATACTGGTAAATCAAACCAAGGTTGTACTGAGCCTTCTGGATTAGCGTTTTCCTTTTAGCTTCTGAAGCAACTTTATGATACATCAGCTCCGCTTGCTCAATATCACCCTCCCAATCGAACCCTTCCGCTATTGACATTCTTAAAACATTCAGAGAATCGTAGTACTTTTCGTTTTCCATTAACTTTTTCAGATAATCCATACCCTCATCTATCTGCAATATATTGTATGAGCAGTTAGCCGCCCTGAACAGCGAATGATATCGTTCTTCAAGATTGGGTTCCATACCCAGAATCTGAAGGTATGCTCCACGTGCATCTTTAAACTGAAATTGCTCGAATCTACCATCGGCAATGTACCTCTGAGCTATTTTTTGCTCATCGCTCGTGCCAATGGAATCCCTGATAAGCAGGAAGAACCGTTCAGCGTCTGAATAGCGACGATTCTCGAAGTTAAACTTTCCCAATGCCATAGCCGCATCTACTTTGTAATTGCGATCGATATCTTCATTCAAAAGAGCTTCAAAATCTACCATCGCACCTATTTCATCTCCCTGTTCCAGCTTTGCCTTAGCCAGATACAAGCGAGCATTTTTGACGTACTTAGAGTCTTCGTAGTTGGCTATCATCTCTCTGGCGCTCCACTCCGCCCTGCCATATTGTTCAGTCCAGAAATATGATACTACAAGCACATGAAGGGCATCATCGTAATACTTAGAATCAGGGTGATTTTCTATAACCTTAAGAGATTTTTCAATTGCCTTTTTATAATTTGACTGATCAATATTTTGATGGCCGTATTTACTATCCTTACGTGAATCTTCAGCATGGTTAAATGCTTTTTTAGCATTATGAAATGTGTTGTAATAAACACATCCTGCTGACAATGCTGTAATTAAAACAGCAAAAATAAATGTGTATCTTGATAATAGTTTCATCAATTTTCCTGTTCCTGTTATACAATAACAGTATCGGATTATTTCCAATTCAACTCAGGCTTGTGTTAACTTTATCCTTTCAAGTAACTTTGGTAGAAATTCACCAGATAGCTCGGCGATGTGAAAATCAGCAAGAGAGGTGAGAGGTGTATTTTCAACATTGATTTCCACCAGCGTTGCTCCGGAATTTTTTGCCTCAATTGGCAATGACGCCGCAGGGTGTACCAGCGCAGATGTCCCGACTGAAAAGAACACATCAGCCTTTGCTGAATCCTCGAAAGCTTGTCTAATAATCGTTGCATCAAGCATCTCCCCAAACCAGACCACATCGGGGCGTATTTGCCCACCGCATTTCGGACAACGAGGGATGTCATCAGGATTAATATCAATATCATCCGGAAACTTCAGGGAGCATTTCACACATTTGTTAAGGTTAATGTTGCCGTGTAATTCAAGAATATTGTGTGAGCCAGCTATTCGATGCAAACCATCTACATTCTGAGTTACCAACGTAAATTTGTCAAACAAAGACTCCAGCTCATATAAAGCGTGATGACCAGGATTTGGTTTAACATCTTTGAGTATCTGTCGACGCCAGTTGTACCATTCCCAGACAACTTTAGAGTTAGCCTGAAAAGCCTCCATAGTGGCCAATTCTTCAGGCTTGAATTTCCTCCATAGACCATCCTTGCCACGAAAAGTAGGCACTCCTGACTCCGCAGAGATACCAGCTCCTGTAAGCACTACGCATTTTTTGGAGTTGCTAACTATTTTGGCAATTTCTTCAAGCATCGCCTTAAGATAGACAGATATTTCATTTAAGACAAAAGAAATCTGACTACAAGGAAGATTGTCTGTAATATTCTTCGTTTTGATAATTTACGCACATAAACTCCTAACAGACAAGGGAGTATAAATTATTGTTGTTTTTGTTGAATCAGCGTCTTATGCAATATAATCTATTTGTATGTTATGTAACTCGTTACCACGTTTCGATAAACCTATAATAGGTATTGATAAATTAGCCAAAACAATCACTTTCAGCTGTTGCCGAAGTTTATCATGATTGCACAACATCGCTACTATCACTGAGGTATTATGAACGACATCAAAGGAAGCTTCATTACTGTAAATGACAACATCACTGCTGACATGATTTGTTCTTCGGAATACACAAACGAGAACAACTCTGCCAAATTGGCAAAACATGTGTTTGAAGCTCTTGATAATGGGATTCCGAAGAAACTTGCCAATGTATCCATCCTGATTGTCGGACATGGTTTTGGCAATGGCACAGTAAATGATTTACCCGTGCGGGCATTACTGGCAGCAGGAGTAAAGTGTATCATTGCAATCAGTTACAACCGTAGATTTTTCCGAGCCGGAATCAACAACGGTCTGGCTCTGGTAGAGTGCGACCTGCTGAACGAAGTTTCCAACAATGGCATTATTAGTGTCAATCTTGCAGAAGGTAAGATTACCTATAGAGGCAAGGAAATCCATTTTGCCCTGTATCCTGAGCAAGTCTGCAAAATTATCGAAGCGGGTGGATTACTAAAAGCGGTAAAAAAACAATTATGGAAAACCTAACAACCAGCTGAGACTTGTCTCGCTGAGACTTATCTCGCTGAGACTTATCTGCATTCCCAAAATGATATAAATTAATGGACTTATGGATTATGATGATCTGTATTCCAGCTCAATTTTTCATCGTCCGTATCAATTCGATTTGGCTAAGAACGCCCGCCACAGCTGTTTCTACTCGCAACACCCAGCGACCGAGCGAAAAACGGCGAAATCTCTGACTCTCCATCAATTCAATTTCAAATGGCACCCATCCACCCTCAGGACCAATAGCTATCAGAATCCTATCAACAGCGCTATCATAAACGTCGTTGAGGTTGGCTGTGGTGTCCTCCATATCAGGCAGAAGGCGACAGGATGAAACACTTTCTTTCCGATTCAAATCGGGGAGTGTATCCAGAAAAAATGGTTTGAATCGATCGTGGATATGAACATCTGGAATGCGAGTATGTTTACCCTGACTGAGACCATCGAGTAAAAACGGCATATAATTCTCTTTCTTAAGTAGAGGTGAATGGAAATAACTCTTCTCTACTCGATTAGCCCTGATAAGATGAAGTCTGCGCACGCTCATAGTTGCTGAAATCATCAATACTTTCTTGAGTGTTTGCGGTCGTGGCAAAGCGCAGATGATATCAACAATAGGCTGCACAGTTGGTTTTTGTTTGAGTGTCATACTCTTAAGCATAACTTCATCGTCATTCACTTTTTCAATCAGTGCGGTTCCCTGCGGACCGTTTAGCAAACCTACTTCAATTGTATCACCAATCTCGCAATGGAGAACAGACCGTACATGCTTGGCTCGCTTGTCCGCCAAACGGTAATGTCCTTCGCCGATTCTGTCGGCTTGAGTGAGAATTATCAGATTCATACCAGTACTACTTAAAGTACATAAAAACAAACTTTCTGTCATCAATTCATTGAATTATCAATTCATTGAATTATCAATTCGTTGAATTATCAATTCGTTAAATTATCAATTCATTGAATTATTGATTCATTGAATCGTTTAATACTACAATAAGAGCTTCCTGTATATCCCCTTTTTCAAAAAAGAGTTTCATCCCTCTTTCTTGCAACCTTTTTATTCCCTTTTTCCCGATGTGAGCAGATATAATGATCGAACAATCATTAATTAACTCATAAACATCCAGAGTTTTTAAATGTTGCAACGTATCTGCAAAAGGATTCTTTCTTTTCTCAATAAGCTTTAAGCTCTCTCCATTTTCAATTTCATAAATAAACAGATATTTTGCCATTCCCAGCATCTTTGGAAAGATATTTATTTCATCATTGGTCGGGACTGCAATTCTTATGTGCTTTTGTTCGTTCACATTCATTTTTTGGCTTTCAATAATCTTACATATTTTTTGAAGAAAAAATGCTTTTCAAAGTCACCAAAATTACTGTTTCCCAATATCTGCTTCCAATCTCTTTCAATAAAATCAAAAGCATATTTGCATTCAACGGTTTTAAAAATAAAGCGGTATAATGGGGGCATCTTACTCATGTTAAATTCAGCAAAATCGAGCATAAAAAATAATCCGCCTGGTTTTAAGTGAGCATAAACATTTTCTATAACCGTTTGACGAACTTTATGCGGAAAGCCGTGAATCACAAAGCTAATAAATATTTTATCAAATTGCT
>JAYEIF010000213.1:0-8556 GCA_034659895.1 Candidatus Zixiibacteriota bacterium
GATAAACATTCTACACGCCACAGCGCACTTTCAGCTCGCGTAGCAGCGGGGCTTGTCTCCGCTGTGTGTATAGAAACGGGCGACACAAGGCCGCCCGCTACGCGAATTTGAGATTGTGGTACATAATAACTAATTATTCAACAAGCTCTAACTATCCTGATTTTGATAGTGTAATTTTATGGACTGATATATTTTACATTTTGAATTTGGTAAAAAAAGAAGCCCTCACTGTGGCTGGCAGCCAGGGCTTTTGTTGACGAAAGTAGTTTTTATAGCTTAGGTCTTAATCTCGTTTTAACAAAATATTCAACCTTTTTGTAACCTTACTTCACCAAAACCATTTTTTTGGTTTTAGAAAAGTTGTCTGCCTGGATACGGTAAAAGTAGATTCCACTGGATAGATTCGATCCATCAAATACCACCTCATGGGAACCAGCTTCCTTATCCATGTCAACCAGAGTTGCCACTTCCTGTCCCAGAACATTGAATACTGACAGAGTTACATGCGATGCCGTAGGCACGTCGTAACTGATTACAGTGCTCGGATTGTAAGGATTAGGATAGTTTTGACTCAAACTGAACGATCCTGGCTTATTAGGTGAGTCCGGAGTTGCATCCAAAAGAGATACAGATACAGTTTCGAACTCTGGGTTTTCCGTACGAATGTGTGTAACACCATCTATGAAATCATGATAAATGAAGCACAGGGTATGATTCGGTTTTTTCAGCTCGACTGCTTCAAGTGTTACTTCTTCCACAGTTACATCGTTGACTTCAAAAACCAGATTAGCTATAGGACCAGTGCCGGCGGCTAGATCAGGTTTGTGGGTCGGTGTCATCTGTGGAATCAGGCCGATGACGACCGTGTTTTTGTCATTTTTGATATTAGAGATTTTGAGATCAAAATACTCCGTGCGCGTGTTTTCAAATGTAACATCCTTCAACGTAACGCCATCAGAGAACTTAATCGGAATATCAATCCCTGTCAGGTTGTCCTCGTTTGTAATGTTCAATGGCACCACGATTGTGTTGGCATCTTCTGAGATTGCCTTTCCGGCCATAAACTTATGGGCCGATGCTGCAAAGATCAGCGAAGGCGCCATGAGGACAGCAACTACGATCACCAAAATGTTAAAACGTTTCATTAAGGTTCACCTCCTCAGATTGTGAGTAACTTCTTCCGACCAGTATTGACCTCTGTATTCCTTAGAGGTTGACTGGCCGCATTTTTGCGTCCATAAAGCGAAATATATTCAGAGCCGCAATAATAATGCGCACTCGTAATAATTTTTATGCAATCGTTAGTAGTTACTTTGACGGTGAAGGTACCTAATAATACAACTTTATCAATTTTTGTCAAGACTTTTTTATATTAGTAATTAGCAAAAACACTGCCATACTGTTTTAGCTTGCAAATTGCTGCATATAATAGCCTTTCCTGTTGATTAATACACACGTAATATGGTATTGGTTCCACATTATACATAAAATAATGTAATAATATAGTGAAAAAGATTTCTTTATTCGGCGCAAATTCTGCGGTATGATTGCGAACTTTCGTGCAATATAAAGTTTCAGTCTGCACAGAAAGATTAAATTAGAAAGTTTAATGATAACTAGGGCTTGTTGAATAAAGTATAAGTTCTTTGTTCATAAATAGATAAACATGTTTTGTATTGTTTCAAGTGAAAGGGTTTTGTTATAAATAGCTTAAAAAGCTTGCACTTGATAAACATTCTACACGCCACAGCGCACTTCCTGTGCGCCGACAGGCACGTCAGCTCGCGTAGCAGCGGGGCTTGTCTCCGCCCTGCCTGTCGCAGACAGGTGTGTGTATAGAAACGGGCGACACAAGGCCGCCCGCTACGCGCCCGCCAAAGGCGGGGAGATTGTGGTACATAATAACTAATTATTCAGCAGACCCTAACTACAAAATTAAATTGGCAAATAATCCCTATAGAAATGTTTTGTATTTTTCCAATTCATTTGTATCTTGGGTTTGAGATTGGAGTGGTAAGTATGTCAGTTTTGAAGCAATTAGGCATAATCAAAAACATGAAAGACTATCCGCTTCTGGTAAAATACGAACGACTCATATTTTACAATGCCACTGATATCCTGACATACTTTATAGCCAAAGAATTTGAATTGAAAGAAGTTTGAATGTATTTTATCAGATACAATCATCTGGGACTCAAGTATCACCGCCGCAGGGTGAAACAGTTTACATAAGAGTCTTCCTGTAAACAGTTAATTGTAATAATAATGTTAACAGGAGTGTAATATGTCCAGAAGAAATCAACCAGTCGAACCACACCGTGTCAAGTCGGTGGAACCAATTAAACGCCTTTCCACGCACGAGCGAGAACAACGAATAGTTGAGGCAAGATACAACATTTTCAAAATCGATGCTCAGGATGTTTTCATAGATCTCCTTACTGATTCCGGCACAACAGCCATGTCTGCGCGGCAGTGGGCTGCTCTGATGCTTGGCGATGAATCATATGCCGGAGCGACATCATTTAGAAATTTCGAACGCACTGTAAAGGATATCTTTCGCAAGAAATTTGTAATCCCCTGTCACCAAGGGCGGTCAGCGGAGAATCTGATGTTCAGCACTGTTGTAGAAAAGGGAAAATATGTACTGAACAATACACACTTTGATACGACCCGCGGCAATACCCTGCATAAGGGAGGAATACCTATTGACCTTCCGTGTCCTGAGGTTACTTCGGAAGAAGCGGTGCCGTTTAAGGGGAATATGGACACCAAGCGTCTCGAGGCTTTTATCGAAGAACACGGTGCGGAATCCGTGGCAATGGTTGTGATGACTGTAACAAATAATTCTGTTGGTGGTTTACCGGTTTCAATGGAAAATATCCATGCCACATCAGAAATATGCAAGCGACACAACATCTTATTTTTCTATGATTGTGCTCGTTATGCAGAAAATTGCTATTTCATAAAACGAGACGAACCGGGGTATGGCAATAAGTCGATTTCAGATATTGCTACTGAGATGTTTGAGAGCTGTGACGGCGTAATGATGTCAGCCAAGAAAGATGGTATGGCGAATATTGGAGGGTTAATAGCTCTTAATGATGAAGAATTATATCAACGATTAACAGAACTTATGATTATCATCGAAGGTTTTCCGACTTATGGCGGGCTTGCCGGTCGTGACCTTGAAGTTCTCTCTGTCGGGTTGCGTGAAGCTCAGGACTTTGATTATCTGGATTTCCGTATCAATCAGGTTGCTTATTTAGGCGAACAGATTAAACAAGCCGGGATGCCAATTGTAGAACCTACAGGCGGCCACGCTGTTTTCGTCGATGCAGGTAAGTTCCTTCCACACATACCGGCAAATGAATTCCCTGCACAGTCTCTGACAATTGAATTTTATCGGGAAGGCGGAGTACGAGTGGTTGAAATTGGATCACTTATGTTCAGTGAAAAGAACCCTGAAACAGGTGAAGAAATGACAGCCCCTCGTGAGTTAGCGCGGATGGCTATGCCGCGACGAGTTTACAGTAATTCACAGTATGATTATGTCGCTGATGTTGCCGCTCGTATTGCAGACAGACGTGATTCACTTGTAGGCTATAAAGTTGTCCGTCAACCGTCTCTCATGCGGCATTTTACATGCGATCTTGAGCCACTTGCTCACAAAAAGGTACATTCTTGACAAAATTTTGCTCTAAGAGATATTTTGCCAAGTTTTCAATTAGTGTAATGGCGGTTGGCTTGTTTGCGTTTGGGACGGCCGGTTGTGGCATCAAAATTCAAACCGGTCAGACCACTGAGGGAGCGGTTGATTCATCGGAGACAAAAGCAAATGAGATTCGCTCCCATTGGGCAAGAAAACTGGAACATTCCACTCCGAAAGATTTTGCGTATCTCCTGAAAATGCATATAGATTCCACTGCCAATGTTTTGATAAAATATGGCTGGAAAATGGCTGAAAAATGGCATGAGGGAAACACTGGGCGAGGTGAAGTAATTCCAGACCACGAAATGCGCGATCTCATTGAATCTTGGATTTACAGTGAACGTCCTATTCTAAAAGCCTGGGAAGACAATATAGAATATGCATGGGATCTCATCCTTGAATCTGGTCTATACCCTAAACGAAAAACGGCTGCCATCAAGAGATTGATTAATCAATACTATAGTGTTTACAGCGGTGTAATGTATCCCAGTGGCACGGTGGAGGACTATGAAGATAACCTGCATTCACTCCGCGGTGAGATAGAATCCATCAGCCGCAACCTTGAATTATAGTTCTACAAATTCGCAAAACTGGAGTTTATTAGCAGGGCTTTTTTGCAATGCAGTTGACATTCCAGTTTATGACAAAATTGAATAAAAAAAGGGCCGACACATGTCGGCCCATATAAAAACATCGATATAGAAAAAACTACTCCATATGTTTGGAAACAAGTTTGGTCATTTCAAACATTGAGACTTTCTTCTTTCCACCGAAAACCTTTTTCAGTTTGTCATCAGCATTTATCATGCGACGGTTGACGTCATCCTGAAGTTCATTTTTCTTGATGTAAGCCCAGAGCTTCTTGGTAACCTGAGTTCGAGGAATCGGCTTCTTGCCAACAACAGCTCCCAATTCGTCAGAGAGCGTCATCGGGCGCATAAAGGCCGCATTTGGTTTCCGCTTTGTGGTTTTCTTCTTTGTTGTGGCTTTACGAGTTGTTGTCTTACGAGTCGTAGCTTTCTTGCGAGGGGCTGCCTTCTTAGTTGTAGTTTTTTTGCGGGTTGTTGCTTTCTTAGCTGTAGTCTTCTTGCTGGTTGTTGCCTTCTTGACTGTAGCCTTTTTGCGAGGGGCTGCCTTCTTAGTTGTAGTTTTTTTGCGGGTTGTTGCTTTCTTGACTGTAGCCTTCTTGCGGGTTGTTGCTTTCTTGGCTGTAGTCTTTTTAGCCGTTGTTGCTTTCTTAGCCGTTGCCTTCTTCCTCGTGGCAGGTTTTTTTGCGGCAACCTTCTTCTTAGGCGTAGCCTTTCGAGTTGTCTTTTTGGCTGCAGGCTTCTTCTTTGTTACTGGCATCTGTTACTCCTTTAGAACTAAGATTTATCAGTTCACTTTACTTATATTTTTCATTTCCACAAGGACACCTTAAAAAAAGAAATAACATATGCTGATTTATATTAGCATCCTTAAACAAAAATGGAATTATTGAAAATAATAATCAAGATAAAAGTTTCAGACATTCAAAAAAATTATGTTTTTGATTATCGATAATCACTTCCGCCATGTTGCCATTCGAAGGACAATCAAGACCGTGAATATCTCCAGCCGTCCAAGCAACATTGAAAGCACCAGTATCCATTTTCCGGGAATGGGAATCCATGCATAGTTCTCCACAGCTCCAATACCAGCCAAACCCGGCCCAATGTTGCCAATGGTAGCAATGGAGCACGCCATTGCGGTAGTCAAATCGGGAACGAACAGAGTCATAAGAGCACCGGTTATCACAAATAGACCCACAAATAAGATAAAGAAAGAAACAATATTGATAATTTTCTCGTCTTCAATAGGCGCACCGCCGAGTTTAACTGTTGCCACCAGACGCGGTTGAACCAATTTCCGAAGTTCGAGAATAGCTGTTTTGAAAACAATCATTATACGGATAATTTTTATCCCACCACCTGTGGAACCGGCACACCCTCCAAAGAACATTAGAAAGACCAACAGAAATCTCAGGAAATCAGGCCATAGATCAAAATCGGCTGTAACGAAACCAGTGGTTGTAATAATCGCCAACGCTTGGAATGATGCGATGCGGAAACAATCGTAGAGTCCTTCAATTTGTCTGTTTTGCTGCACATAGTGTGTGTGGAACTCTTCAACTGTGGGCTGGCTTGCGCGAAAATGCTGTGAAGCAACTTCCTCGGAAGCAGGTCCATTGATATATAAAACAGCAGTGATTACTACAATAGTGGCAAGGATAACTCCGCTATAAAATAAGAATTCACGATTTTTGACGAGTGATTTGAGATCTCCTCTGATAGCTTTGAAATGCAATACGAAGTTAATTCCGGCAAAGAACATAAACAGCGTAATAATCCACTCTATCATATCAGATTCGTACCCTGCCACAGAAGCATTCATTGTTGAAAAACCACCGGTTGCCATAGTGGCGAAAGAATGGCAAACAGCGTCGAACCAATTCATACCAGCAATCATTAGCAATACGGCCTCTGCGGCAGTAAGTAGTCCATAAACTCCCCAAAGAATCTGTGCTGTTTGAGCAAGCCGCGGTCGGAGTCTATCTTTGGATGGTCCCGGTACTTCACCTCGAAACATACTGTAACCTGACACGCCCATTGCTGGGAAAATCACAATTGCCAATGTGATAATGCCCATCCCTCCTAACCAGTGAGTGAGAGCGCGCAGAAACAGCAAAGAACGGGGGACAATCTCGATATTGGTAAGAATAGTTGCGCCGGTAGTAGTGAACCCAGACATAATCTCAAAATAGGCATCGGTGAAATCAATGAGTATTTTGTCAAAGCCACCTCCGCCACGCATCTGGGTAAAGTAGATAAACAACGGAATAGCGCCTATCAGAGTAAGCCCGAGCCAGCCAAGTGTTACAATAGCGTAACCTTCTCGCAGTCCTTGTTTGTCGCGACCACTTCGAGAAAATAACACAAGTGCCGTCCCACACAATATCGAGATGATAAGAGCAGCAAGACATCCCTCTACATCCACCGCATAGAGCAAATCAGGGAAGCCGAGTTTACGACTATCCCATAGAGCAATGCCAAGAGGAGCCATCATGGTTACTCCCATTACCTGCAATAACTTGCCTATAGCATAGCTGACAGCATTTTTGCGCATCGTATTTTCCGCTAAAGGTGTCCCTTGAACAACTTAGCCAATGGGGGAAGATTCTTGTGACGAGTAATCATAATTACATGGTCCTCTTCTTCAATGACAGTTTCACCATCGGGTAGAATCATCTTGTTTCCTCGAACTACCATGCCGATAATAGATTTACGTTTTAGTTTGCGAGCTATTTTCTTCACCTGCCGATTGGCTATTTCACTACCCGATTCGACAGTGAAACGCACAGCCTCGATATCAACATCAGATAATTGCACAACAGCGCCAATTTGTCCTAATGTGACTATTTCGAGAATCTCCCTTGCGGTAATAACGCGCGGGTTGGATACGTGATCTATTCCTATCGAGTTAAATAATTTATCATGATGGGTTTCTGTGCTGATAGCAATCACTTCGCGGGCTCCCTCTGCTTTTGCAAGTAGAGTCGAAAACATATTGTAATCATCAGCATTGGAAATACCAATGAAGAAAGAAGCGCTATCGACATTCTGCTCGCGCAACAGATCAACATCAGTGCAGTCACCGTGAAGAACTTGAACATTGGTAAACATCTGAGCAGCCTTCTGAGCGTGTTCCAAATCAGGATCTACCAGAGTGATAGTATTATCGGTGTTGTCAAGAGCTTGAGCCAGCTCAAGAGTAGAGAAGCAGTCACCTGTGATAATGATTTTACGTCTCTTTTTGTATTCCACATTTACCAAATGGAGAAATAGTTCCACTGATTCACGCGGGAAAAGAACATAGACAATATCACCCGGCAGAATAAGTGTATCACCACCTGGGATCATTCCTTTACCATCGCGCACAATCGCCGCAAAAAGAATAGTGTTGGATTGTATTTCCTGACGAATCTCAAGTGGAGTCTTATTTGCTATCGCCATATCTTTAGTTATACGGTAGCCGCGAAAAAGAATACGTCCGTTTTCAAAATCGGCAACTTCCACTGCATGAGGAGTAGCCAGAAATTGAAGGACATGGTTTACGAGCGCTTTTTCCGGATGAATAACCGATGTAATCCCCAATTTTTCGAGATCAACAATTTTGCTTTTCTCAGAATATACTCTGTCCCGAAGGCGGGCAATTCTTCTGCCTACTCCGTATTGAGCAGCAAGTGCACAGGCAACTATATTAATCTCATCGTTTGGTGTAACGGCTATAATCATGTCCGCTTCCATTATTCCAGCTTCATGGAGGAATTTGGGCGACGAGCCGGAGCCGGTGATTATCTGAACATCGAGCTTTTCTGACAGAATCTGGCTGAGTCGCGGATCAGTCTCTATCAACGAGAGTTGATGGCCGTTGGGGATTAACTGTTCCGCCAGAGAGGAACCAACAACACCTCCGCCAACGATAATTATTCGCATATATTTAATACCTCAATCTTACTGCTCAATTTACATTGGGCAAATATCTTCAAGCAAACACAATTTGGATGTAAACCTGATACGAATCAAATAATTTATTCAGACTGTTTTTGCATACAAATTGCCTTACAAATAATGCAACCGAAGGAAATCGGAGGTATGGCTCCGTAGATACAATTGTGGAACCTTACCCTCCCTGTCATAGGTAGGGTTTGCTGAATAAAGTACCTGTCCGCTCGACAGGCGGGTAAGTTCTTTGTTCATAAATAGATAAGCATGTTTTGTATTGTTTCAAGTGAAAGGGTTTTGTTATAAATAGCTTAAAAGGCTTGC
>JAYEIF010000214.1:0-8521 GCA_034659895.1 Candidatus Zixiibacteriota bacterium
ACATAATTGTATTAACTTGTTTCATGGTCTGGTTCTCCTATGTTAATCTGCTAAATTATGCGATTTTTATCACATAATTAAAAGGATTACCAGACCATTTATTTATTTTTTACCGGACACTTGTGATTGGAAATGAAATCTAGGAGAAATCTTGCAAAGTGATGAGAAAAAGGAATTGCTTCGTAAGTTGCGTGATTTCCAAAATGAAAATGAGTATCTTCGTAATGAGAATAAGAAATTACAGACAATTCTCGGTTCCTTTTCCATAAAACCAGCATCTTCTCTTCAAACTACGGAAAATTTATTCAGCACATCTTTTCATCAAAGGAGAAAATTGAGTACGATTTAGAGCAGGGAATAAATGACAAAATTGGTGTTTTCCGAGATTTATTTCGTGGTCGAGAAGATGTATATGCTGTCAGATGGGAAAATAGGTCAGGGAAATCGGGATATTCCCCAGCTTGTTCCAATGAATGGGATCCATTGCTTTGCAGAAAACCATGCTCAAAATGTCCCAATAGTAATTATCTGCAACTCACAGATTCAGTAATTGAAGACCATCTCGCCGGCAAAAAAACAATCGGAATCTATCCCCTGCTAACCGATGAGACCTGTTTCTTTTTGGCTGCTGATTTCGATAAGGAGTGCTGGCAGGATGACATTAATACTTTTCTGCATTCTTGTCGAGAGATTGGTGTTCCCGCAGTATTGGAACGGTCGCGCTCCGGGCAGTGTGGCCATATATGGATTTTTTTCTCAGAGGCAATACCGGCAATTTTGGTCCGCAAACTGGGCAGCTCCGTATTAACAAATGCTCTTTCAAAAAGACATAAGATTGGCCTGGACTCTTATGATCGCTTCTTCCCCAGCCAGGATACTATGCCAAAAGGTGGTTTTGGAAATCTAATTGCACTACCATTCCAGAAGGTCCCAAGTGAGAATGGGAATTCTGTCTTTTTGGATGCTGATTTAAACCCGTATCCAGACCAATGGAAATTCCTAAAATCGATTGAAAAGATGAGTATGGCTGAAGTTAGGCGCACCGTTAAAGATGCCGAGATGTCAGATTCGATTATTGGAGTTCGAACTGTAAAATGTGACGACCTGGTTACAGATGATCCCTGGACACTTATGCCTTCAAAAAATTACCAGAGTCAGAATTAAAAGGACCATTTCCGGAAAGTGTAACAATTGTTTCCAGTAATATGCTATATTTAGAGAAGGAGGTTTTATCATCACAGTTGATAAGCCGGTTGGTACGTCTCGCGGCTTTTCAAAACCCGGAGTTCTTTCGTGCTCAAGCTATGCGTCTTTCTACGTTTGGAAAAACTCGAATCATTAGTTGCTCCGAAGAATTCTCGAAACATATCGGTTTACCAAGAGGTTGCCTCGATGATGTTAGGAGTCTACTTAGCTCTTATGGTATAGGACTTAACTTAGTAGATAAACGCTTTGAAGGAAAAGCAATTGATGTGTCGCTTGTAGGCAATCTGCGAGAAGCACAGTACAGTGTTGCATCGAAAATGCTTGAGAATGAAAACGGTGTATTGGTGGCTCCTACCGGGTTTGGCAAGACAGTGATTGCAGCTTGGTTGATCGCCCGGAAAAAAATGAACACATTGATTCTGGTGCACCGGAGAATACTGATGGACCAATGGAGGGAAAGGCTTAATCTATTTCTGGATATTCCGCTCAAAGAGATAGGGGTTTATGGGGGTGGGAAAAAGGAGTTAAGTGGCAAAATTGATATTGCTATTATTCAGAGTCTTCAGCGAAAGGGTGAGGTTAAAGATTTTGTAGCCGACTATGGACATGTAATAGTTGATGAGTGTCACCATGTATCTGCTTTTAGCTTCGAACAAGTGCTCAAGCAGGTCAAGGCACGTTATGTCTACGGTCTGACAGCAACTCCAACAAGGAGAGATGGACATCATCCGATTATCATAATGCAATGTGGTCCGATCCGAGTGAAAATAGACAGCAGAATTGTAGCACATGAACGTCCATTCAATCATGTTGTGCTTTTCAAAGAAACTTGTTTCAAGATTCCAGAGTTAACGGCTGAGCCAACAATCCAGGAACTGTATTCAGCACTTGTCAATGATAGTGACAGGAACGTTCAAATTGTAAATGAAATTTTTACATCTCTGGCTGACGGCCGATCTCCTTTGGTTCTAACAGAAAGAACTAAGCACCTTAAGATTTTGGCCGATATGCTGGGCAAGTCTGCAAAACACCTTGTGATATTAAAGGGGCGTATGGGAAAGAGGCAACGTGAGGCCGTTCTAGACCAGCTTAAATCCATTCCAGACAACGAAGAGCGAGTTATCCTGGCAACCGGCAGGCATATCGGTGAAGGATTCGATGATGCTCGCTTGGATACATTATTTCTGGCGATGCCGATTTCATGGCGTGGAACACTGCAGCAATATGTCGGGCGTTTACATCGTTTGCATGATAATAAACGTGAGGTGCAAGTTTATGACTTTGTTGATAGGCAGGTTCCCATACTCTTTCGTATGTTTAATAAAAGGCTGGCCGGATATAGGGCAATCGGGTACTCAACTAAAAGTGCAGAAACCGATTCATAATGGGAGTCAGCGCCTGTAATCCCAAGTCTGAAACCACAAGAATATTCCTACCGCTTACCATTTGAAACATGCTTCTCACAATGAGGACTTTTTATAAAATGTATTATATTTTTTCTTGACAAGCAGTTATAGTCTGAAGTATTATTCCTGTGTATTATACAGGAATAATTGATCGGTATATTATGGCTGGAATAGGCTCAAAAGAAGCAGAACTTATTGCACACCTTAGCGATAAGCGTAAAAGAGTGTTTTCTATTGCTGAAGCGGCAGAATTTATGGGTGTTTCACGCACTTCAGCCTCTGATTTGGCTCTCAGACTACTTAAAAAGAAGAAACTCATCAAAATTGAAAAAGCTAAATATTTGATAGTTCCACTGGAAGCTTGGAAGACTGGTGAATATACTGAAGAGGGTATCATTCTGGCTTCCCAGATTGTGAAGCCATATTATATCAGCTATTGGACTGCTTTGTCATTCTATGGATGGACTGAACAGCCTTCCAGAACGATTTTCATAGCTACAACAAAGCCTAAAAAGACGATTGAATTACAGGGTACAAATTTCAAATTCGTAAGACTGCGCCCAAATCGTTTTTTCGGATTCAATGAACAGTGGGTAGGAAACCAGAAAGTGTCTGTAGCAGACAAAGAGAAGACTATTGTTGATTGCCTTGATCAGCCTCGCTATTGCGGTGAGATCATTGAAGCGGTTAAAGGAATCTGGAATGGTAGGCAAGAGCTTTCTTTTGAGAAGATAATTGAATACGCATGCATAATGAATAACGGCGCAATAATCAAACGTCTCGGCTTTCTGATGGATGTACTCGAAATTCACAAACCGAAATTGAGAAAAAAAATGAAGGAAAATATTACTTCAGGTTATGTCGCATTAGACCCCTGCAGTAACGTGAATGGAGCTCACAACAAAGAGTGGAACCTTCGTATAAATGTGAATGTCAAGAATCTGACAGAGTGGAGAACTCACTAACCGTATGATAGATGCTACTGAAATTCGCACATTGGCTGCTCGGGCGAAAATTGATCCGGGAATAATCGAAAAGGATTATGTTCTGTCAAAAGTGCTGATGGCTCTCCCTCAAATTGATTTTTTCAATGAACATCTTTTATTCAAAGGCGGAACTGCCCTTAAGAAATTCTATTATCCTGAATGGCGATTTTCTGAAGACCTTGATTTCACTTCTAAGTCAAAATTGAAGCCAAACGAAGTGAAGTCGATTTTCGATGAGACTGTTATTAAAGTTGATACACTCTTCGGGCTTAGTATGAGGATTCAGGAGTATTCACAGTATCCGAGAAAAGGTGATGACCTGATATCGGCTCAATTAAAACTTGGCTACGATGGCCCGCTTAGGAAATCAAGCGGACAGAAGAACAATGTTCGAGTTGATATAGCATTTGAAGAAAAGCTCGTCTCTGATCCTAATATGAAAACGATATTTTCCGGTTATTCAGATGATGTCGATTCCGAATTAGCAGTTTACTCATTGGAAGAAATTCTCTCAGAAAAACTAAGATCAATTCTTCAACGTGGGAAAAGCAGAGACTACTATGATGTCTGGATTCTGCTGAAAGAATACAGCTCAGACTTTTCAAATGAAAAGCTTTGGGGGATACTTAAGGAGAAGTGCAAATTCAAGGATATCCCCACACCCAAAACTGAAGATTTCTTCGATCCAGAGCGTACGAAAGAAGCGAGTCGTTATTGGGAACGTGGCTTAGCACACCAGCTTAATGAGTTACCAAATTTCGAGAAAGTACAGAAAGAGATAAAAAGTTTGATAAATACAGTTTTAGATAACATATAGATTATGTCCAAACTAAACGAAGCAAAAACACGTAGGAGATTATGAGTAAACGCCATAAATTAGGAAGCTGGAAAAACCGTCACGATTTTGTCACGCGACGTTGTAAGTGATTGACCTGTATCACGTATTTGGGGTTCGATTCCCCCACCTCCATTTGCTATAAGCCGTTACAACTCAATAGCGTACAGCGACGAGTGGGCCGGATTATTTGCCCAAACCCCCCACCCTTTGGCTATATCGCAGAATATCATGCAATAACTTACAACGGTCGCGGTCACAATTTGGTCACAACGGGTGACCACTGAATGTTTTCGTAGGATTAAATCTTGTCGCCATATGCAGACGAAACAGCTTGCTCCATACTCTCAACTTCTTCATCAGACAGAAAGTCAAAGTGGCTGTCGCGCTTTTGCGCGGAAAGTCGACCGTTATTTTGGAGGCAGAATTTGATGAATAGATCTATTTTTCTGTCAGGCATGTCCACGATTTCTTGAAGGGCACTCTTTGTTGTGTCGTAGTTGGCAAGGAATTCTAATTCGCTGGACAGCTCTGTCTCGATGGTCTGATCAATGAATTGAAAGAGCGCTTCTGCCTGAGGTGTCATATCAATGTAACGATACCACCTAGCAGTGTCGTTTTGAACGGACATGCGTCCTTCTTCATCCAGCGAATACTCCACCAAGGACATGAGTTGGCGAGAGAACGCCTCCAGAGAGTCGTCATACTTCGTGGAGTCCTTTAGCATAGACGCAGAAATAGGAAACATGACACCCTTGGGGGTGAATTCTCGACGCGCTAGAATATTGTGGATTAGAAAACGATGAATTCGACCGTTACCATCTTCGAACGGATGTAGAAATACGAAGCCAAAGGCAATAGCCGCAGCGTGGACAACTACGGACACGTCGCCGGAGTCCATGCGGTCGTGGGCAGCTATTAGTCCGTTCATCAGATCCGTTATGTCTTCGGGTTTCGGGGATACAAAATGAATCCTTTCTTGTTGCCAAGCGACTGTTTCTCCCACGTAGTTCTGGTTCTGCCGATAATCGGAATCGCGAAAGCGAGAATCGACAATTTTGTTCTGTAACTCAATTAACTTCCCCTTCCTACAGAAGTCCTCTCGCTCCGCCAGTTGGAGCATAGAAACAAACCGCTCAATGCGGCTAGATGTAGGTTTGATGTGTTCGATTTCAAAAGATGATTTGGTCTCCTTGGTGTATAGGTAACTGAGTGCTCGCTTCAGCGTTTCTGGAGAATATTCTGACACAACTTGACGACATCGGTCAGGAAGGTTGGCCCTTTCGTATTCACGAAGCATATCCGTACGGCGAATCATTGGGCAGAATCTTTTATCGCCCAGCAGGTTGTTGTTTATTCTTTGTCGTTTCACCTGCTGAGAAGCCGAGATCGTGTGGTACTCATCCGTTTCCAATAAATCGACGTAGTTGCCTTGCTTCAAATCATCCAATTTGAGTGACTTGCCTGTGAGGAATTCATATAGGAACCATAGCCGCCGAGCATACTTACCAGTCGGCTTTGATTGAATGTATTCGAGTATGTCCTCTTCTGCTACTACTTGAAACAGACTGTCCAATATCGCTAAATTCGTGCCGTCATATTTCAGAGCAAATTCCAAGTGATCACCTACAGTCTCTCCTGGCCAGTATCTTGAGGAATACACTTCTTCAATAACTGTTCCACTTGAGTCGATACGGTGGACCATGCTCGTAGCAACTATTGAGCTATGCCAGGGCTTGATGACATCAAGATTGAATTGCTCAATAAGGGCTGCGTATCCAGCAAGTCTATTGTTCTGGTGTTTTTTATTATTACTGGTCACCTATTCCTCCGGAAAAACAGTTATCTAACAGGAATTATGGTTATATTATTGAGAAATGCAAGAAAAATCATTACAACACAAAATCGTTTCTGTATGAACCAAAACCGAAAAACAATTATATTTTAGGAAAAAGAATTATATTACTCCCACGCCTATGATAATTCATTACAATAGACAGACTAAGGTCATCGAACACTCGATCTCTAAGGAAGTCAGGAAACGGACTGCTCAACTCAGGGTTCAACGGTAAAAAACGGTCACAATTTGGTCACAATAGGGTGTAAGTCCTTGTGCCACAACGCGAGTATGGGGTTCGATCCCCCATACCTCCATCTTGTTATACTACAAAGACTTACGCGACAAACGCCCCAACATACGCCCCTATAACACCGAATAACGTAACACCATTTTGGCCACGTTGTGGTCACAGTCGAACCGGCCCAAGTTTAAGTTGCAGTGTGGAGCACTTTTCCCCTTTTTGTAAAGTGAAGCCAATATCCGAATGAGGATTCATGCCCATGGCGGCAGACGAGTCACACGATGATAGGACACCGTCATTCGTCGCTCTGACTAAGGGTGTCGAAGTATCACACTATAAGATCATCGAGAAGATCGGTGCCGGTGGAATGGGTGAGGTTTACCTTGCTCTCGACACTAAGCTGAATCGAAAAGTCGCTCTCAAATTCCTTCCCCCTCATCTCTACCAGGACGAAGACTGCCGGAAGAGATTCACGCGTGAAGCTCAGGCGGCCGCAGGTCTCGACCACCCCAACATCGCTGCCATCCATGAAGTAGGTGAATTCCAAGGTCGACCGTTCTATGCCATGCAGGTAGTCGAGGGGCAGTCGCTCCGGGAGGTGATTGCCGGGAAAGACCTGCCGATTGATCGCATACTTGAGATTGGCATCCAAGTGTGTGAGGGGCTGCAGGCGGCTCACGACAAGGGGATCATCCACCGAGACATCAAACCATCCAACATCCTGCTCGACCAGCACGGCCGGGTGCGTATTGTCGACTTCGGACTAGCCGCCATTCGCGGTTCCGAGCACCTCACCAAGACCGGCTCAACCTTGGGAACCATTGGCTACATGTCACCTGAGCAGGTGCAAGGGAAGGCGGCTGACCACCGCAGTGACCTGTTCTCGCTCGGCGTTGTCCTTTACGAGCTGATGACAGAACAGAACCCTTTCAAGCGGGATAGTGAAGCAGCGACACTGAAAGCAGTGAGTGATGACCTTCCTGAACCATTGGCTAGTGTCATGTCATGCTTGCATTGTCGTATAATGTAATGTATATTTCCTTCAAAACCTTGGAGGAAATATATGAAAAAGTACAAAGTGACACTTACGGAAGAGGAACGGTCGGAACTCAAAAAAATAACATCAAAAGGCTCTCACCGTTCACAAAAAGTAATGAATGCATTAATTCTGCTCAATTGTGATGAGGGTAGGTATCAAGAAGCCCGATCAATAAATGAAGTGACAGCTTCTGTGTTACAGATCAGTATGAGAAAGATTGACCGGGTAAAAAAGCGTTTTGTCGAAGAAGGCTTTGACATTGCGCTCAATGGTCGCAAGGGAGAAAGGGTTTACACCAAAAAAGCGGATGGTGATTTTGAAGCACACTTAGTTGCCCTCAGTTGTAGCGGGCCGCCTGAAGGTTTTGCCCGGTGGTCGTTGCGGTTGCTTGCGGATCGTGTTGTTGAACTGAATTACATTGACAGTATTTCGCATGAAACAGTACGGCGGGTTTTAAAAAAACGAAATAAAGCCCTGGAGACAGCAAGGGTGGGTAATTCCACCTGAAGAAAACAGTGATTTCATTGCCAATATGGAGAATGTTTTAGATGTATATAAAAGGCCGTATAATATAGTGTTTCCAATAGTCTGTATGGACGAGTCGCCCAAGCAACTTATAAAGGAAACTCGGCAGGTGTTGCCCGCAAAGCAAGGTCATTGTGCCCGGTACGATTATGAATATGAGCGCTGTGGCGTGTGTACTATTTTTGTGGCAAGTGAGCCCTTGGCCGGACAACGAATGGTTAAAGTCACGGAACGTAGAACAAAAAAGGACTGGGCGTATTTCATAGAAGAGATCGCTGAAGCCTATAAAGATGCGGAAAGAATCACTCACGCCTGTCGGCGCACAGGTTGGTGATGGACAACCTTAATACTCACAAGCCCGGTTCACTATATGAAGCGTTCACCCCCGAAAAGGCCAAAGCAATATGGGATCGTTTTGAGTTTGTCTATACGCCGAAGCATGG
>JAYEIF010000215.1:0-8517 GCA_034659895.1 Candidatus Zixiibacteriota bacterium
TTAATATCTATATTCAATGCAAATAATTTGGGTATTCGCAGTGCAAGGCTATTACCCCATTTTTGAACTTTAGTTTGCATATTATCCCCCCTGTTAAATAGATATGGCTTAGATTGTATCTACAATAGAGATACAACGACTTGTCAGAAAATGCAATATTTTTTTGGAGAAGGCACATAACATAAAGCTGAGTGGCTGGGCAACGATAACCGAAAAATTATGATAAGGGTAAAAACTATCGGTCAAATACTGCCTTTCGAAAAACGGCACGGCTTTGCCCAGTCCATCTCAAGCGCCTGGTTCGGCTATTTATTAGTATCTCTCATATTCAATACTAGGATAATAGGTTTCTGGTTTTATTCCACAGGTAAATTCAATAGGTAGGTTTTTAATAAACTGATATTCTGTAATTAATTTGGAGTGTTCGTCTTTTGTATCAAATTCCCATGCTTCTCCAAACATTGAGATAGAATTAATAAAAAAAACGAATAATTCATCAACAGAGAATTGAGCTCTTAATATTTTAACATATTTATATTTTTCAATATTGTTCAATATTGGATTTGTGTCGACATAAGTCACCATGTGATAAAGATGACGGAAATAGTGACCAAGACGTGAAAGATGACCACCAAATTTTTTTGTTTTTCCATCTTTGCTTTTTAGCAATACGCAATCTTCTATCATTTTATCTATGATCGCCTTATGTTTTTTGTGTCGTATGTTTAAGTATTCATGGAGCATGCCGATGGAATTTCCACCTACACCAAATACTAAAATAATATATGCAACTTCTACAACTTCTATGATCTCTTTCTCATGTTTAGATATATCAAAGTTCTCTTCTGAAAAACGTTTATTAGTTATTTGAAATATTTCTTTAAATTGATTTCTTATTTCAAGAAACACTCGCCTACCTCGTTCTGTTACATTTATTTCCGTAGGTATTTTGTGTGTCATCTCACTTACATTTTCTCTATGTATTTTTAATAACTCAAAAAAACGTCGCTCAAAATTTTGTATTTCTAAGTACGAAGACTGAGATTCAAGAGCTTTTGATGATCTTTGAAATTCCTCTGTCGCAAGAGAAAGCTCTCTGCTTTGAATAATAATTGTTAGAAGTAATGCGAGTAAGGCCAATAAGCTAAAAATCGGATTTAAAGTGCCTCCAAAGAAATCACCAAGCATTCCCCATTTCGCATGATCTGGAAGAATTGGACCAGGAAAATATTTTTGGTAGAAGTATACCGCAACACAACCTGTTGCCAATGAAATGGCAAACAATGCACACAATATTTTAGTGAGATACTTTGAGATGAAGAGTGTCATGGAATTTTCAACAGTGTCTTTATCCGCCATTATATTTTAAGCCGAACGGGCTAATCAGCCGCGCGGCTTTTTGCGTCGGCTGAATTAGCGGGGTTAGACAATTAATTCAACGCTCAAGATTCAATTTCTTTTTTGCAGCTTGCTTTAACGTTGTTCAATTAAATTTAATATTTTATCAATCTTTTCATCAATCGATTTGTCTGTCAGAGATGAAAGATAAATTGCAATATAAAATCCAACCAAAGGTAATAAACTGAGTATACCAAATAGTACGGAATTTTTTCCTTTTCTTATCGCGATAAAAATATTCAGTATGATTAGTGGAATGATCATGATAATTAAAGGAATAAAAGCTGCAAAAGTATTTGGCTGTTCCATTTCTCCTCCTAAATTATATATCGAAATCTGCTTACATTATTTATTTAGAACCATTTTCTAACTGAGAAATGATATTATCAAGTTTTTTATCTAATGATACATTTAAATCAGAAATATAATTTATCTCTCTATGCTTCTTTTGTGCTTCTTTTGCATTTTTATAAATAACTTCCACATTTCTTACTAAATTATCTTGCTTTGTGAAAACTGAAGAAATAAGTGATACGGCAACGATATACAGTGGTATGTCAATAATTTCCGATATGATGGATACCGTTGTCGAAGCTTGTAACGAGCTGATACTATCTGCTCGCATTGACAACCGAAATACAGCTTGCCCTAAGAAATTAGATGTCAACCATAATGCCCACCACCAACCAAGTAAAGCACTACCATTTTCATTCTGCCAATTAGTCGGATTTGTGCTAACCTTCCAAATTTCTTTCATTGCTCGATAAGGTTTGTATAGATTAATGAATGGTATGAAGTAGTAGCCGATTGACCAACCCGGTGTGAATTCCATGCCTTGTGCTCCAAATCCATGGCAATTCGAGTTGGCTCGGTGTATCCACTTTAAAAATGAGATACCAGTTACGATGAATGCAACCAAATATAGGATGCCCATGATTTGCTGTCGGCTGTCGTTGGCCTCTGCTGCGGCCTTCGAAAACGTACCAGAGCTAAGAAGGTTCATCTGCATGAAATCAGATAACAACGAAAGGACGCTAATACCCAAGGAGATCCATAACATGGACTTCAAAAACTTCGTTAAGGATGTGGGGTCTGTGACATAGCGGTAAACTCGCTCTTCAGAAGCTCCTTCGATTTCAGATATTTCTTTTTGGTTTTGCTCCATTCTCGTCTGGACTTCCTTTTGTTGTTCGAGAGATAATTCCCTTGCCGCCAACTCCCTATCGATGAGTTCAAGTGCTTCCTGTTGATAGTCTTTCCTATCAATAGTTGCGGCCTTAACGAGGTGTTCTGTGGACATCGACTGGTAACGCTTTGCCAATTCATTTAGTTCCGTCGAGCTCATTAATTTATCCCTCCGTCTAACGTAGAGCTCACCAGCACCAAAAGCTAATGATGACTTCGTAAAAGCGACGTTTTATACCGAAAATAGCAAAGGCTAAAAACGCGCGGGCTTTTGGTGTCAGGTGTAGCGCCTGGTTATATTATTATGCAAACCCAAGTATCTGACTTCTTTGCCTCAGACGGCTGTCTCATTTAAGCCGAAGTACTCCAACTCCGCCTGTCCTGTTACATACGGTTGCTTTCGCTGCGGGCAATCCGGGCTTTCAGGCTACTGACAACTTCGGGAGCCAGATCCGCCTCCAGTTCCGCAGCCTCCCGTCTCTCCAGAATTCTGTCAGCCTCGGAAGACGGAATTTTGCCCCATTTCCTCAGCAGATTGTCAAATGACGCCTTCTGGCTGACGACATCCTCCTCCGGCACGACCCGCACCGTATAGCCTCCTCCCGCAAACTGACGGGTCAGGATGTAAAGAATGTACTGGCTCAGCGGGACAGCCTCTCTCTTGGCCAGAACGTCAAGATTTTGATACAAAGTTTTCGGCAGTTGTAAAGTAACTTCGTTCATCAGTACTCCCTATTTGTAAAATATTTCAGAAAATTTACAGGGGTCATCACCTTCAAACCAAGAGTCCTCACAGCCTCCTTAAAATCTCGCACATTGGAGGTGACTACTAGGGCACGGGCATTCATTGCACAGTCAATGACGTGGTCATCACCGGGATCCGGCGAGACCGGACGCCATGAAAACCAGACTTTCACAAATTCCGCATGGTCTCTGACCAGTTCTGCCAGCAACGGTTTTGTCTCATTCCATCGGTGTTCTGAAAATTTCAGGGAAAGAACATCGTCATATTCATAGGCGAGGGCATTCGACATGCAGACTGTGAACAGTCCGGCTCGCCATGCGTCAATGATAAGACCGCATGCGCCGCCTTTCCTCGTCAGACCTTCAAAAACGACATTCGTATCAAGGACAACCCGTACCGACATTTTATTTCAATAAGCCTCATCGGAACTACAAAGCTCCAGATTGTTTTTTTCGATTGCTGAACCCCCCGATGAAACCGAAGTAGTTCGCCCTTTCTGCTTTCACAACCGGTGTCTCGCTGTGCAAAATATAACGTCACGCATGACCTGCAGGGAAAGCTAATAATGCCTATGTAAAAGCGAGTTTTATCACTGAATTGGCAAAAGAGAAAAACGCCTCGGCTTTCCCTGTCAGAGTCAATGCGCTTGTTCGGCTCTTCTCGGTTTTTCGATAAGTTTTAGAACTATGTGCTAATTGCTTGGAAGTCCAAGTAACAATATGCATATTTCGGTAGTCCCTACAAAGCAATGCGGGTTTGAAAGTACCGCCCTGTCTTCTTGCTTTGTAAACACCTGATTTTTCGTCACGTACTGCCAGAAGCCATGACATGCAAGTTGTTAAAATTATTGATCAGCATAGTTTTGTATTGAGCCGTAGTGTTTTGTGAGGATTACCAGCAATTGTATGGTAAATCAAGTAGTTCTCTGTGTTTACCAGATTTTTCCAATGCTACTTCCCTGAAAAACTTCCGCTTATGATAAAAACAGGGGCACGATGACTCTGCCTTCAGTTGACTACTTCTTTCTTCTAAGCCTTGTGCCCACAAGTCCAGCCAAACCGGAGTATTCGGCTCTAGGTTGCTTGGTTGAACTCGTCTCGGTACTTGGCAACACCAGATACGCCCTCCATGGCGGATTCCTCGAGGATCAGGACCATGAATGCTTCATTTGGAACTCCGTTCCACTGACAGGAAAGGCCATGGTGTGAAGCCGGAACAAATTCGAAACGCGGATAGTACTCCGGATGGCCGAGAACAATGATGAACGGGCATTTCCGCTCGCGCATCGCCTCAATTCCGGCTTCGACCAGTATGGAACCGATCCCCTGGCGTTGTCGCCCCGGCAACACGGCCATGGGTGCAAGCCCCATGCCTTGGATGACTTCAGACCCTGCGAAGACAAAGATCGGGCTGAAAAAGATGTGGCCGAGGATCTTTTCATCTTCCACCGCGACGAGGGACACCGCATCTGGGCATGAGTTGCGGAGCGAGTCCACGATGTTGTCCTCGGTTGGTTGGCCAAAGGCCACCTCATTGATTGCACGGATGGCGGCAATATCGCCACGTTGCTCTATTTGTATGGTTATCATGTGTTCCTTAAAGCCGAACCCATAAAGCTGAGGGGCTGGGCAACGATAACCGAAAAACTATGCTAAAGGTGAAAACTACCGGTCAAACGCTGCCTTTCAAAAGCGGCACGGCTTTGCCCAGTCCATCTCAAGCGCCTGGTTCGGCGTTTTCTGATGGATTACCATAAGATTCCGGGTACAATTTTTAGCGCATTCGGGGCAGATACCATGACTAAATTTTGCTTCAGAATGTTGATTAATATAGGACTCAATTTGATTCCAATAGCCTTTATCGTCTCTAATCTTCTTACATGATGCACAAACCGGGGACACCTTACTTAATTATTGACAAAAGTCAGACCAAGTGCCGGACCACATTTTTTGAAAAAATGGAACTCCTTTTGGACCGAAAACTCAAAACTAAAAAAACCTATACACAAAAAGAAAGATAAGTAAGGTGTCCCCGGAATTCCGAAAAATTACTACTCAACTGAAAAAGTGCCCTGTGTCCCGCATTCAGTTCAGTGACTGGTTGGTCAGCGTTACGTCTTGTTGACGTCCCTATCAGTTCATAAATGCTGGCCTTTTTGCATTTACAGTATCTACACAAATATGAACAATCCTCTCAACTTCAGCCGTTTCATAATCTTCAAACCACCACCATGGATCACTATAGCCTATCTTATTGCCAACCGCATGTATGGTGTCTGCAAGTTTTGCGTTTGCTGGCAAACCGTAACTTGAAGCTAACAGCCCATAATTTCCACCATATCTGTAAAATTCATAAAGAAAGGCCTTGGCCACCTCAACTTCTAAAAACTGTTCAGTTAACGCAGATATTTGGATTGTACTCCAAAGATTATTCAATGTTGACAATAAAGAAGAAAAAGCAAACTCCATAACCGGTGCAGGATTTCCTCCTTGTACAGCAGTTTCAACACCTGTACCGATTGCAGAAAACCAAATGTCAGCATAGTCATTATTAAACAATGTACCTTCAAACTCAAATGATTTGTTAAGTCCCATGCCCATCAAAGTCTTGGCATCTGTTGAACTAAGTCCGTAAAGAGATGATAGATTTGTTGCCACCGTTATTGCCGCATTACGCGTTACATTATCAACTGACTCTTGTTTTATTTTAGCGTGAAGGATGTCCTGTGCAACTTGTAGGCGGCTACTATAAAACTCTTGCATGAAAATCGTCATATTCCACTTCTCTTCGCAGGAAGGACTATTGATTAAATATAAACTATTGTACGTATTGGGTGCCTCGCAAGATGAAGACTGAATTGTAACATCATCCAGAAGAACAATCGAATCATATATCGTATCACCAACATCATGAACCGTAAGTGTTAGTGTGTCATCTGTGCCGGCCCATTGAGATACGTCAATGGAAGCCTCAAGCCAATCCGTTTGTCCCCAAGTGCAATCACCTGATCCGCATGGAATTCCTGAAACAGGCTCAAAAATAGCACTATTGACTTCCTCAAAGGCAATTTCTCTGGAACCATCTGGTGTATGCAATGTAACCCGCATAACATCGTTGAATTCACTACCAACAAATTCCGGATACTCTTCCGATATAAAATTATAATGAATGGTTAGTTTGTTTGCTCCTTCTGGAACCGTAAATGACTGTTCCAACGCGCTCGAAGCTTCGCCAACGGCCCCGTTTCCACTGCTAATCATGGCCATGTAACTGCCTTCATATGGCAAGATAGGGCCAAAAGAGTCAACAACATCCCCGGCACCGCTGAGCACCCAACCAGTCAAACCGTCTTCAAAGTTGCCGTTTATAAGCGTACTGTGGATGTCGCCTGAGCTTTCGCCGATTTCCACATTAACAAGAATAGAGGCACCACCGCTTTGCATAAAGCCTTGCTTTTCTCCGTGGTCTCCGGTTTGTTCGTCAAAGGCGTTCACGATAAAGTTTCCTGCCCATGCAGGGAGGCTGTAATAACCATTTGCGTCCGCAATATCTAACCAATACCCGCCACTTAGAGTAACCACCGCTTCAGGAACCGCTATTCCGCTATTTATATTAGTTACCCGTCCCTCGATCCATCCGACATTTTGAGCCCAAAGAAAACAAAAATTACCGCTCGTTGTAACACCGGGAAATGCTGGATCTTGGGATACAATGATGCCATTTTGAACAATGGCAGTATCAATCATTTGGTACATGGTTTGCCCTGCATATTCTACGAGTTTAGCCAAATAAACTTCTGCTCCACCAGGAACACCATCCGGTGCAGGCATAGAAATATCAGCATTGTCCATTAGTTCATTTTGACCCATATCAATGGCAGCTCCACCCAGAAACGTGGTATTTGGAGGAGGTGTAGCGCCAAGATCGTTTTCTTGAAGGACTGTTATTGTAACTGGAATAGGATCGCTTGTTGCGCTGGCTGGAACAATAAGAACAATCCCGCCTTCTCCTTGGATTTCTCCACCTTCAGGCGGTATTATTTGAGCAGCAAGCTCAAATTGAATATTCCATGTCAATGAATTCGGGTCAAACGCATAACTTCGATTCTGCCTAATAGTAAATGTGTCTGTTCCTGCAACAGTACTACCGGTAGCAACATCACCAAAATTTACACTGCCATCAATAATCGTCGTATTTGGAGAGCTACTTGACACGGCCGCAGTGACATTTTGCACATCTGTCCCATTATTTGTAATGCTTACCTGGTAAGTATAGTTATATGCAGTTCTTCCAACCCGAGTTGAGCTTACAAGTTGATAATTATGGTCAATAACCAGTTCAGCCGATGCTGTACCAACGCATAATATCAACAGACTTATTGTGAAAACAAATGCCGCTCGAAATATATTCCTCATTTTTTCCTCCTCTTTGCTTATTTTCAGTTCCATCAATTCTCAGTGACTATTTTTTAGATTTCTTCCTCATACCGGAACCAACAAGTCCTGCCAGTCCTGTACCAAACAGGAGCATTGTTGCTGGCTCAGGGATTGGAGTACCCCCTGAGGCGGTAAAATCGTCTTCGAGGACACTCCAAGTAAGACCGTCATATACTTCAAAGAATTGAGAACCGGGACCAGAGCTTCCCCCCTAACCATACAAAGCTGACGCTGAACATGTCAGCAAGAGATGCATTGTCAACCAGTGCGTAGGCATCATAAGCTCCATCATCTGGTAATGATGGATCAGGATTCCAGGTAAGAACATCCCAGTCGCCATTCGGTGCAGTAGGGATTGGATCAAGAAGATCATAAAGACCCAGGTCAAAGTAGACGGTAAAGCCCGTGTCAGCGGCAAATGTGTTGTCACTTACTGTATAGGAATATTGCCAGAGGTCTTCACCTGGGTTGACATCGGTTAAGTCAGTTGTAGTGTAATTAATAACAGTTGCGTTCGCGAGTGCTGCTGTTCCAAGAGTTAACAATCCAGCCACAATGATAGATAGATACTTTTTCTTCATTTTTCTCCTCCTTTTTTGAGTTAGGTTTCAGCAGGTATATCCCGCCGAACATATAGTAGACTGCCGAATAGTCGTCTTATATTACGGCTAATCTACGTACGAAATTGTTTTATACGGCTGTTTGGTCGTATAAAACGATCTATTTGTCGATTAGACGACTTTTTTGCTTGAT
>JAYEIF010000216.1:0-8474 GCA_034659895.1 Candidatus Zixiibacteriota bacterium
CGGATCCCTTTCACCATCGCTGACAATTCATCCGGTTCCAGGGACGCTTGATGATCAGGGCCTAAAAGGGTGCGATCTATGGTAAAGTGCTTTTCGATCACGCATGCCCCCAGCGCCACAGCGGCCATGGACACCTCAATCCCAAGTGTGTGATCAGAATAGCCGACCGGTACCTGAAAAGCCGTTGCCATCGTATGCATCGCCTGCAGATTGACATCTTGGGCAGCAGCGGGATAATTGGAGACACAATGAAGTAACACAAACCGCTCACATCCTGCCTTGCGGACCACCTTTACTGCTTCGTCAACCTCGCTCAAGTACGACATGCCTGTTGATAGAATGACCGGTTTACCTTTACCCGAAACATATTCCAAAAACGGAAGATTGGTAATCTCTCCTGATCCAATTTTAAACACAGGAACACTCAGCTCATAGAGAAAATCAGCGCTTTCCCTGTCAAATGGTGTAGACATAAAGATGATCTTCTGCTTCCGGCAGTAGCTCATCAACTCCACGTGCTGTTCGTGTGAAAGCTCAAGCTTGCGAAGCATTTCATACTGTGATTCGCTTTCCTCCGTGGCCTGAAGTTGATAATCCGCCTTGGGAGAGTCTGGCGTCACTACCTTTTCAGCCTTAAAAGTCTGAAACTTGACTGCATCAGCACCCGCTTTAGCAGCTATGTCAACCAATTGCTTTGCCAATTCAAGATTACCATTGTGATTCACCCCTGCCTCGGCAATAATAAATGTACGGGCAGGATCAACAACCTTTTTCCAAACACCTTTTACCATGCAGTCCAGCCTCCATCTACAACCAGATTCGTCCCAGTCGTATAAGAAGAAAGATCGCTAACTAAGTAAGCAATAGTTCCTTTGAAATCTTCTTCCGTTGCCATTCTCCTCAAGGGAGTTTTTTCTATGTAGCGTTCCTGAAAAGATTTTGGTTGGCCTCTCAAAACACCACCTGCTGTAATGTTGTTTACCCTGATTTTTGGGGCAAGCAGTGTGGCAAGATAACGTGTCAACTGAATCAGGCCACCTTTGGAAGCAGCGTATGCAGCAGGATTGGCCATTTTAGTCCCTTCATACAGACTCATGTCCGGACCAACAAGTCCGTAGATGGAACCAATGAAAATCACGGATGCATTTCCTGATTTTTCAAGATATGGCTTTGCCGCCTGAACAAGTAAAAACGCTGATGTCAGGTTTACTCGTATGGCCGCATCCCAAGCCTCAACACTCTGCTCTTCAAACGGAACGGTCCATCCTGGAAACTCTGTTGTGCCGACAAAGGCGGCGGCATGAACAATGATGTTAATTTCTCCCATCTTGTCAGCCGAATCAATAACAGCCTGTCTGGTCCGGTCTTCCTCTAACAGATCCACAGGCATTGGAATGGCTATGCCCCTGTAACCCCTGCTATTCAAATCCGCACATCTTTCATCGCAAGCATTTTTATGCAAGTCAAAAACAGAAACTGTCGCTCCAAGTTCCATAAGAGTCTCGCAGATTGTCAAACCCACATGACCGGCTCCACCGGTGACGATGGCACAACGATTTTTCAGACTCATTAATTCAGATATTTTTTTCATTGGAGGCTCACCAAACCTTCTGAAATCAAAAATTCTGCGTACTTTAAATCCATTTCAGTGTCGATATCCAAGGCTCTGATTTGCGGAATCATTATCGCCTTTGCCTTCCCATCAAAAATACTGTTTGCTTTCAGAACAAAATCAGTTCGAGCAGTATAGAGTACGGTGGTCATGTCATAAACTTCAGGAGCATCTTGACGCCTGATAACTTTTTTCTCGGGCGCCTTTGCAAGATGTGCGAAATCTTTGGAGTCAAGCTCAACCATATTAAAATAGGGATTTCTACTTGATTCGGTCACGGAAATCACAATATCGGCATCTCCTTTACTGATCAGTTCCAGACTTTTTTTGATATCATCAGGTGACCGAAACGGAGAAGTAGGCGGCAATACAATTAAATAATCAGCTCTGAAGTTATCCAATTCTTCAAGTTTTCGCAAGGCGTGTTGCCATACCGACCACTCAGGAGAATCATCTCTTGCCAATTCACCCGGACGAATAAAGGGAACTTCCGCCGCATAATATTCTGCGACTCTGGCAATCTCCTGATCATCTGTGGATATCACAATCCGATCAATCAAATCGCAGGCCCTGGCTGACGCAATACTCCAACCAATCAATGGCTTTTCTCCTAACGCCCTGATATTTTTCCTGGGAACTCCCTTTGAGCCACCACGAGCACAGATTAGACCTAACACTTTTTTATCCTTGAACAAAATTCCTCCCTCACAATCCGAGATTTTCTTTAAACTCCAGAACTGGTTTTAATACGGTTCTGTGTTCTTCTATGTTATTCATTGGAACCTCATGATCATTCAAGCACTGGAAAAAATATTTCAACTCCTGTTCATACGTGTAATCTCTATCAATAGGATCAAATTTTTGTATATCATTCCCTTCTTCATTCACTGTGATTACAGTTCTCTCAATTAAATCAGCTTCTATATATAGATTGTTGCCGAAAATTTCGATCTTTCTCTGCAATTTGCGTCCAAAATAGTTGAGATGAATATTAGAGAGAAAACCGGAAGAGTGATGCAAGTTCATATCAGCAAAATCTTCTGTTTCTATTTCAAAATGGCTGCATTTCCCTCCGGTTCCATTGATTTTGCTTATAGGTCCAAATAACCAGTGACAGTAATCAGGTTCATGAATCAAATCGAGAACCACACCGCCCCCAAGTTCCTTCCTGACACTATATGAATTTTTGTAGTCCTGATTCGGTCTCCAATCAGGCAGATATGAGGAACAGATAGCTCTTGAGTAAAATATCCGGTTAAGATCTAGAGTTCTTTTTAAGTATTGAATAATGGGATCAAACCTTAGATTGCAGGCTACATATGTTAAGACTCGTTTTTTTTGAACGATCCCTAAAAGTGAATCGCATTTAACAAGGCTGTTACATAGCGGCTTTTCGATAAAAAGATGTATTCCCATTGACGCTGATCTGATAGCCGTATCCACATGCAATGAGGTCGGATTGGTTATAAAAGCAACGTCAGGTGATAAACGCTCAACTTCATTTATTTCATAAACCTCGTCGATTCCCAGATCATTTAAATCCTTTTTTTGTGATCTGAAAGCATATAAATCGTGGTTGTAGTTATCCCTGATTAATCGGGCCAGCCTTGAACCTATAGAGCCAAGGCCAAAAAAAACGATCTTCAACTTCTTTTCGCTTCCGGCCGACTCAGATATTCGAAACAATGTTTTCATAGCCAATCAATCCAGAAAAATTATTTTCACCGCCCGCTACGCTCGAGAGGCAAAGAACGCAGAGACGGCTGTTTTTACTAAGTTCCAGCTCCCAATGCGGTCATATGTTCTATGGCTCTTTTGTATTCCCCCCATTCACCAACATCAAACCACGAGCAAGTCATGGGGTAGATCTGTACTTTAAGGCCTTTTTCTTTTGCTGCTAATAATAAATCGGGCATATCCACTGCTTGATTTTTCGGGATCAAATCGATTATCTCGGGTTCGAGCACATAAATGCCGGAATTAATAACAAAATGGTACTCCGGCTTTTCTATGATTTCCTCAAGATCGGCATTATTTGTCTTTAGAACGCCATACGGTATTTTTATATTTCGAACTGTACTTAGAATAGTAGCGTGATTTTTATTCTCCTTATGATAGTTAAATAAGCGATCCAGGTTCGTATCAATGATAACGTCACAATTAGATACAATAAAGGTGTCATTTAATCTGTTTCCGGCCAGCGACAAAGCTCCGGCTGTTCCCAGAAAATCATCTTCTTCAATATAATCAACCTCATAATTGTAGCCGTTATCGGAAAAATACATCTTTATCATGTCTGCCTTATAATTAAGTGAAATGAGAAATCTTGTGAATCCGCATTTGCAAAAGTTATCAATAATGTGCTCAATGATTGGTTTTTCTCCGATGGGTATCAGAGGTTTTGGCAGTATTTTTGTAAAAAGATCAAGCCTGGTTCCCTTTCCCCCAGCCATAATAACCACAGTATTTGGTTTTTTATCGACGGCAATATCACCATTTTTAAAAAAATCTTTCCACAACAGGATACCAGAAGACCTCCCTTCACTATCAACAAGAGGTATATGTTTAATGTCATGCTCTTTCATTAGGGAAAGCGCTTCCTTTTTATTAGGAGGACTAGTCAGAGTGATAGGGTTTCGTGTCATGATTGATCCGATGGAATCATTAAAATTGACATTCTCTGACAGAACCCTTCTAATGTCTCCATCGGTGACTACTCCTAAAAGATTCTGGTTTTTATCCACCACCAAAAGGATCTGCATAGAACTTGTATTCATTTTTTTGACTGCTTCCATCAACGTGATATTCTGATTCACTAATACGTTTTTATAATTTGCAAGAGTCATAAGTGGATTCCTTTACGGTAAAGTTAGCTTTGTCAGGCTTGTTGCGGGATGTCATCAAACAAGATCTTAATAGTTCACCGCCCGCTTCGCTCAAGACGCAGAGGACGCTGAGGTTGTTTTTTTTATGCAGCAAAGCTGCTGAGTAATTTTCCCTCTGCGCCCTTTGCGTCTCTGCGGTGAGCCATTGCAGTTTTGTCACATAGAGCTGAACGGTTAACAATACTGATTAGAGTATCTGCAGTGAACTCTATCCCTTTACTACTGTTCAGTGTGGAACTCGGCAAATTCAATCCGTTTTCATATATATTATATGCTTGAGCATATTTACTCTTGTCATTCTCAAAGTAAGGAGGAAATTCCACTATGGGTGTGAATATTCTCCTCGTGGGGACACCTCGTTCCTTTAATTTCATTTGAATTTCCGGAATGCTCAATCCAACTTTTTGGGTGTCAATAACTAATGAGGTGAGCCACCACATACTCTCAGATCCGGCATAAGCCCGTTGAAGTTGCAATCCATTTATGCTCTCAAAAGCCTGGTTATAAATTTCATAAAAACGTTTTTTCTTTTCAATAAATTCAGACAGCCTCTCCAACTGGGCTAAGCCAAGCGCTGCTTCTATATTAGTCATCCTGTAGTTAAAACCTACTTCAGGGTGACAATAGCCTTTTTGCTCATCTCTGGCCTGATTAACTAAAAATCTGATATGCTCAACCCGCTCTTCGTCAGACCCGAGAACCATCCCACCACCTCCGGTGGTTATAACTTTATTGCCATTAAAACTGAATACGCCAAAGTCGCCAAAGGTGCCTGTAAATTTGCCCTTATATTTTGCGCCCAGGCTTTCGGTGGCATCCTCAATAACGTATAGGTTATGATGTCGCGCAATAGAGACGATTTCATCCATGGCACACGGATTTCCATATAGATGTACTGAAATGATTGCCTTTGTTCTGTGACTTATTGAGTCCTCAACATGGGTCGGGTCCATATTCCATGTCAAGGGATCAACATCCACGAAAACAGGTGTGGCTCCGACGTATTTAATGGCATTAGCTGTGGCAACAAAAGTAAGTGCGGGCAGAATAACTTCATCACCTTCTCCTATTCCCAATTCATAGAGGGCCATGTGCAACCCTGCTGTGCCACTTTGCAAAGCGACCGCTTTCTTACAATCTAAAAAATGGGCAAATTTTGATTCAAATTCAGGCACAAAAGGACCATGTGTAGATACAAAAGTTGAATCAATACACCTGTTCAGATGCTTTTTTTCATTCTCCCCAACATTTGGATCGTCTAAATATATTTGTCTATTCATCATTTTAGTGTTCTGATTCGTAATTACGGTAACGTATTATAGGTAATATTGATTCTTGCACCACACATGGCTTCAAAATGCGCTTTTTCCTAACAGTCTTCAGCCTATCCACCTGAGTAGTTACTATCATACATTATAAACATCAGGTTTATAACTGGACATGTTTTGATGTTCCAAAAACCAGTCAATCGTTTGACTTAATCCTTCTTCCAGCGAATATCTTGGCCGCCACTCTGTCAATTGTCTTATCTTTTCATTCGATCCTAAGAGCCTCTCTACCTCACTCTTTTCCGGCCTTATCCTAATGTGATCACTGACAACTTTAGCTTCTATCTTCAGTTTTTGGGTAATCTTTTTCGCCAATTCACCTATGGAGATTTCGCTTTGAGTCGCAATGTTTATCTCTTCGCCGATAGTTTCCTCAGACTCTGCAATCTTTACAAATCCTTCGACTGTATCGCTGACATACACCAGGTCTCTCGTGGGTGTCAGCGAACCAAGTTTTATCTCTTTTCCCCCTGTTAACAATTGAGTAATAATAGTTGGTATGACAGCCCTTGCAGATTGTCTGGGACCATAAGTGTTGAACGGTCGAACAATTGTAACAGGCACATTGAAAGAGCGATAAAATGACTCAGCCAGACTATCTGCGCCTATTTTGGTCGCAGAATATGGGGATTGACCTTGCAATGGATGTTTCTCGTCTATAGGAACATATTGAGCAGTTCCATAAACCTCTGACGTGGAGGTAACAAAAACCCTTTCAGTTTCTAAGTCATTTGCTGCCTGGAGAACATTCAACGTCCCTTTGATGTTGGTATCTACGTAGGAATCCGGAGACCGGTAGCTATATGGAATCCCAATTAATGCCGCCAGATGAAAAACCTGATCAATATCCTTCATTGCTGTGCTAACAGCATAATGGTCCCTAACATCTCCAGGAAACACTTCTATTTCTCTAATTTTTTCCTCAGAAATAGTGTCCAGCCAGCCCCAATTATTGAAAGAGTTATAATGAACCATAGCCAGTACCTGAACGCCCAATTCAACTAATCGCTCAGTTAAATGGCTGCCGATAAATCCACAAGCGCCTGTGACTAATATTTTCTTTTGTTTCCAATCCATGTCGTTTTATATAAGCCGTTTTATATCTTCGATGCTTAACCATTCGTTATTGGTCTTGCTCGTGCATACAAATCTTACCGGCATACGCTCGCCCTTCAGGGTCATTTCTCTATCCCTGCGCCAGTGATTCGGGAAGATAATGTAGATTTCATTATGCTGGATGGTATTATGACTATCCTCCTCGCTAATTATTACCTCGTGGATCTTCTCCCCGTTCATTATGTCCTTTGATCGCACTTCGCATTCAGGAGCTATGGCTTTTATGAAATCCTTGATTCGAATACTCGGAACTTGTGGAACAAAAACCTCACCACCCTCCATGATTTCTAAACTCTTTATTATCCTTTTCACGGCCTGTTCCATGGTAATCCAGAAGCGGGTCATTTCCTTATTAATAATGTTAATGATCCTTTTATTTTTTTGTTCCTTAAGGAGAGAAATCAGGCTTCCCTTGCTATCAATTGTCTGTCCGCAACGAAAACAACTGAATCGGGTTGGCCGCAAACCCGAATAGACATTCCCTTGGATAAAGATCTTCTCTGCGCATAGCGCGGTCGCACCATATAAGTTAACGGGATACACTGATTTCTCGGAACTAATAGCCATCACTTTTTTTACACCCACGTCAATAGCCGCATCTATGACGTTACTTGCTCCGAAAATATTTGTTTTAATGGCCTCCAATGGATTGTAATCACAAGAGTCTGCTTGACTCAAAGCCGCAGCGTGGATCACAATATCTACGCTCTCCATGGCACGTCTTAACCGATCAGCATCTCTAACATCTCCAATAAAGAATCTAATATGTACGTCGCTAAATTCTTGTCGCATTTCTGATTGGCTTGACTCATTGCGACTGTAAACCCTTATGGTCTTGGGCTTATATCTTTCGGCCATTATCCTGCAAAAATGTCTCCCAAAAGAACCTGTTCCACCAGTCACCAGAATAGATTGCTTTTTCCAGTTTATCTTTCCTATGTCAGCATTTCCATTTCGGAGAATATTCCTGGCTTCAGTAATGCTTCTGTTTTTTTGGTAAAGCATCCCTTTGATTTCTTTTAAATTATGAATGTCTTCATCAGAATATCTTCTCTGCCCGCCATTTGTTCTTTTGGGCTGGATAAGTTCAGGAAACTCCGTTTCCCAAAACCTGATGGTGGATCTTGGGACTTTTAATTTTTCGCTTACCTGTTGAATTCTGTATTTCATGCTGTTATCTGTATTCCGTTGTCCGTGATCCGTTGTCCGATTTCTGTTCTCCATTATTCTTCGTTGTCCGTTTTCCGTTCACGGTTGTCCGTCGGCGACCAGAAAACAGTAAACGAAAAGCATTCTCATTTTCTTAACGAATTCTTCAGTGCATTGATTTTAGCTGATATTTTATGCAGCTCATCGATTAAGTCATTAAACTTATCAGGGTCAACCGGAACTGATGTGGTAAAATAACCTTCGTTTTGCCATTTATTCCTTGTTTTACAGATAGTTATGGCAAAATAAAAAAAGTTCTATTTTTTTGCTCTTAATACCATTGTTAAAATATTGATACCTTAGCGATGGTTTGCGTAACAGATT
>JAYEIF010000217.1:0-8473 GCA_034659895.1 Candidatus Zixiibacteriota bacterium
TTTCTTCGATATCGGGAAACTCAAGAAAATCATCGCGGGTGAGGATAGTGATGGGAAGATCATCGAGGAGTTGTTTGATTTCCCGAATTTTGTCTTGATTGTTAGTGGCGAGGATTATTTGCATGGAGGTATGTTATCTACAACAAGTCGTGCATATATTTACTCAATACCCACTTATATCAACTCGTGTGACGTTTTCAATGTGGTAGCCAAGGAAACGGGCGGCAATGTTGGAAAATTTCTCTGGCACATCCGAAACATAAAACTTGTGTTCTCCAATACGAGTGGGTGTAGCAGTATTGTTTTTAACCAATAGGTTGCTGTCGGATAAGCATTTCAATGCCTCGCGTGCGGTTTCCTTGCCACTGTCAATTAGAGTTACGTTATTTCCCATAACCTCTGCCAGTACCGGTTTTAACAGCGGGTAGTGTGTGCAGCCAAGAACGAGCGTGTCAATCCCAACATCGTGCATCGTTTTGAGATAGTCGCTGGCAATCTCGTAGGTAGCATGTTTATCGATATACCCTTCCTCAGCCAGCGGAACGAACAGCGGGCAAGCCAGTGAGAAAACTCTGACATTGGAACTAATACCGTGAATTACACGGGCATAAGCATTGGAATCGATAGTGGCATTGGTGCCTATCACGCCAATTCGGCCATTTTTGGTCTGCTCTACGGCAGCCCGCGCTCCGGGTTCGATAACACCAATTATTTCAATATCATAGTCTTCTCGAACTTTTTCTAATGCGACCGAAGAAACGGAGTTGCAGGCACTGATGATAAGCTTGACATTGTGTTCCTGCAGGAAAGCTATATCTTGGCGGGTGAACTTGGTAATGATTTCCTTGGACCGTCCGCCATAGGGATACCGACCAACATCACCGAAATATACTATGTTTTCAGCAGGGAGAATACGTGTTACCTCACGAAAAACCGTCAGTCCCCCAACACCAGAATCGAACAGACCTATGGGAGCTTCCTTAGTCATAATAGTATTTACACAGAATTAAGTCGCCGGTCATCAAAAAAATGCAGGAAATGTTCAAAAAATAATATTGCGTGTCTCTCGGAGGTTGTAATTTATCTGCTTCATTTACAGCTATGTAGCACTTGTATGACTTAATTTGCTTAAAGACATCTATAATATCAGTTTTTAACTTGTGAGATCAGGTTTGTTTGGATAATAATCTTATATGACACGACGCATTCGGAAATCTCGCTCTTTGATTGGTTCTATGGCTGATGGTCTCCGCCATCGTTTGAGTGACCACAATTCCCTTTTTAGGCAACGGGTTATCAGAATCGGGTTCTGGGTAATAGGGTTGTTGTTCCTGTATTCTTTAATGTTTGGTACATATCGTATTCCACGCATTATTCAATTGGAAATGGAGCGCAAGTCACTCATTGACGCTAACAGACACCTGACAATAGATTTGATAGAGGATGACAGGCTGCGTCAATTATTGATATCGAATTCCGAATATATTGAGAATATCGCCCGCACCAAATATCATATGGTGCGACCCAATGAGACAATATACCGTTATCACGGAAAGTAACTTCAAGTGGCTCTTAAGACTACAGAGGCGGTTGCACTCAAAACGTTCAACTGGTCGGAGTCTTCTCGAACGGTAATTTTTTTCTCGCGGGATTATGGCAGACTGGCTTTGACCGATAAGGGAGGGCGTCGCATCAATTCCAGACGTGGGCGGCTCATTCCTTTTTCACGGCTGGAAATTACTTTCTATGAGTCAAAGAAAGAATCCGCAGGATATATATCCAGCATTTCTTTGATTGAGTCATTTTCACTTGAAGGAGAAGGTGCTCTTGGACGTTTGGCTTATGCTTCGGCTGCTTGCGAACTTTTGTTCAATTTGCTGTCCGATAGTCAAGCGCAAACTGATCTGTATCGATATTTCATAACTTTGCTGATGCTTCTTGACAAAGCTGACCGTAGGTCGTTGCCTGTCATTTTCCTGACATTTTTCATCCATCTTCTTTCTTATCTCGGATATCATCCTTCGTTGTCCTCTTGCCCGGGTTGTGGTCTAAAGAGTGAAAAATTGGCGATTGATGGAAATGTATATTTCTCTCCAGAGCGGGGGGGAGGTATATGCAATGCTTGCCAAAGAGTCGGAGAATATTATATTCCTATTCCAAAGTCCGGCTATAATCTGTTGGTGCAATTGCAGCGGGCTTCCCTGACACAGGCTGTCCGCCTGTCGACGGGTTACAGAGAAACCACGCTACTTTTGGAGGCATTGATCAAGTTCGTTGCTTATCAGACCGACCTTAAAGAGAAACTGAAATCATTAGAGTTTCTTGAGAAATTGAAAGACAGCGATAACACACTAAATAAGAAAGACTCGATTGAAAATGGGCAACAAAAAGAAAGCTGACAATTTAATGGATAAGTTAATCTCATTGTGCAAGCGGCGAGGTTTTGTATATCCATCATCTGAGATATATGGCGGTTTGTCATCGTGTTGGGATTATGGCTCGCTTGGAGCAGAGCTAAAACGCAACCTTAAGAACTTCTGGTGGGATACGATGACTAATCGGCGGGATGATATCGAGGGACTTGATTCATCAATTCTGATGCACCCACAGGTTTGGCATACATCTGGACATGTGGATAAGTTTAATGATCCTTTTGTCGACTGCAAAAAGTGTAAAGCTCGCTTCAGAGCTGATAAACTTGAGGAAAGTGTCTGTCCGCTCAAACCATCCAAATCACCTCTGGAGTGCGATGGTGAATTAACCGAAGTGAAACAATTCAATCTGATGTTCAAAACTTTCATGGGACCTGTGGAAGAAAGCGGAAGCACTATTTATATAAGACCAGAGACAGCTCAGGGAATTTATGTTAATTTTCTTAATGTGAAAAACTCATCGCGTCAGAAGATACCGTTTGGTATTGCCCAGATTGGCAAGGCTTTTCGCAATGAGATAACGCCGGGGAATTTTATTTTTCGCACTCGCGAGTTTGAGCAGATGGAAATGCAGTACTTTGTCTATCCGGGAGAGGATAAGAAGTGGCTTGAATACTGGCGCCAACAGCGTTGGGAATTCTATCTCGAGTTAGGAATAAACGAAGAAAAACTTCGCTGGCATGAGCATAAAGAGGATGAACTTGCCCATTATGCAAAAGCCGCCTATGACATCGAATATCTTTATCCATTCGGTTGGCAGGAACTTGAAGGTGTTCACAATCGGACAGACTATGATCTTACTCATCATGCCGATGCCACTGGTAAAGATTTGCGTTATCACGACGACCAGCTCAAGGAAAAGTTTATTCCATACATTGTTGAGACTTCAGCCGGTTGCGATAGGACTATATTGACCATCTTGATTGACGCTTATGATGAGGTAGAGGTTAAGGGTGAAAAACGTGTCTTTCTGCGGTTATCACCGAAGATTTCGCCTATCAAAGTTGCAGTATTTCCGTTGGTGAAAAAGGATGGAATGCCTGAGTTCGCAGAGAAAGTGTATCACGAACTTAAGAAACATTTCAAAGCTTTTTATGATGTGTCGGGTGCGATAGGTCGTCGCTACGCTCGAATGGACGAAGCTGGATGTCCGTTTTGTGTAACGGTTGATGGTCAGACTATGGAAGATGAAACTATGACTGTCCGTGATCGCGACAGTATGGAACAGCAACGGATGAAAGTCGATGAGTTGGTGGTGTTTCTGAAAGAGAAAACATCAATATAACAAGTGACCAAAAGGTACAACTTGTATATTATAAAAAGACCTGAGAAGTAATATTTCTCTATCTCTCATAAGATAAGGGATAGCTTCTTTATCGATATGTCAGCCTGAGTTGAGTCTAACATTTAATATAAATGTTGTCGCCTTACAATTCCCATGCGTGTTGTTCAAGAACCCGAGCCATGTCTTTTTTATCAGGAAACATAGGGGGCTTTTTCTGTCTGGGTTTTGAGCGCATATCCTTGAGAGTGTGCCCATTAACAATCAATGTCGGCGACTTAACCGGCTTTACTGATTCTACAATTTTTGCCAGAATCCCTCGCTCACGAATATATCTTAGAACAAAATCCCGTATCTCAGCCTGGCGAGGATCCTCCTTGGAATAAACCAGACCTATATCCATTAATCCCTCCTTCCATTTACTAGTTATACACTATTGGTTCCACTGTCAACTATAACTTTTCAACTGTCTGGCTTTTTATTGAGATTTAGCGCTTTCCTCCATCTGTTTAGCGGTTTGATTCCAGAGGTTGTGGGCATAGGCACCTCTGTAGCGGTTCACTTTCACAGCTCTGGCGTAGTATTTCTGAGCTGTGTTCATCATAGATTGATTTCTGCTTCTGTAAGCAAGCATTTGCAGAAATCGACCGCATTGCAACTGGACGAAAAAGTCAGTAGGAAACTTATCTGCCAGTGAGACCATTGTATTATAGCCAACTTGCATTTTTCTTGTTTCAAATAACATTGCCCCATATAAAAGGCCGGCAGATTTGGATTCGGGGTGAGCTTGGTATACGTCTGCAACCAGAGTGAGAGCGCTGTCATACTGTTTAGCATGGTAAAAGGATGTAGCTTGCTCGTATTTGCTCATTTGATATTTGTTCGCCTGTGGATTACCAAAGAGATTACTTATCCTATACACGCCTACTTCCATATCTCGTATCCAGTAAGTAGCTACTCGCGGCAGGTTTTTCAACTTGGGATATTGTTTAATGGCTTCGGTATAGTTGGAAATGTCCATAGCAAGATGAGTGACAGGGTTATTGACAAATAGTTGTTTATTTATTTTAGCTACTTGAAACAGGTGAATAAACGATTGCAGATTATTATCTATTGTCAGAGCGGGACCGTATGGACCAGAAACAACCGCTCCCGGATTCAGGATAGCGGCAAGGTCGGCGTTAGCTTCAATAATGTTGTAGTTGGATTCAAGAATATGAAAGCGTCGAATACGGAATCCGTTAGTTACTCCTGATGCTATTAATACAAAAATAATTGCAATTATCCAGATTCGCTTGCTGGTTCGAGGTTTGATATTTTGTTTCAGGAGTTGTTTGGCTAACCATGTCAAGCCTATTGCAAGAATTAGAGTCCCCCATGTTATTAATCTGACTGGTTTTGGAAATATATTAAAATATAACGTGTTATTTATAAGATGAATCAAAAAGACCCAAAAAGCACCTGTCATAAGGGCTAATTGCCAGCGGTTAAGTTTACTGCCAAATCTGGATTGAATGTTTTGTGTGCTATCAAATATTGTAAAACAGAGTAAAATAATAGCGGGAATCAAAAGCAAAGCGTATCGAAGGGGAGAGTAGTTGAGTGGTGACAGGCCAACTATAACTACAGCAATCCAGCTTATAGCAAAAAGAGACACTGGTGTAAGTTTGTCCCATTTAAGCTTAAACATGATAGGCAGAACCATCCCAACTACAAGAAATAGCAGTAGATCCGGGGTGATATAAAAGAGATGATTGTTGAAACTATATGTTGCCAGATGTTCCACGAATGCCCAAGGAGATTTCAGGCCATCGGGAAATCCTCGTAAACCATAAGATTGTTCACTAAAATAAGAGATAGAAGCTGAAAAATCAGTTCCATAAAGAGCTAATAATAACAAAGGAGTAACTATGACAAATCCTGCAATGGCACTTAATATCAACTTCCAGCGGTTTGAGTCCCCTGAGAAAAAGATAGCCAGTATCAATGCTGGAAGCATCAATGCTCCAAAGAGTTTACCTGTCAACATTGCAGCAGCAACAAGTCCTCCAGCAATAGCAACTCCGATAGTTCGTTTTCCCCAGTAAGAGTAAACACAGAATGCTCCTGCCACAAGAAACAGCATACCGTGTTCCAGATATGACAGGCGACCATAAGTGAGCAGAGTGAGGTTTATAACATAACAAAAGGCAATCGTTGCAGTTACCCATGGTCTATGATGTCGAGCTACTCCAAGAATGAGCAATAGCAGTGCTCCCAGCGACAGTAGAATGCCAACTGTAGCACCATTGGTAAGAGAAACTCCAAACATTGAGAACCAGCCCCAGGCAAACAATGATACCAATGAATGTTGATAAACTGTCCAGCGAGAATAGTCGAATTGGTCAAATTCTCCAAAGAGCACTTTGTTGCGGGCGTGAAAAGTGTATTGAGCAGGATCAGTTGACAGAGATTGACCTATCCCTGATAAGTTCATTGGCGGATCAGCGGTGAGATCGCTTTGCCAGCCTACAAATCCTGCTATGACAATAACAGCGGCTACAATGTAGAATAGCCATTGACGATTGTTTGACTTACTTTGACGACCAGAACGCTTTTGCTTATTCCACGATAATATTGATGTCAGCTTTCTTCTCGATCTGGCCGATTTCTTGGACGAAGATTTTTTTGTTTTTAATTTCTTGCTCAAACTGTTCTACCCTATCAATGGGAATTGCTATAAGCAGTCCGCCGGATGTTTGCGGATCATACATAACATCTTCTAAATTGCTGTCAACGGATGATGCCATTCGTACTCGTCCCTGAAGGAAATCACGATTAGCAATAGCTCCGGCTGGAATCATTTTTGCCTCAGCAAGCCGTGTTACTTCAGGCATAAGAGGTAACATATCAGCATTAATATGGATAGTTACATTGGAAGCTGCAGCCATTTCGTAAGTGTGCCCGAGGAGTCCATTTCCTGTAACATCAGTTGCAGCAGTAACTTTACATTTTTTCATTACTTCTGCCGCTGTTTCGTTTAACTGCGCCATCTGACGTGATGCCAACAATGCCAGCTCGTCGCTAACAATCTTATGCTTGATGCCGGTTGTTATCAGACCAGTTCCCAATGGCTTTGTAAGGTATAGCCGATTTCCGGGCTTTGCGCCACCATTTGAAATTATTTTGTTAGGATCTATTACACCGGTAACTGCCAGTCCGTATTTTATTTCCTTATCTTTGATTGAATGGCCGCCAACTATGACAGCGCCGGATTCTTTAACCTTCTCCATTCCTCCGCGAAGCACTTCAGAAAAAATATTCTGTGGCATACTGTCACTTGGGAAACCAATGATATTCAGAGCTGTTATTGGGCGTCCTCCCATAGCGTAAACATCTGAAAGAGCGTTAGCTGCGGCAATCTGGCCAAATTGATAAGGATCATCCACTATTGGTGGAAAGAAATCAACAGTTTGTATTATAGCAAGATCATCCCTGAGCTGAAACACTCCGGCATCATCAGCTGAGCTATATCCCATAAGTAAATTATGATGTTCTATAGTAGGCAGACCTGCCAATCCTTCCGCCAAAAACTTTGGCGCCAATTTGGAAGCTCAACCAGAACTACTAACTTCGGCAGTTAGTTTGATAGCTGTTTCCCGACGTTTGTCATCCATTTTTTTGAAATCCTTGGTATCATCAAATGTTTTAGGGACGATTCTTCAGAGAAATATCACTCCATACACATTCCATCTTCTCAGTAAACATACGCATATATAATGTGCTTTGAGATGAGTTATCAACAAATAATCAAAATAATTGTCATTAAGCTTGATTTGTTATCGGCGTATAGCTATTTTTGAAACGTGTTTATCATAAGAATGCTATTGAGGGATCGAGCTGGGGCTTCTGTATCAAAGGTGTTTATCATAATTGCCACACTGTTTGTTATGTTTGTTCTTGGCTCTGGAAACAATGTTGTGGCAGCTCAGCACACTATCGCAATGGAGAACTTAGGACCTGTAGTTGCAGGAGATATTGCAAAGGTGTCTCTTTATCTGACCTCAACTTTACCCGTTGAGTCGCTCACAGTAGATACATTCGTGTTTAGAATTGGTTACGACAGATCGTTACTTAGTCTATGGGATGTAAAGTCAACACAACTGGTTGATTCCTGTGGATGGCAGTTATCATTTCTTAAAAGTTTCCCTGACCAACCTGATTTGCCCACAGGATTAGTTTGGATTAGAGCAATAGATACTATGTCGAATGAGAATCACTTTACATCTGAAGATCCACTTTTGACTGTATATTTTCTGGTCAAAGATAGCGTAGATTTGTCGAGTGGTGAAACTCCCGTAAATTTTGTATGGTCTGAATGCGGTGACAATCGGCTCAGTGATGCCAGCAACGACACAACTTTTGTAGCGGACAGTGTGTTCGATGCAGATGGATTAGACATCACAGACAGAACAACGAAACTCCCAACGCTTACAGGTTTCCCTGATTGTTGTTCTAATTGTGGTAATACTGTATATATTCGTAATATCTTGTTCCGCTCAACGATAATTGTATTTGGGATGCCAACAGGTATCACGCAACCATGTGAGCAGAATAAGTCGTTGCCGTTGTTTCCTATACTAAAGCAAAATTACCCTAATCCTTTCAACCCAACCACTGTTATTTCGTTTTCCATCCCTCGTGCAGAAGATTGGGAATTAGAGATTGTCAATCTTCTTGGCCAACATATCAAGACTTTTAGTGCTTATGGTGGACCCGG
>JAYEIF010000218.1:0-8394 GCA_034659895.1 Candidatus Zixiibacteriota bacterium
TAAAGAGAAATACAAAAACTTTGAATAAACATATTTACGAAGGAGGAAGAGCATTGCGTATAAAAGTAAATCCAGTATTAATCTTTTATTGTGCTTTGCTGGTAATATTGATGGCAACAGGTGCTATGGGAGGTGTCACCGGCAAGATATCAGGTCTTGTAGTTGACGCCTCTACAGATGAGCCTGTTGTTGGAGCAAGGGTTGCCGTTGAGGGTTCCAACATCGGGACAGTTACCGATATCGATGGCGAGTTTTTTATCATCAATCTCCCTGGCGGGAAATATGACCTTTCGATTGACATAATGGGGTACGTGCCTCTGGTCAAAACGGGAGTGCGGGTATTGGTTGATCTTACAACACCCATTGATTTTTCGCTTGAGCCATCACCTATTGAACTTGCAAAAAGTGTCGTTGTAAAAGCTGAAAATCCAATTATTCAGAAAGACCTTACTGCATCGAAAGTCATTTTTACATCTGATCGCCTCAAGACACTGCCCAATATCATTACTATACAAGGAGTATTATCAAACTATCCCGGAGTTGTTATCGATCGCAGTAATGATCTGCACGTCAGGGGCGGCCGCTCAGGACAGGTTACATATCTGTATGATGGGTTCAATATCCAGGATCCGTTTGTAGCTGACGAAGGAATGCATGTTATGCCAATGGCTCTGGAAGAGCTTTCGATGACTGCCGGTGGATACAGCTCTGAGTACGGTGAAGCGTTATCGGGAATTGTAAATGCCATTACTCGAGAAGGTTCCAGTACATATCATGGCGGAGTGCGAATGTTCGAAGGAGCTACTCATCCCTATGATGTCACCACAGGTCAACTTGGGGATATAGAACGGCTTGGTAATCGCTCAATATCGTTCAATCTTTCAGGACCGTTTCCGGGTTTTGATTCTAAACGTTGGACCTTCTTCACTGCTCGCGAGTACCTGACAAATCCCGGGTATCTTCCACACAATGAGACCAAAACTTGTACCGAGACAGCCAAAATGAGCGTTAGGCCAACGGATCGAATGAAAATCAAGGCTAATGTTTCTTACAGTCATGTTACTAGTGATTCGTATGACCACCGTGATGTAAACGGGATTTCCTATGATTTCAATCTCGATGGTCTTCCGAAAATTGAAAAGAAAGCATATCTGGTTGGTTTCACAGGCAATTATGCCTTTAGCGAACGGATGGTTCTTTCGGCTTCAGTTAATCGATTCTCTACCTCAACCAAACTTGCTCCTAAGCATCTGTTTGACACATACTGGAATCAATGGCCTGGATATTCAGAGGATGAAGACGGAAATTACAATGGAACGATTCAAGATAATAACTATCTCGGTAATCCTGACTACACTGACCCGCTTGAGTACGTTGGTTTCACTACCGGTGATGATTTTCTGCCGCGATATTTGTACCGTGAATCAAACTACGATGCCTTTAATTTGAATCTGAACAATCAGGTCAACAAATGGAATCAGATAAAAGCAGGGTTTGAGTATCGGAAGTACAATCTGGATTGGGATTCCAAACAGTTCTTTAATTTGAATCCGTACGGTGAGAAATATACCAGCAGTCCAGTTTACACTTCTGCCTTCATTCAGGACAAAATGGAGTATGATTACTTCATTGTTAATCTGGGATTGAGGTATGATTACCGAAATACTGATATCTCATATAATGTTACTCCACAGGAAACTGAGGCGACATATAAGGAAGCTGAATCCAAAGGCCGCTTTTCTCCTCGATTGGGAGTATCTTTCCCGATTTCGGAGAAGTCGGTCATGCACTTCAACTACGGACTCTACTATCAGACACCTCAATACTATTATATGTACACAAATCTTCAGGGTGATATTTCCTCAGGTCTCCCTCTGTTGGGAAACCCAGAGCTTGAGCCTGAACAAACTATTGCCTACGAACTTGGTTTAGACCATATGATTGGCAACGATCTTTGCCTAAATGCTACTGCTTTCTATAAGGACTATCAGGATTTGGTTACTACCCGATCTTCGTTCAAAGTAGCTGGAAGTCCAGTAACCTACTTTAACAACGATGACTACGGTTCAGCCAAGGGTATTGATTTCTCGCTGGAGAAATTGCCGACCACAAGCAACTTCAGCGGCTCCATATCCTATAGCTATATGATTGCCAGAGGTAATGGTTCCGATGCTACTGAGCCATACTACACTTATTTATCATCGACAACTGATACTCTGGCGCCGCTATCGGAGTATCCCTTGGATTTCGACCAGCGACACACTGTGAACGCAGTTGCCAGCTATCAGGCTCCGCAGGATTGGCAGGCAAACATCTTTGGGTTAAGTTTACCGAGTGCTTGGGGATTAACCTTTGTCGGTTATTATGGTTCCGGCTTGCCTTACACAAAGACCGATGCTTCTGGTAATCGCTTGGGTGAACGCAATGAGGGCAGACTGCCGGCATCATATTCAGTTGATATGTGCTTCAACAAGGATTTCGGCTTACGAGCAGGGAGCATGATGTTGACTTTGTTTGTCGAGGTTGATAATCTCTTCAACCGGCGCAACGTGATAAATGTTTACTCCCGCACTGGTCTGGCGAACAACGACGGCTGGGATACCCAAGCCGGTCTATCTTTGGACCAGCAGGAGGTTGACCAATATGATAATTTATACGATGATGATCCTCAAAACTATTCATCTCCCCGGACAATTAGGACCGGGTTAGAACTGAATTTCTAAGCCGGAGTATTGAACTATGAAAATGTATACACGTATTTTGACCTGTTTATTGGTTGCGACTTTTGCGCTCCTAATACAGGCGGTTGCTGTAATCGGGGCAGCGCCACAGCCAATAAAACAGAGAACCGACCAAAGCCTGGCGCCGCAACCAACAACAGTAGATCAGATTACCCATAATGTAGCCAACATTGTGACAACTGTTGATAATTTTGGACTAATTGGCGGTTACTCTTATTATGGCTATCCGTCAGGCGAGTGGCCGCGCAATTCCGGCCATTCATACATCGCTGAGATCAAGTATTGGATGGGGGCTGTAACACCTGGTGGTGATACTCTGGTAGCCAACACAGATGATGACTTCCAGGCACTTCCGGAGGAGTCTTTCACGGATAATCCGTATAAGATACTCCTTTCAACTGATACCACACTGTACTACAACTATAATTCCAATGACACAGTAGGTGCTGGCGAAGGCCGTGCCGCCCACGGTTGGAGAATTTGGGACCCGGCAACAGAGGATTGGGACTACAACGAGGTCTATAATCCCCTGTCAACGAGTTACTCGCCGGGCGGACCGACCTCGCTTCAGGATTCGCATTTCCGCTTCGGAGATGTAGCCGGCGGCGGTCCACTGATGGGAATTGAGATTGCTCATACAATGTATCAGTGGAACTACTGCTATAATGAAGACTTTACGTTTGTGGTCCTTGAGATTACCAATGCATCGGAAAGCGACTACACCAACTTCGCTTTCGGTCTTTATGTGGATATTGACGTGGGCGGTCTTGATGGACACGGTGGTAATGGTCGGTTGCAAGATAAAGTTGATTATGATATCACTGAGAATCTTGTGTGGACTTATGATGTCGTAGGCACAGATCCCGGCTGGGGACCGACAGTACAAACCGGTATCTGCGGCACAAAACTCCTCGAAACACCGGATGGTATTGGTATGACTGCTCTCCGAACTGGAATATGGGATGAGCTTCCTGCTACTGATGCAGGCAGTGATGCAGTCAGATTTGAATTGATAAATGCGGCTCAGTATGATGATCCTCTTGAACCTACCGATCAGTATTACATCCAGTGCACTAGGGGAATAAATCTGACAGCCGGCAAAACGGTTCGGGTAGCATTTGCAATTGTGGCAGGGGCAAATGAAGATGATTTTCAATCCAACGCCACTATGGCGCAGGAATTGTATGAAAACAACTACATTGGCCCGGAACCGCCTGCTACTCCAAATCTGACTGTCAATAGCGCCAACAACAAGGTATATATTAACTGGAATGACACAGCAGAGTTTGATGTCGACCCGATGTCTGGGAATACAGATTTCGTTGGTTACAAGCTGTACCGGAGTGACAACCAGGGCCAGACCTGGGGGATTCCCAATTATCAAACTGGTAACAATTGTCTTACTGTCGATTATCAACCTGTCGCCCAGTATACCGTCAACAGCCCCGGTGATCCAATTCCGCACTCATTTATTGACACAGGATTATACAATGGAGTCGAATATTGGTACTGCCTTGTAGCTTTCGATGGTGGCGATACATCGCTTGCCGTTGACCCCCTGCAATCTGGTTTTGGTGTTGCTGGCGAGGTTTCTAATGTGGTCTCTGTCACACCGGTAGAAAATCCTGTCGGATACTATGATGCCGCAGGAACTGTAACTCACGAATACAGCGGTATTAGGGAACAGTCGGAAGGTGATATATTCCCGATTGTATTTAATCATGATTCGCTACAGGGAGCTGATTACAGTGTCGTATTTGAGGATACCCCGGAATGGACTTACTGGCACCTGATAAACGAGACTACCGGAGATACCGTGCTGACTGATCAGACTCTCGTCAATGCTGATGCAGGAGAATACGAGGTGGCTCAGGGATTGCGGGTTGTTGTAAACGATGCCGACCGTCTTCCTCAAAGCAACGGACAAACCGCCTTTGCCGGAGACGATACTACTCTGGTTATGTATTCCTTTTATGGTCCATGTCTGCCAGTATTTACAGGAGACAATAACGACGTCTTCGGAAACGCAAAATACCGGGCTGATTATGAATTGCGATATACCAGCGATTTAACCCGTGCTAATTGGGTGCTGGATGGTTTCTATGGGTCCAATACACCGATTATGGTGCCCTTTGAAGCCTGGAATACTACTACCAATCAGCAGGTCTCGCTGGCTGTCTATGACTTGGATACAAACTCTGTCTGGGATCCATGGGATTGGCTGACTATTGTTGACTATCCGTATGATGCCACAGCTTCTGTTACAGATTCTGCTTTCCCATACGATTATGGGTGGATGTTTGATTTTGATACTTTATTGCTATCTGGAGCGTCGGATGGAGACGTGTTTACAATTACAGGCGCGTCTCTAAACTGTCCTGATGATAAGTTCACTTTCAAAGCCGATGGGATAAATACTGCTACCGCAAAGGCTGATATGGATGATATCCGAGTTGTCCCTAATCCATATCTTGGAAAATATTCTGCTATGGTAGAGACTGCGGAAGGAGAATCGGTAATTGAGTTTCAGTGTGTTCCTGATGAATGTACTATTCGTATCTATACATTAGCTGGAGATCTGGTGCAGACATTGCATCACACCGACGGGACTGGTACCGCTCGGTGGAATCTTCTGTCAAAAAACCGCCAGCGGGTGTCCTCAGGGATTTACCTGTTCCATGTCGAATCGACCTACGGTGATCACCTGGGCCGCTTCGCCATCATAAAGTAAAGGAGGTGGAGAAATGAAAAACATTATAACAGCTCTCGCCATGCTCCTGCTTCTGGTGGCCGGCAGTGTCCATGCCGACTTCGCCAAAGTAGGCTCGGCTGGCGCTCAGTTTCTAAAGATGGGTGTTGGTCCTCGATACCAAGCTATGGGTGATGCAGCCGTTGCGGTTGCCGATGATATCTATGCTGCCTATTGGAATCCGGCAGGTCTGGCTGAGATAGGAAACAGTTCAGTTGGATTTACAAATGTTAACTGGGTACTGGATATCAACCTTAACTATTTCGCTCTTGCTCGATATTTCGAAGATGTAGGCACTTTTGGCGTATCGGCTACTGTTCTCTCGATGGGCGATCAGGAAATCACGACCTTCGAGAATCAAACCGGAACAGGTGACTTCTACTCAGCAACATCTTACGCCGTAGGAATCTCGTATGCTCGTCAGTTGACCAACCGTTTCTATTTTGGCGGAACAGTCAAGTACATAGGTGAACGTATCTATAACGAGAACTCCAGAGGTTTTGCCTTTGATTTTGGAACACTCCTCCATACAGGGTTTAGATCTCTGCGTCTTGGAATGTCTATCAGCAATATGGGGCCTGAGATGGATTTCGATGGACCTGATTTGGATGTCAGCTACGATGAGTTGAGCGGAGAAGGAGCAAACGACGGCACCGGCGCTCAGATTAAAACTAATCCCTATAACCTGCCTATGGTGTTCAGAGTTGGCATGGCTTACGATATTGAGATGGGTCCTAAATCGATTGTTACTGTTACAGGAGAAATAAAACATCCTAATGACAATCTACAACATGAAGTAATTGGTGCTGAATATTCATTTTCACGGAAATTCTTCCTGCGTAGTGGATACAAGTTCAACTACGAAGAAGAAGGTTTCACCCTTGGTGGTGGTCTCAAAACTGCCATCTCCAGCAATACAAGACTGTTTATAGACTACTCCTGGCAGGACCTTGGCCGACTTCAAAGCTCTCAGAGATTCTCTGTTGGCTTTACATTCTAAGGTCTTTCTACATAGTCTTTTCTATGGGCCGCGGTGATAATTATCGCGGCCTATTTTTTTGGTTATTGGGTCAGCTTTTATCTGCTCTCCATTGATCTAATTTAGGGCTTGTTGAATAATTAGTTATTATGTACCACAATCTCAAATTCGCGTAGCGGACGGCTTTACATCGTCCCTCGACTCCGCTCGGGATGAAACAATATAGTAGTAGCCCAATGGACTTGTCATACCAGCGAACGCTGGTATCCAGTAGTAGGTCAAACAGCCTGCCGCTTGACAATCATCGGGGGATATTTTCAATGTCAATCCGCCTCGGCTGGCTGACCTAAGTTTACTGATTCCCGGCTGTTTCAGAAGGCGACTACAATGTGGTTGTCGGAAATGCAGTTTGACTTTTTCATTTGAAGAAAGCTCTTGCGGCCGAATGATATCCCGAGTATGTTTACACCGAGAGTAACTCAAATCCTCATAGGGTGATAAAGTATTAGGAAAGGAAAGTCATGTCGAATAAATACCGGATTAGTTTATTGGCTTGTCTGCTTTCTATAACAGCAGCATTTCTTCTTATTGTTGCTGTGCAATGCACTAATAAAAGCGTCAATACAACCAATACACCATCAGTTAATCTCAGTTTCAAGTTGTCATCCCCAGAGCTTAGCCAAATGATAGCAAGTCTGCGTATTGTTATTTCGGCTGACGATATGATGACCATTGATGATACTGTTGAAGTTCACGAAGATCAGGGATATGTATTTAGTGATACGCTCGAGATTCCCGTTGGGTTAAATCGGCTTTTTGAAGTGGAGGCACTGGACGCTGCTGGTAATGTACTGTATCAAGGTGAAGAGATGGATAGTGTATCATCAGAGGTTACGATTACAGTACAGGTTACTCTTGAACCTATGGTGTCCTTGTTGAAATTGCAACCGCGATTTGTCGAAGTGGATGAAGGGAAATCTTTTACGTTTGATACCCGTATATTCAATGTTAAGAACCTCTATGATTTAACTTTCCGCGTGTACTATGATAGTACTTTGCTCCGATTTGATAGTGTTATGCGTTCTTCTGATAATAATTCGGAAGAAATAAATTTTTCTTATGATACGATTAAATCAGAACCATCCTATGTGAAAATTAGTATGTCTCATACTGACGGCACCACTTTGTTGGTAGATACTGCAGGAAATGCTACTCTTGCCGGTTTTAGATTTGTGGCTCGTGGTATCGAAAGTGCGATAGATACCACTTACCTTGGTATAGAATACAAAGCTATGTCTGCGCTGAGTGATGATACTCTTGAAATATATGAGCCTTTCATATTTGACAGTTGTCTGGTGCAAATTAACGAAGATACAAGCTTCGTCTTTGGCACAGTAGTCATTGACCAATCTCCGGATGAATTGAATGCCCCTTGGTCCCTTTCTGGCCCTGACAGCTACAGCACGAGCGGAACGGGTGATAATACGTTGACCGAATTAACACCCGGAGAATATACAGTAACCTGGGGAGATGTAGAGAGTTGGATAACTCCTACGAATTCATCTCAGACTTTATCTGCAAATGACACTATAACATTCAGTGGAACTTACACTTACGATGTAGAATTGCCCGAAGTTACCACAAACTCCGTCACTAACATTACTCAAACTACAGCTACTTGCGGTGGAAATGTTACCTCCGATGGCGGTGCAACTGTAACAGCTTGCGGGGTATGCTGGAGTACAAATCCCAATCCGACGGTGAGTGAAAGTAAGACTATCGATGGTTCAGGTTTAGGCGTTTATCAGAGTTCAATTACTGGTCTGACGCCAGGAGTAGACTACCATGTAAGAGCCTATGCCACCAATAGTGACACAACCGGCTATGGCGATGATGAGCATTTTACAACTGATAACCCAGACAAC
>JAYEIF010000219.1:0-8358 GCA_034659895.1 Candidatus Zixiibacteriota bacterium
TACCGAAGGTGACCCTGAACCGGAAGTAACTTCGTGGACAAAAACTTTCGGCGGAAGTGGCTCGGATTGGGGCCATTCTGTTGCACAAACCAGTGACGGCGGGTATATCATTACTGGTGAAACAGGCTCATTTGGCGCAGGCGGCTGGGATGTATACCTAATAAAGACTGATGGCTCTGGCAATGCTGTTTGGACAAAAACTTTCGGCGGAAGTAGCTATGATTATGGCCGTTCTGTTGCCCCCACCAGTGACGGCGGGTATATCATCACTGGTTCTACAACATCATTTGGCGCAGGGTATAGTGATATATACCTGATAAAGACTGATGGCTCTGGGAATACTGTTTGGACAAAAACTTTCGGCGGAAGTAGCGATGATTGGGGCGAGTCTGTTGCACAAACCAGTGACGGCGGGTATATCATCACTGGTTATACATCCTCATTTGGCGCAGGCAGGAGTGATGTATACCTGATAAAGACTGATGGCTCGGGGAATACTGTTTGGACAAAAACTTTCGGCGGAAGTAACGATGATTCGGGGAGTTCAGCTACACCAACCAGTGATGGCGGGTATATTATCACTGGTTGGACATTATCATTTGGCGCAGGCGATTTTGATGTATACCTGATAAAGACTGATTCTGAAGGTAATGTAGAGTGAATGCTTGACGTTTTAGCCTTTTCTTATACTGGATTACTCCAGTATAACCATGCGGGAGAATGAATATGATAAGTTCAATACTGAAGGCATTCGTGATTAGTGCAATATTGGCATCCGGAACGGTTGGCGAGACTGTTCGGGAACCGATTGTTGCTGGTACTTTTTACCCAAACCAAAGGGATGAACTTGCCGCTACTGTCAACCACCACCTGAGCAATGTTTCAAATCTGCCTTCAATTGATGGCCAGATTATAGCCATTATAGTTCCTCATGCCGGGCTGGTGTACTCCGGACAAATAGCTGCATTTGCATATAAACTGATAGAAGATAACCCAATAAAGAATGTTGTCCTGTGTGGCCCGTCGCATCATTATGCTTTTCAGGGTTTGTCGATATACGGGCCGGGTATTAAATGGAAAACGCCGTTAGGGACAGTGTCATGCAACGATTCCTTATGTCAGAAGTTACTTGATTTTGACAAAGGCATAAATGTTAATAAAAAAGCCCACCTCAAAGAACACTGTCTGGAAGTGCAGTTGCCTTATCTTCAGACTGTTTTATCTGATTTCGAGATTGTCCCAATTATAATTGGGCAACAGAACCACACTGCAATTAGTATGCTCGCTGATGTTCTTTCTGCACAGAAATTTGATAGTTCAACTATTATGGTTGCATCGACTGATTGGCAGCACTATCACCCGGCTAAGGTAGGCTGGCCGATGGATTCGCTTGGGATTGACTGCGTTGCCAACATGGATGCGGACAGACTGGAAAGCTATCTCAAAAACGGACAGGTAGAAATGTGCGGCGGCGGTCCGACAGTAGCCATAATGAAATCTGCAATCAAGATGGGAGCTAATAGCGTTAAAATCCTCCGTTATGGAGACTCTGGAGACATAACAGGCGATAAAAGTTCGGTTGTAAGTTATGTGGCGGCGGTTATCTACAAAGCCAATGATGAAGTTTCAGAAGCTGGCAATGATAGTCACAGTAGCGCTAATCTATCACAGGACGACCGCAAGCAATTACTTAATATCGCACGGCTCTCAATCGAGAGTTATCTAAAAGACAAGACAATACCGGATTTTGAAGTATCGGGTTTGATTGCTCAACCGGGGGCTGCGTTTGTAACTCTGGAGAAAAATGGCCAGCTTCGCGGTTGTATCGGCCACACTGTAGCAGTGGAGCCATTATACAAGACGGTGTCAGTTTGTGCTGTGCAAGCTGCTGTAGCAGATCGAAGATTTCCACCAGTCCAAGCCAGCGAGCTGCCAAATCTGCATATTGAAATATCCTGGCTGACACCGCTTGAGAGAATAGAATCACTTGATGAAATCCAGGTCGGACGCGACGGCCTTATGATTACACTTGGAAACAAACGGGGTTTATTACTTCCACAGGTAGCAACTGAGTACGGATGGAACCGTACCCAATTTCTTGAAAATACCTGCCACAAAGCTGGTTTACCATCGGACGCTTACAAAGCGCCCGAAGTGGTTATTGAAAAGTTTCGGGCTGTTATTTTCGGTGAATAGGGAGGTGTAACCCTACTCGCCGGTGAACTTGGCTTCTCGTCTTTCTATAAAAGCGCCGCAACCTTCATTCTTATCCTTCGTCGCACAGGTTTGGCCAAAGTTAGTCCGCTCGAAATCACAACCGTTTGCCAAAGGCATATCCAGCCCTCTACTAATGCACTCCTTTGCCAGCAGTACCGAAATCGGAGCTTTGGAACATATCAGGTTAGCCATTTTCAAAGCCTTGTCCATCAGTTCGTCGGCGGGATAAACCTCATCGACATAGCCAATACGGTGGGCTTCTGTGGCGTCAATCATTTCGCCAGTGAGAATCAACTGCATAGCCTTACCGCGACCAACTAACCTTGTCAGACGCTGTGTACCGCCATAACCGGGGATAATGCCAAGGTTGACCTCTGGCTGTCCAAGTTTTGCCTTCTCTGATGCGAGTCGAATATCACACGCCAAAGCCAGCTCGCTTCCGCCGCCAAGAGCGAAACCATTGATAGCGGCAATAACAGGTTTGGGGAAATTGGAGATAGTCCTCATCATCTTGAGACCATCCGCGGAATAAATCGCCCCGCCACGCGCATCAAGCTTGGCTATTTCGGTTATATCAGCCCCCGCTACAAACGCCTTGCCGGCACCGGTGACAATCACACAGCCAATATTGTCATCCGACCAATGCTCCCTGAGAAGATTCATCAACTCGGTTACTGTCTCGCTGTTGAGAGCATTCATAGCCTTCTCACGACTGATTGTGATAATCAGTACCTTGCCCTTCTGATCAACGGTTAAGTTTTTGAAATTACTCACGATTAAATCCTCATTCTTGAGTTATGTTGTTTCAATAGATTATTAGCAAAACCATTTAATAAATCGGGTATTGTCATTCACGCCTGCCTGCCTGTCGGCGCACAGGTAATTATACGTACCATTCTCAAACCGGACATACCGTGTGATGTGCTTACCAACTCAAAACCAGCAGCGAGATAACATCCCAACGCCTCCTGGTTTTCGGTAAGTATATGCAGTACTACTTTCATTATTCCTTTATGTTGCGAAGCACGGTCATACAGAAGATGAAGCATCTTAGTCCCGAAACCCTGATCGCGCTTGATTGGATTAACAATCAAATGTGTTATTTCTATCTCCCGTTCAAGACTTCGTTTCCACAACTCAGCGTATGCCACTGGTCGGTTTGCAGAAAAAAGCAGATATGGAGTTACATCATTTTGCTGCCATGTTTCAACAACATTTGGCGGTGGAGGAAATTCCTTCCCTCTGCAGAGATTATAGTACGTTTCCTCACAGTCTATCCATGATCGAACATCGCGAGAATACTCCGATATATAAGGAATAATATCAGCTTTTACCTGTGACGAGTCTTTCAAATTTTACCCTTTCTACTTTCAAGTATCAAAATATAAACAGTCATCGCACTCGACGCAAGTAAACCGTGCAACAGCAATATTTACAATGATGAAATTTGCCACGATAAAGGAAAAGACTGTGCGTTGTATAACCAGTTGAAAACAAGCCGTTTTTTAATAAGAGCTTATTGAATAATTTGCTATTATGAATCACAATCTCCCCGCCTTTGGCGGGCGCGCCCGCCTGTAGCGGGCGGCATTGTGCTGACGTGCCTGTCGGCGCACAGGAAGTGCTCCGTGGCGTGTCGCTCGTCCCTCGACTCCGCTCGGGATGACATAAATGAATGATATAAATCGGGATGACCTACGCGAGCTGAAAGTGCGCCGTGGCGTGTAAAATGTTTATCAAGTGCAAGCTTTTGGAACCATTTATTACAAAACCCGTTCACCTGAAACTATACAACATAATCATATCTATTATCAGATAACGATTTATATTCAATATAAGCAAATTCATATTCAAATAATTCTGTTACAGAAAGCACATGAGATGATCCCGGTTGTTTGGATGACCTTTGCAGTTGGATTTACCTGCCAAATACAGTAAAAAACCATGCCGATAACAACATTAGTAGCATTGTGAAGATTAATTGTATATTATGCTCTGGAATAAAGATAAAATATGACATTTGCTCGGTACATTTTCGTTGTTTTCCTGCTGGTGATAAGCAGTGCAGTTCAGGCAGCCAAATACGCCGGTGATGCATTTTCACTCGGTGTTGGCGGACGTGGTCTGGCTCTTGGCGGCGCTGTCATCGCAGGACCATTTGATGCAACAGCGGCATACTGGAACCCTGCCGGTATGAATCGTTTGCAAGGTCGTCATCTGGTTGCAATGCATGCTGAAACATTCGGTTCATTGCTAAACCACGATTACATAGGCTATATCAATGCTAAACCGGAAGGTCAAACACGTGTCCAAACCTTTGGTTTTTACCTCTACTATCTGGGTGGCGGTGGTATCAAAATCACTCAGCTTGACGAGTTCGGACGACAATATGCTGTAGCGGAAGAATCACACGGCGATTATCTCTTGTCTGCGGCTTTGGCGGGAAAACTTGGCAAACGGCTCGATTTTGGCATTACTGCAAAGATTATCTATCGGGATATTGGAACTGAATCCGGCAAAGGACTTACTATGGATGCCGGGATGTTATTTCAACTTAACAAACATGTCAATCTTGGGCTGATGGTAACCGACATTACAACGGGCTTCATCCGCTACTCGGGAGAAAGTTTCGATGAGGGTTCACACTCTGAGTCAATTTATCCCACGGTCAAACCCGGTATAGCAATAGAGTATATATACTCAGATTTTACAGGCCGTTGTCTCTTCAGCGGGGACATAAAATTTGAGGGTCTCAAAAGTAGCGCTCAGTGCTGGTCAGGTCCGGTTTCACTGGATACCCACTACGGCTGGGAGATAAGCTATAAGGAAATGATTTTTGGCAGAGCGGGATTTGATATTGGGCGCTTCACAACTGGAGCAGGTATTAACATCAAAAACATAACAATTGATCTGGCATATCTTCATCACAGCGCATTAGATGCTACATGGCGCGTCAGCGCAGCTTACCGTTTCTGAGTCCTCACTAATAATATGGGCTTGTTGAAAAAGTCTCTCAAATGTACTTGCAGTGGCGGATTGATGATGCATGTTTTGAAAACGGGCGACATAAAACCGCCCTCTACGCGGAATTTCAATCTTCTATGCGGAACGTGAACAGCGTCTTTTTTAATAAGTCCTTTTGCATAGGACTCCACTTGTAAACTTAGAATACAAGTTTATCCGGTAACATCGTCGATGGGGCAAGTAAGAATTCCCTGCTCATTGATAGTCCATGTATCAATAGTGGCATCATCATCAAGATCAGCTGTCGCTGTAGCTGTAAAACTCTCTCCAGCAACACTGATAGTATAGATGTAACGAGCGTGTGATTGTATTTCTATCCATATTGTATTGAATGCATTTGGAGTGGAAGCGCTGGCAGCTCCTCCCGGCTGGTAATAGACATTGCCTTCTGACTGTTGGTGATACGTACGTTGGTTGACATATATTTGCTTCAGAATAGCTTTCGCCTCACTCTGTTTTGTCTTAACGGTAGCTTGCATAAAACGCGGAATTGCCAAAGCAGCAAGGATACCGATAATCACTACAACAATCATCAGCTCTATCATTGTAAATCCGCGCTTTGTCTTTAATCTGGGTATCATTTAATCCCATCCTCACCTTTAGACATTGGAGGTTCTTATGATTGCAAGTCTAATACGCAGGTGTCTTTTCAAAAACACGGCTATTTATCACTGGTCTGTTTCTGTTTGTGTGAATTCTTATGATTTGAGAAATCCTTAAAATCATAACGATCAATTTTTCTATACAAAGTAGAAGTGTCTATTCCGAGTATTTTAGCTGCTTCTGATTTCTTCCCATCAGTTTGACTCATTACATAGTGAATATATGCTTTTTCAATCGATTCAAGAGTTGGGTTGGCAGGTTCTGCTTCCGAGACGAGTTCGGCTGTTTGTGTTAAACGCAGGCGATCAGGAAAATCACTGATTCCCAAATAATCACCTTTACTGAGAAGTACAGCTCGTTCAATGGTATTCTCAAGTTCTCTTACATTCCCTTGCCAGCGATAATTACGGAGAAGTTCCATAGCTTCATCATTGATGCTCTTAGTCGGAAAGTCCAGCTTACGACAATATTTCGTGATGAAATGATTTACCAAAAGACTAATATCATCATGTCGTTCACGCAGTGGCGGAATTTGGATTGGGATAACATTAAGACGGTAGAACAAATCAGCCCGAAATCCCTCTGCTTTAACTTTTTCTTCAAGGTCGGCATTGGTTGCTGCAATAAGACGCACATCGACACTAATAGGTTTGGTTTCACCAACAGGGGTTATTTTTTTGTCTTCAAGAACGCGCAGAAGTTTCATTTGAATCGCTGGCGATGTATTGCCAACCTCATCGAGGAAGAACGTCCCGCCATCAGCGACTTTGAAAAGTCCATCTTTGTCCTTAATAGCCCCAGTGAAAGATCCCTTTTTATGGCCAAAAAGCTCGGATTCGAGAAGATTTTCGGGTAATGCGGCGCAGTTGATTGTGATAAATGGACCATTGCTTCGGGGAGAATGGTTATGAATAGCTCTTGCAATGAGATCTTTACCTGTGCCTGATTCACCACGAATTAGAACCGTTGCATCTGACGAGGCAACCCTTCGGGCTAATTTCTTAAGAGACACAATTTCCTTTGATGTCCCGATAAAATTATCAAAGGAGCTGTCACCCTGAAGCTGTTTTTTCAGGTTGGTATTTTCTTTTACAAGAGTTCCGTGGCTAATACTTTTTTCAATAACCAGCTTAATTTCATCGACCTTGAATGGTTTGGTAATATAATCAATCGCCCCTTGTTTCATAGCTTCGATAGCGGTATCAACCGAAGCATAGGCGGTCATTACTATCAAATCCTGGTTGACATTTAATTGTTTGACTTCACGGAGGACATCAATACCTGACATCTTGGGCATACTCAGATCGGCAATTACCAAATCGTAGTTGTTTTCCTTAAATAGCGAAATCCCGTCCTGTCCAGAAGTAGCAATATCCACCTGATACCCTACCTTGCTAAGCATTATATCCATAAAATTGCACATGGAGTCTTCATCATCTATTACAAGAATTCTGGCTGGCATTATTTCACTCTCAGTTTTGCATTTTGCAAGATAAGGTTCATCATTTATTATTTCGGCAACCATAACTCAATCTGGAGGAATCAGCCCGATTATGTTCATATATTAAACAGGTAATGTAGTTACTCTTTTTATTGTTCTTCAGAATATCACTGAGTATTTGTTAAGGACACCAAACACTTTACCGATATAAAAATCGGGAATGAAAATTCAATTATATTATGAAGAAAGTAAAGTTTTATGAATTCTAAACCCGCTAAATCAAGTGGCTTCACACTGATTGAAATTATTATCGTTATTGTTGTAATCGGAATCCTTGCAGTTACGGCAATCCCCAAGTTCCTTGAGCTAAGATCTCAGGCCGAACAAGCTGCCGTCTCCACTATGGTTTCGTCATTGGAATCGGCAGTGTCAATTTATTCTTCAAGGCAATATGTGAACGGCGCAAATATGAATATCCATAATCCTTTTAATGATCTGAGTAATGTGCCAGAGAACTATCAGGGTGAGAATGATCCTGTAAATACGACCAATACTCCTCCCGGTACATGGTCATACCGCGCCTCCGGAAATTGGATAATGTATAACCCGAGACAATCCATCACTGGTGGTTGGAGTAACGGAGGAACGCATTTTATCATTTACCAGATGCAGGCTGTTACTGAGGCGTCGGATACAGTCGGCCTTCGTTTAACGACAACCCCGGCATATGACTACAGTTGGAATTAATGGTTGCTGAATAATTCGTTACTATGTACCACAATCTCAAATTCGCGCCCGCCTGTCAAGCGGACAGGTAGCGGGCGGCCTTGTGCTGAAAGTGCGCCGTGGCGTGTCGCCCGTTTCTATACACACACCTGTCTGCGACAGGCAGGGCGGAGACAAGCCCCGCTGCTACGCGAGCTGACGTGCCTGTCGGCGCACAGGAAGTGCGCCGTGGCGTGTAGAATGTTTATCAGGTGTCCCGATGAAATCGGGAAGCTATTTATAACAAAACCCTTTCACTTGAAACAATACAAAACATGCTTATCTATTTATGAACAAAGAACTTACCC
>JAYEIF010000220.1:0-8299 GCA_034659895.1 Candidatus Zixiibacteriota bacterium
AATGACAATAATAGAGAAATGACAATAATGGAGGAATGACGAACTTCATAAGGCAGACGCAATACTGCCTTCTGTACAAGATTTTCCAACATGAAAATTATCAGGGTCACAAGGGTCATGACTTATTGTTTTAGGTTCTCCCGAACGGAGTCGAGGGACGGGCAACACACAAAAGGCTACCAGCTACCTGTCCGCTTGACAGGCGGGCGCGCCCGCCAAAGGCGGGGAGATTGTGGTACAAGTAAGCAGGTTGATTACAACCTGACACTCGCCTGATAAAGAACTTATACTTTATTCAGCAGACCCTAATTCCTGTTATGTTTCTCTTCATGAAAATCAGGATCGTCACACGGATTCGATTCAGTTGAAAGTTCACCATTGAGATATGAAGTTGCTATATCTTCAGGCTTTCCGTTTGGTGCACCAATAATAACTTGAACACCATTTTGCTGAAACATATCGATAGCTCGTCTCCCCATACCACCTGCAATTATGAGACTACATCCCATCTGATTCAGCCATGATGGAAGTACTCCCGGTTCATGCGGCGGTGGTGTTAACATCTCTGAATCGTTGATAGACTTCTTCTCCGAATCAACATCAATGACAGCAAACTGTTGGCAGTGGCCAAAATGGGGACATAATACTCCATCAATTGTTGGGATTGCAATTTTCATTTTCTTAACTCCATACTGGTTTCTATTAGTTTTTATCCAATTATTTCTCTGGTTTAGCGTTACTGTCCATTCTCTCTGAATTCCTCATTCAGATTTGACCACAATTTTTTAATACTTTTGGATACTCCATCGTCATTGTGTTCAATAATACTCGTACCGGCCATCTGTGCCTTTGTTACCTCATGGTCAAATGGTATCCGCCCGAGAATCTTTACCTTCTGTTCTTTTGCAAAATCTTCAATTCGAGAAGTCAAATCAAGGTTAATATCGAATTTATTTATGCATATTCCAGTAGGGATTTTGAAATGTAAAGTTAGCTGCAACAACCGTTCCATATCGTGTAAGGCTGACATGGATGGTTCGGTTACTATCAAAACATATCCAACCCCTGTAATTGACGCAGTTACAGGGCAACCAATTCCCGGAGGACCATCAATAAGAATCATGTCCATTTCACGCTGTTCCGCCAATTGCTTTGCCTGCTGGCGTAACTCCGACACCAGCTTGCCAGAATTAGCTTGAGCAATGCCAAGGCGCGCATGGACAAGCGGACCATACGGCGTATCAGAGATATACCACTCGCCGCTGATTACCTCATTAAAATCGATTGCATCCTCGGGGCAATGACGAACACAAACACCGCATCCATCACAGGAATAGCTTTCTATCCAATACTTCTCATCGTCTGGATTTTCCGTATTCACATCGTGCTTGATAGCATCGAACCGACAGTAATCCTGGCAGATTCCGCAATTCGTACACATATCTTCGTTAATACTGGCTTCCTTACCGCCAATGAACTCAGTTGTTTCTTGCACGTTATTTTTTAGAATCAGGTGAAGATCGGCGGCGTCAACATCACAATCAACCAACACCTTATTTTGTGACAAAGAAGCCAGCGAGCCAACCATACTGGTTTTACCCGTGCCACCCTTTCCACTAATTATAACCAGTTCCATCATGATTGTGCTCTGTTAGTTATATTTTGATACAATTCGTAAAAACTCTTTTCATATTTAGAATCAACGTCAAACATCATATCGCCCTGTGAGTAAGCTTCAGCAATTTTACGATTAAAGGGTATCTTCATCAGGATATCGATTTTTTCCTTATGGCAATACTCTTCGGTTCTATTATCACCAGTATCTGATCGGTTAATTACAACCCCGTATGGCAAATCAATTTCTCGTATCATTTCGACCGCCAGCTTAAGGTCATTCAGTCCAAATGGTGTAGGCTCGGTTACTAAAATTACAAAGTCCGTTCCGTTGATTGCTTCAATGACAGGGCAGGAAGTACCCGGGGGAGCATCAATAATAGTAACATCAGATTTTTTAACGAGTTTCCTCAGCTCTTTTGTAAGAGGAGGTGATATTAATTCTCCCACATTCAGACGTCCCTCGTGGAACTCTACTCCCATCCCAACTCCGCTACTGATACTACCGATTGCTCTAGGAATTTCTTCAATGGCACCCTCAGGACAAACATCAAGACACCCCCCACAGCTGTGACAAAGAGAATCAAATACTTCCACTGTTTTCCCCAAAACAGCGATAGCATTATATTCGCAGGCAGCAGAGCACTCTCCACAAAGAGTGCACTTATCTTGAATAACTCTGGGAATTAGAACGTTTACATCTGACTGTTCTGTAACCTCAGGCTTCAGGAAAATATGGCCGTTTGGTTCTTCAACATCACAATCAAGGTAATTAACCTTTTTACCTTTTTTAGCAATGGCTACAGCTAAGTTGGTGGCAAGAGTGGTTTTTCCTGTACCACCCTTGCCACTTGCAACAGATATTTCCAAATTTACTTTCCTTTATTATCGTATCTTGTCATCTGATGGCCGCATTTGGGGCACTTTTGTTCAAGGCAAGATGTTCCCGGTTGATGTTGGACTGTTGCGCCACAGCTTGGACAAGTGCATTCTCCGACTGGACCGAGACCGCGACCGGTTTTTCCCATACCACGGCCTCCCTGACCACCACCGACACCTTGTCCGCCACCGCCGCCCTGTCCGCGACCGCCACCTTGACCTTGACCGTCACCTTGTCCGCGACCGCCACCCTGGCCGCGTCCGCCACCTTGACCACGTCCGCCACCCTGGCCGCGTCCGCCGCCGGAGTTACCTCTTGGTGACATAGTATCCTCCCTTACTCTTTTTTACTCTTTGGAGTATTACTTGAATTTTCAGTTTCTTTTTGAAGCTCATTGACACGTTTTTCTATGTCGTCAAGAGCTCCCTTGAAATATTGGGCTTGGTCTTTCAGGTATGCAAGCTCTTCTGCCTGAGCTGCCTTTGTGTCCACAGCCGCACCGAAACCGGCAGGGGGTGCTGCTGGATATTGATAACCATATCCACCACGAGCCCATCCTGGTGTTCCGGTAGCGTAATACTGATTACGCCATCCGCGTCCACCGCCTTGAAAACCATGACCAAATCCACCACCCATTCCACGACCAAAACCGTGGCCTCCGCCATATCCGAAACCACGTCCAAAACCGCGTCCGGCAGATTGATTCATATATCCCGGCACATCGTAGCCGGCACATAAACCAGCTCCTCGTCCTGTCATTACTCCGGCACCCATAGGTCCGGTTCTGTCTCCTCTTGGCATCTTTATCTCCTTTCTTTTTCAGTTATTGAAATCGTATCAACTTGTTTTATCATCATTGTCCTCAATGATTTCAACTTTGTCAGTAGCATCAATTTCTTCTGCTTTGTTTGACTTCGCCTGTATGAGCTTTCTTGATATTCCCCCAATAAGCCCACGAATTATGCTGTCGGGTTTCTTAAGATCCTTGACAACATAGCCAATTATTGGCGCCGCTATCGAGGTGAAACCAATCGTTTTGCCGGTCTTACTGGAGAACATACCTCTCAGTCGTTTGCGCTCTCTTCGATTGCCACTATCTGTTCCGACATTATCTGATTTACTCGGTTTCATAATACTCCTCCTTTACAAAGGCGGACAACTATTCCCAATGCCCTTCAACACTGGGTTTATCGCTTGTCTTAAACTTGTTATTGCGAGCTAATTCTATTGCCTCGGAAACTGTCCCTTCTGTCCACTCCACTGTTTTAATATCAGCCGCTTTAAGAGCTTGAATTGCTTTAGGACCGAAATTACCTGCAACAACAATATCTACTTTCTTGTTTACAACATTTTCAGCCGCCTTGATACCGGCTCCGTGTGCGGCATTAACGTTCTGACTATTATCAATAACTTCAAGATTCTCGTCATTTGTATCAAACACCAATAAATATGGCGCTCTCGCAAATCGCGGATCAACCTTGCTGGTTAAATCCTTACCTTTAGATGTAACTGCTATTCTCATCATTCCTCCTTAAACCTTTTACGCCACCCGAGTTTCGCATGTCTTCCTCGACGACCTCCTCTTCCCCTGCGACGTCCACGTCCACAGCCGGGCAAAAGAAAATTATCGTCTTGAAGAATGCCAGCGGAATGAGCGGCAATAACTTTATCAACATTACCACGAAACCATGGATTTATCCTTATACCAGAAGCGGCGAGCATCTGCTCCAATTGATGCGATATTGCGCCACAAATTAAAGTATCAATTCTATGTCCAGAGATAAAGTTTGCAAGGTGAGAGATATTTGTCTGAGGTATGTCAACAACTGTCCGGGAAACCTCCAGACCATCATCTATCTCTGCAATAAGGAGTTGACGTGCTGTATCCATAACAGGTGAAACACGTCCATTCCATATCGGAATTGCAATCTTCATATTCATACCAAACAATTAAGCATAATTTATGCCAAAATTGCTTTGTACTGTCAAAACTATTTCTATCTTATTTATATACAGTGACTTATAAATGTGAAATAGACGTTCTACAGTGAGATAAAGCAATAAGAATAGGTGCGGTTATGCAACCACACCATGCATATAGAGTGCATATATGCAACTATTTCTATTTGTTAGGACTAATCCCGAGTTTCTTCATTTTCCGCCACAGCGTTGTTTTGTGCATCCCGAGTTCTTCGGCTGTTTTCTTTCTATTCCAGTTGTTTTTGTTTAGCATATCTATAATATAAGTGGCTTCAAGTTCATTCAGCGATGTCGGTTCGACTAAAGGCTTATCCTTGTTGGGTCTCACATTTTCCGGTAGATCGCCAACATTGATAATTGATTTTCGGCAAAGAACAAAGGCATGCTCGATTATATTTTCCAATTCTCTGATATTGCCTGGATATTCATAGCTCATCAAAACTGCGAGAGCATCAGGCGAAACACCTGTGATGAGTTTTTCCTTGAGGTTGTTAAAACGGCGGATAAAGTGATCAATTAGCAGAGGGATGTCTTCTTTACGTTCGCGAAGTGGCGGCAATTTGATACGAATCACGTTTATTCTATAATATAAATCTTCCCGAAAATCTCCTGATTTGACAAGCTCTTCGAGGTTTTTGTTAGTAGCTGTGATAATACGGACATTTGCTTGAACTGATTCGGTGGAGCCAAGAGGCTCATAGGTTCGTTCTTGAATGACTCGCAGTAGCCGTACCTGAAGCGCAGGAGAAACATCAGCAATTTCGTCAAGAAACAGCGTCCCGCCCTCGGCGATTGCAAAGCGTCCGGGTTTGTCCTTGCGCGCATCGGTAAATGCTCCAGCTTTATATCCAAAGAGTTCCGATTCAAGAAGCGTGTCTGGAATTGCTCCGCAGTTGACCGCTACAAACGGATGTGATACTTCTGATTCGTTCTTTCGGTTGGAAAGTTCATGAATTGCGCGTGTTACTAACTCTTTTCCGGTACCGCTTTCGCCTTCAATTAGAACTGTGCTACCACTTTCTGCCACACTGGGAATAATATCAAATATCTGCAGCATTTTACTATTTTTGCTGATAATATCATGGAAGGAATATTTTTTCTCCAGTTCACGTTGAAGTTCTTCAATCGTACTTAAATCCCGAAATGTTTCAACAGCCCCGATAACATTTCCGCTTTTATCCTTCAATATCGCCGTTGATATATTAATAGGGATTCTATCCCCGTATGCATCAATAATATAGGCTGTACGACCGATTACTGACTGCTGGGTTTCAAATGTATGTTTAAGTGCACAGTTCGTTTCACAGATTGAAGCATGGAATATGTCGAAACACTTTTGTCCTATAGCTTCTTCCTTCAGAATACCAGTGATTTCTTCCGCAGCTTTGTTGAAAGACGTAATTTGCCATTCACTATCGACCGTAAAAACCCCATCGGCTATTGAATCGAGAATAATTTCGGTCGCATTGTCGCTTTTGTTCTTATCAGTCATTTCTTTCACATACAACGAACTTCTATACACATCATACAATATTCGTTGCAAATACGCAACCTATAAAATAGACTGACAAGAAATATTACCTCAGAGTGATGCTTCTAACATTCTACTTGACATATAGTTAAGATTGGTTAAATTGAAATTATAAACTAACCGTGCCTGATTTGTACTAACTTATAGGTATTCGTTATGACAAGAATTTTTAAAACAGCTTTTATTACAGCGGTTTCTATAATTATCACCGCTTCACAAGGTTTCACAAATGAATTACTTAAACCAGTCAACGATTCAATAACTAATCGATATTCAAGTGATGTTACCCGAACCAGATGGGTCGATCCGTCCGGCGGCCACCCTATCACTTTTCAAAAATGGACAGCTCAAACCGAAGCGCGTGGGGAATGGAAATCGTCATTAGTTTGGACGAATACTCCCAAATCGAGTTATCGCAATCTCGTTGGATTTGGTATCTTTATCGATTCTGCTCTATACGACCAGATACAGGCATCAATTAATTTATATGCACTCGACCTCACCGGTGAAGGCTATGATGTGAAAGTTTATTCCATTTGTGGTGGTAACCCATCCGATCTGCGAGCATTTATCAATGATAAGTATCTCGAAGGTATGGCTGGTTGTGTTTTTATCGGGGACTTGCCAGTAGCTTGGTATGAGACCGATTTCGGCGATCCGCCATCACATGCTGAGTTCCCTATCGATTTGTACTATATGGACCTCGATGGTATCTTCACAGATTCTGACGTAGATGGAATGTATGATTCTCACATCGGAGATGTTACACCGGAAATCTGGATGGGACGTCTGACGGCATCGCCTCTTACTATGGACGGTGCCAATGAAATTGACCTGCTGGTTGATTATTTCGATCGCAATCATCAGTATCGTTGCGGGTTGCTTCCATTGAACAATAAGGCGCTGGTCTATATTGATGACGATTGGGAGCCAGGATCGAGTTGGTGGAATATGAATGTCGGTGAAGCTTATGCAAACCGTGAGTTCGTTAATGATAAATGGACAACCTGGAGCCCGGACTACGAAAGTCGATTACCCAACAATTATGGTTTCATTCAGGTGTGTGCTCACTCGTGGCCTGAGGGACATGCTTTTAAGAACCCTGATGATAACTGGTCCTACACCTACAACTCTGAAGTCAAAGGACTTCAACCGGTATCACATTTCTATAATCTCTTTGCCTGTTCCAACGCCCGCTATGTCGAAGAGAACTATATGTCCGGCTGGTATATCTTTGGTCAAGAATATGGACTGGCTGCGATTGGCAGTACCAAATCTGGTTCGATGCTGGCATTTGAAGATTTTTACCATCCATTTGGTGAGGGGAAAGGAATAGGACAGGCGTACTTTGACTGGTTTTCAGCTCGTGCCGCAGGTGGTTTTGAGGAATGGGAAATTACCTGGTTCTATGGCATGACGCTTAACGGTGACCCAACGTTGACTATCCAGCAGAAATCAGCCAGCACACTGCTTCAATACGATGACGGAAGCGCAGCGTATATGATGTCATTGTCGCCTTCATCAGACAAGGATATGTTCAATGTTCGGTTCACACCAGAGATGGCTTGCACTCTGAGTTCAGTTACAGTCGAAGGAGATTTTTCGGATAGTCTTGGTGTCAGAATGTATGTTTGGGCAAGTGACGGCACCTATCCAACGATGTTAATTGACTCTCTCGATATTCCTGATGGTGACCTGTCATTTATAGATATTTCAAAATTAAATCTGTATTGTAATGCTAATGAGGATTTCCATATCGGTTTCAGCCCGATTGAATCAGCGACGGCTGACACATTGTGGATATATATGGATGACGGCCAGCAATTTCCAGAACATCGCAGCGGACTCAGTGAAGATAGTATATGGAAAACCCTTGATGAGTTCTATGGAAGCAACCATAACTTCCTGATACGAGTTGAGGTGCGTCATGAGCCTGAACCTGAAGTAACCATAACAACGCTGACAATCCCAGACGGTGAAGTTGGTCAATCATATTCTGTGAATCTGGAGGCGACAGACGGGACTCCGCCGTATGTTTGGGATATAACCGACGGTAGTTTGCCAGATGGGCTTAATCTCGATCCGGAATCTGGAGTATTGTCCGGAGTGCCATCGAAGCAGGGAACATTCAATTTCACAGTTCGTGCTACTGATTCGCACTCACCCGCTGAGAGTGATGTTCAGCATCTTTATGCAGTCATTACTCAGGCGTGCGGTGATATCAATGCCAATGGTGAAGGTCCCAATGTTTCCGACATAACTTATCTCGTTAGTTATTTGTTCACCGGCGGTCC
>JAYEIF010000221.1:0-4468 GCA_034659895.1 Candidatus Zixiibacteriota bacterium
GCCTTCCCCGGTTACTATCACCTAAGGGTAGCAAAAGAAATCGCGGAGAAGCTTCGCAATCACGGTGTCAACGTTATCTTCACGGATGTGATACGACACAGTCACGAAAAACGACCATCCGAAGGTAGTGAGCCAGAGGGAAAGCTTGCGCCACAAAAGAAGGAATATTCAAAAGATGCCACACAATCCAGAGAATTGATCTTCAACGAGACCTTTTCTTCTTCTACGTGGGAAGACCGATGGTATGCAATCGACTTTTGGTATCAGAACGGCTATGACTACTGGGGCGATTATGGTTATAGCGAGTACCACTCCGCTTGCTGATGGCTCTAAACCTGAATTTTGATAGTGCCATCCTGTCGAAAAATAAATCGTATTTTGTTAAAATAATCGTAGGTTTTTGTCGAATGATAAAGTATAATAAAGGTTCAGTATTGATTTGAGTTCGGCTTTTATCGTAGTCTTGTCATAATTTTCAACTCTCCGCTAAAGTGTAATCTCGAATTGATAGCGCAATTGTGCGCAATATGTCATTTGTCTTGAAGTATCTGACTTCATAATAACGCAGTTTACTTTAGGACAAGCAACTACGGAGTGTAGAATGAATATCTACATCGGAAATTTGTCGTTCGATACGACAGAAGATCAATTACGCCAAACCTTTGAGAGTTTTGGTGAAGTTTCAACAGTCAGCATTATTACGGACAAGTATAGTGGAAAGCCAAGAGGTTTTGCGTTTGTTGAAATGCCGGGAAAAGACGAGGCATCTGCTGCCATTAATGGTGTTAATGGTCAGGATCTCGACGGACGCACGCTTAATGTCAACGAGGCTCGCCAGAAACGTTAGGCGGAGGTCGTTAGAAATAATGTAACGACTGACGGTAACATCGCTGATAGGCGATGCTAACCAAATGTAAAAGAGACCGGTTTATACCGGTCTCTTTTTTTTGCAGACAGTAAGGCGGAGGGTAGCCCACAGCTTGGGGTGGAATCTGAACGCCTGACAACCGTCATCTGATTTCAATAATTCTCTCTCAGCATTTTCGAATTTCATTACTAACCATTCAACTATATCCCCAATCGTATTCTTTTTAAAGCGTTGTTGTACACTCGTGAATCTGTTATCATGGCTATATGACTTGCTACGCCTTTTGAAAAAATGGCAGGTTTGAAAACATTGAAGACAAACCTGCACTTCGGAACTATGGAGCACCAGAGCGGTTGAGATAGAGAAAATACGAATTTTTGGGAAGTCAAATGATGTCCACACATAGAGATATAAAGTATTTGAAAAGCCTCGTAAATGAATTGCGTAATTTATCGAGGGAGACCGAGTGGGTTGAATTCAAACACAACAATGACAACCCAGATGAAATTGGTGAATATATATCTTCATTGTCTAATTCTGCTACACTTCATGGTAAAGCTTATGCTTATCTACTGTGGGGAATAGATGATATGACGCATGACATAATCGGAACCACGTTCTCACCTGATACGAAAAAGGTTGGCGAAGAAGAGCTTGAGAATTGGTTGCTTAGGTTAATTAGTCCCAAAATAAACTTTCACTTTTTTGAAATTCCGATCGAGAGAAAGAAATTGATCATGCTAGAGATTCCTCGCGCCTTTAGGCATCCTGTACAATTTAAGAGTATAGAATATATTCGTATTGGAAGTTATCAAAAGAAGTTAAAAAACTTCCCAGAGAAAGAACGGGAATTATGGCGGATATTTGATGATACTCCCTTTGAAGACCTTATCGCAGTTGAGAACCTTGCAAGTGATGAAGTAATCAAAGTGCTGGACTATCCTGCCTATTTTGATCTTCTGGAACAACCTTTACCAGAGACAAGAGAAGGCATTCTCGATATTCTCGCAAGTGATTCAATGATAGTAAAGAATGATGCGGGGATGTGGAATATTACAAATTTGGGGGCAATTCTACTAGCAAAGAAGCTTTCTGACTTTAGAACATTGAAGCGGAAGGCCGTAAGGGTGGTCTTGTATCAAGGTGAAAGTCGCGTAAAGACAGTTAAGGAACAAGAAGGCGGTAAAGGATATGCGTGTGGTTTTGAAGGGTTGATCAGTTTTATTAATAGTTTGCTACCATCGAACGAAATAATTGAACAAGCTATTCGTAAGACAGTTTTTATGTATCCAGAGTTGGCAATTCGTGAACTAGTGGCTAATGCTGTTATACATCAGGATTTTTTCATAACTGGCTCCGGTCCGCTGATTGAGATTTTTGATAATCGAATGGAGATAACTAATCCAGGAGCTTCCCTAGTGGAAACAGCCCGTTTTCTGGATAGTCCACCTCGATCTCGTAATGATGCTCTTGCTTCTTTTATGCGTCGTATTGGTGTTTGCGAGGAGCGAGGAAGCGGTGTTGATAAAGTTGTTTTCCAAATAGAACTTCATCAATTGCCAGCTCCTATCTTCGAAGTTGTTGGGGATAATACTCGGGTAGTGTTGTTTGCTCATCGGGAATTGAGAAACATGGACAAAAATGACAGAGTCAGGGCTTGCTATTTGCATGCTTGTTTGAAGTTTGTCAATAGAGATTATATGACAAATGCTTCGCTTCGAGATAGATTTGGAATCGATCCTAAAAACAGTGCTATAGCATCTAGATTTATTAGAGAAGCAACAGAAGCTAATATGATAAAGCCTTACGATGAAGAGGCTTCTAGAAAATACATGAAATATGTGCCTTACTGGGCTTAGATATTAATGAGGGATTTTTTGTTTGATTCTTATTTGACTATAATGATTCGAGCGTGTAGTTTGAGACCTTTTGAGAGTCACTTATGTGTTTATATAACAACGAATTACCCGATTATTTTCTTATTTGATGGTTATTTGACTAGATGGAATTCTAAGTTGACAGAGGAGTGAAACGATTTGCACACAACCGACACAAACGAAAGAGATTTGGACCAATATTGGGTAAAGAGATTAAACTCGTTTTTCCTTGATTGCACCAACAACATATCAAGTTACTCCTCAAAAAGGGCGGCCACTTGTGGCTATTGCCACTCGTGGCTGCTGTCACTCGTGACTATTGTCACTCGTGACCACTCTCAACATGCGAACACTCACAAATTGCTATCAAAAGAAATCTATTGAAAACGACTCAAGATAATCATCGAGAGTTATATCAATCTTGGTTTTTGTTGTGTCAAAACCCTCAGTAACAAACTGATCACCGCTTTCTATAAATCCTATTCTCGTTAGATATGATTCGTATTCATCACCAAGAATCCGCACTCCCACTGTTTTAGGTATCCGCAATCTCAAATCGGCATCGTCCCCATCAATGTAAATGTCCGCTTCCGGTAACAAATCACCAAGCTTTAGATAGATACTGGCATCGTCAGCATCAAGTTTCAGCCTTCTCAATGGTGTAGTAGCCATATTCATATGCAGGTCGGAATCACTGCCATTGCATTCCAAATCAAGAGGAACATCTTTGGAAAAGCGTAACCACCAATTTTGTGGATCTCCAGTGTTGATACGGATAGCGCCGCCAAGGAAACTCCCGGAACGGCTTATCAATTTTACATTAGCAACCTCACCATCAATATCAGAGTTGATTCTTGGTTTGCGTGTGAATTCGTCAAACTCACCATAAACAAGGTCATCGCCGGAATCACGAATAGTTAGATCAGTACCATCCATATCAAGAACAACGTTTAGCAAGCGGACATCCGAATCGGATTCCATTTCAAATGTGGTTTGGTTAAAGAAACTTGTCTCCTCGCCCCCGTAACTACTTGCAAATGCAATCGCCAAACCACCGACAAACAGACCAACTGATGTCAGGTAGGAAATTACTCTCATTTTCGATTTAGCGAAAATCTTTTCCAGCCCCACGGCAATCAGCACTACAGGAAACCAGATTAATAAATCAGCCCAGAAATTCGAGTTGAGAACATCGGCATTTTGCAAAAGAAGCAACACACCAAGTAATACCAGAAAAAGACCCCATCGAAACCGTGCAGGAGACATTATAATGAACCTCTGTTTCCACCATTTGAATGCTCATTTGTCGCTTCAAATGATTGTTCTACTTCATTTTTCTTCCGGCGGGAAAAAATTAGAAGTAACCCGCCAACAATCAGCAGTACAGGCCAGAACATATCAAAATCAAACCAGTACCAGCTTTCCCTAATGAGCAATATCAAGCCAATACCAACAAGAATAAGGCCGGGAAGATATTTATGCCACGATGATGACTCCTTGTCTGTTTGGACTACCTCAACATCATAAGGACGCTGAGGAATTATAATCCAGGCAATTAAATAGGCCAGAATACCCACACCTGAAGCGAAAAACAATAATACCGTGAATATGCGAATCAGCGTTGGGTCAAGGTCGAGATACTCTCCCAACCCTCCACATACTCCTCCGATAACCTTAAACTCAGTTGATCGATATAGACGTTTATCCATGATATTTCCTCAAT
>JAYEIF010000221.1:4568-8272 GCA_034659895.1 Candidatus Zixiibacteriota bacterium
GAGTCTTTGCAGATAATCTCGGGCAACTCGGAGGTGTCGGGAACTGCTGTCTCGGACATACTCACGAAGGGATTCAATTGCTTTATCATATTCCTCACGGTTTTCCTCTTTAGCCAGATGGGCTATGTTGTAGTAACTTTCAAGAAGTTGACGTTCGACCCAGTCGGCAGATGTCAGATTCTTTTCTACACCTTGAGATATCGACAGTTTTTGTTCTTTCTGACTGAGTTTTTTCTGCCTAATCTCTAAAGAATCACGTCTGTTTAACCAATCATCCAAATCCAATTCTTTCAATTTCTGATGTGCTTCATCGGCTTTACTGGCTTCTTGAGGTGTTGCTTTCGTTTTACTTCTGTTGGGATTTATAGACATTGCGAGCCCGGGTTCTGTAGAGGTCATCTTAGAAGTACTGGATTTACTGGCTCCGATATCAGGCTTTCCGACAGTAGAAATATCTTTTGTCGGAGGAGAAGTTTTGGTTTGATAAACTGGTTCTTTTTCTTTACTACTGAATGTTATTTTTTCATCCTTGCTGATTTCTTCTAAATCTTTAGAGATTTCTATTGTTTCCGATTCCGTACTAATTTCATTAATTGTATTAAGAGGTAGTTTATCAGGTTTGCTCTCTATTTTTTCTGGTGTAGTCTGTTGTGTCTCTGTAACCTTTTGTTTCTCTAATGAAGGTGATGTTGGCTGAATTTGAACTTCTTTTTGCAGAGTATTCGGTTGCTCTTGTTGAGTGGATTTTTCCTTGTCATTAATGCTGTCCAGCCTTTGCGCCACTGGAGCCGGCATTTTATCTTTTGTAGTTATTTCAGGAGATGATACGCTTTCCACCTTCTTTCTTTGCGGTGGCGCTGTTTCCAAAGAATCATAGATATCAGAGTGATGAAAACCTATAAAGGTAAGCACTGCGATTGATGCCGCGGCGGCCGTAATTTTCCATCCAAGTCCCCACCACGGTGTATGTTTTGTGGCTGGCGTTTTATTAATAGATGACTCGACATCAAGTTGCGACTCTATTCGTTGTGCCGATTGTTCCCAGTAATCTTTTCCTTCAAGCTCTGAATGCTCATCAACTAATTTGTCCAGTTTTTCCAGCTCAGCCAACAGATTGCGGCATTCCTCACACTCAACGAGGTGTTCTCGAATTGCCTTTTCCTCATAGGGTGTCAGCTCACGGTCGTGATAGGCCGAAATTCTGTCACGAAAATAACTGTGATTCATCTTATCAACCAAAACAGAACACCCGTTTTTCTGTATCCAATTTATAATAGGTCATTTAGTTCTTCCAGCAAAAGTTTTCTTGCGCGATACAGCCGCGAGTCAACCGTTCCGGGAGGAATCTTTAAGGAAGCGGCAATATCAGTGTAGCCCATATTCTCAAAATGTCTTAACACAAACACTGTGCGATATTTCACCGGTAACGCCTTTACTGCCTTGTAAAATCGATACTGCCCTTCAGAATCAAGCAACTGCTCCAGCGGTCCAAGTTCGGTCGTAGTGGTATCGTAGCCTTTTTCCTGCAAGGAATCCAATGATTCTTTGCGTTCATCACGTCGAATACTGTTGAAGGCTGTGTTTCTGGCAATTGTTGACAGCCATGGATAGAAATCATAACCAGCCTTAAACGTTCCAAGTGCTCGATACGCCTTAATAAACGCTTCCTGCACAATATCCTCAGTAGTATCAAAAGACCCAACTAATCCATACACAAACCGAAATAATCTTTTCTGATAGCGACGGATTAACTGTCCAAAAGCCTTCTTGTCGCCTTCCTGAGCCGCTTCAATTAGATATGGCTCAGTTTTTTCTTCTTCTGAAGGTATTACCAATGAAGGGTTGTTTTCTTCCCTATTGTGTCTACTCACCGAGTCTGTCTTTCTCCGAGCAGACGTAACAGAAGAACTTCCAGCACCATTTTAGGTTTCATCCTGCTTACTCTGAGATCAGCATCGCAAGTTGCAAGATCAATTAATGTTTGCTCTAACTGCATATTATCGTAGAGGTTGGCTTGCTTTCTGAAGCGTGGTATCAGAAATCTCTGGTTGGGAGTCAGTGGTAATTGATGACCATTCTTTGCGATATACAGAAAAAGAAAATGCCTTGTCAGCAACGAGCAAATCGTTACTGGTGAGTTTCCCTTTTTCACTAACATATCTAACATTTTCAAAGTTGTACGAGTATTTCCTTCAACAACCTTCTCAGCCAGTTCAAAGATATTGTATACTTCGTATCCGGTGGTAATCTTCTGAATATCATCCGCTGTTACAGTTTCACCTGGATTTTTGAAATCACGCAGTTTGGCTAACTCAGCCGTAACTCCTCCGCTGTTACCGCCAATTAATTCAATCAATAGATTCAGGGCTTCATTTGAAATCTTGATGTTATACTGTTTCAAGCCAGAACGGAATCGTTCTCCAACCTGTTTGGCAGAGAGACGGCTAAACTCCACAATCTCGGTTGCTTTGGCGACTTTCTTGATAAAGGCAGATTTTTTCTTAGGCATCCGCGCTGATGGGGAGCTGAAAATCACAATTCGGTTTGCATCAGGGGGACTTAGTAACTTAAGGATACGATCAACTTCTGTCGGTTTGAAACTCTGAAACTCGGCTATACTAAACACCTGGCGTTCGCCAAGCATTGGCAGATTAGACAACTCAGCAATCAGATTAGCGCAAGATATTCGCCGTCCATTTATCTTGCGGTAATTGGTGGTAAGCTGACGATCAGGGAGAAAATTACTGACGATATATTTCTCTGCTTCGACAATTCGGAAATCCTCTACCCCGAACAGGTAGTAAGCTGGTTTGAATTTCCCGGCGTTTATATCTCTGGCTAATTGTGAAGGTTTAAGCATGGCGACCTAAGATACAGCCGTCAGTGCTTACAGGTCAATCAAAAAGGGCTTCGAAATCAGGATTTCCCATAGCTGGTATCCAGTCCAGCGAGAAATGATATCTATCTTGGTAACCTTTGGTTTTCTCCAACAAGGGAGCAAACTTGTACGGAAGGTTATCACGATGGTTGATGCCATTGACAATATTTATATTATTGCCAAAGATCTGATAAGTTTGGTTTGGGAAATACTTCTGATTGCTGTCGATAAACTCCAGCAATGCAAGCAGTGCCGCCAGATCGCCATGGTCGTGATCCACAGCGTCAAATGGTGCTTTAAACTTTATCCCTATTTCGGGAATATTAAACGATACAACAACGGTTTTATCCAAACAGTTGTTGTCGTTTGGTAACCTGTGTGAACCAAAATAACATTCCATACCCGTCTCTGATGCAATGTTTGTGCCTTTATGCTATTTAATATACATTCATTGGGAGACATAGGGTTACGGAGGTTTTCGCAGAAGATATGTCCTATGTGCATGCAAGAGGATTCACAGATTTTACTGAATTGTAAACTTTTTCCGATAAATCGTGGACAGGGTGCTACATTTGAAATAGCAAAATTAATCGGATTGTTAGGGCTTGCTGAATAATTAGTTATTATGTACCACAATCTCCCCGCCTTTGGCGGGCGCGCCTGCCTGTCAAGCGGACAGGTAGCGGGCGGCCTTGTGCTGAAAGTGCGCTGTGGCGTGTCGCCCGTTTCTATACACACACCTGTCTGCGACAGGCAGGGCGGAGACAAGCCCCGCTGCTACGCGAGCTGACGTGCCTGTCGGCGCACAGGAAGTGCGCCGTGGCGT
>JAYEIF010000222.1:0-8233 GCA_034659895.1 Candidatus Zixiibacteriota bacterium
CTTGATAAACATTCTACACGCCACGGCGCACTTCCTGTGCGCCGACAGGCACGTCAGCTCGCGTAGCAGCGGGGCTTGTCTCCGCTGTGTGTATAGAAACGGGCGACACAAGGCCGCCCGCTACGCGCCCGCCAAAGGCGGGGAGATTGTGGTACATAATAACTAATTATTCAACAAGCCCGAATTATTCCTAACCTGTTGTAACTTTGACTTTGTTTGTCATAAAAACATGTTGGCGTATTTGCTATAGTTTCATATATTTTCACTGTGACAGTCGAACAACAACAACACTTTATGACCATAGCGCTAAATGAAGCTGAGCTGGCTTTTGAAGAAAATGAAGTCCCTGTTGGGGCGATAGTAGTTTTCGAGGACAGGATTATCGGGCGCGGACACAATCGGACACAGCAACTCCACGATGCCAGTGCACACGCCGAGATGATTGCGCTTTCGGCGGCATACAATTATTTCGCTGACTGGCGTCTGGAAAATTGCACTCTCTTTTCCACACTTGAACCATGTGCAATGTGCAGCGGAGCGGCTGTGCTTTCGAGGATAAAAACAATTATCTATGGAGCCCGAGATCCAAAGTTCGGTGCGTGCGGATCAATCTTTGAAATCCCCACCGACAAACGACTCAATCATCGAATTGAAATCGTTGGGGGGATTATGGCTGACGATGTAAAATCATTAATGAAACAGTTTTTCTTGCGTGTACGGCAGGATAAGGAGCAAATTAATTGATTTCTCTCGATGAAACCCAGACGAAAGAGTTGAGCAAGTCCAGAATGACAGCATTAGCTATACTGGTTCTGGTGCCGGCAGTCTTCTTTGTTGTTGCGTTGCTTCTGACACCAACATGGCAATCGGTTGGGTCTGAAGTCGATTTTGCATTCTATATCCTTATCATTGTAGCCGCCCTTTCACCCTTGATGCTACCATTGATAGAGCGAACACAACTGCGCAATTTCCGAAAACAATCTAACTCAACGATGTCGGCTTCTCAACTGTTCACTATTACGACAATCACAAAACTGGCTTTTGTTGAATGCGGCTATATCATGGGATTGGTTATCTTCCTGATATCGGGTGATTATTGGCGTATGCTTATATTCTATGTTGTTGGTATATACTGGTCATTTGTTTACTGGCCGCGAGAGGAAAATTTTCGACGATTTATCAAAAGAAGTGAGGAAATATGAAATCGGATTTCTCAACTGATAAATATGATTTAACACGTATTGTTGTCAAACCACTTTATTTCGGGCTGGGTGTTAATGTGATAATTCCCGGAGCACTATTACTGGTCTGTTACTTTTTCAACCAAAGAGGGGATATTGGGAATATGGTTGGCACTTGGGCTAATTCTCTTTTCTATATCTTTTGTGGATTAGCAGTGGTATTGGCAGGAATAGCGATAATACCTGCAAAAAAGAAATTAAAACAACCTTTGATCCGACGCCGAGAGACATTCGAACAGGATATTATTACGGGACTGCGAGAGATATCGCTGCCGATGTTTCTTATGATAGCTGGTATTTCGCTTTTGGGTATTGTTTATTTTTTTCTCACAGGACGATTTCGAGAGACAGTGTTTTTTGTTGTCGCATCGTTCATCGTGTTTCAGGTAGTTCGTCCGCGCTATGGAATTGTGCGCAAACTAATTAGCACTCAAGAAGATTTTGTTGATAAGGAACATTTCCGCACACAGTAAACAGACGAATGCCAATCTGATGTTTGTCTAAAACACTTCTGCGCTGAAACGGTATATCTCAACTTGATCACTCTTGTAATTGTTCATAGGTAAACCTGCTTTCAGACAGGTTTGCCGAAGGAAATCCGTCACACCCCATCCACGGTCGGAAGCTACTTGCGGTAAAAGTAACCCTGAGTGCAGATCGAGCTTTATCAACAGACCATCCCGCCCAATTTGTATCTCACTAAAATCATGCACTCTCTCAAGAGGAGAAAGGACAGATATTTCGATTTCCAAATTCTCAAATTCCGTCTTTGTCAATTCAGGAAATCGGGGATCATCGAAAGCCGCCGCTACCGCCATTTCAGCTATTGTCTTGTAAAGCGGTTGCGTTGCTCGTATATGACCGATGCATCCACGCAATTCCCCTTGGAGCGTAATAGTAACAAAGGCGCCCATCTCTTCCTGTAAAGACTCGCTGGATGAAGGCTCAAATAGCTTTCCAGACAGGTGAGCGCTAATTGCGTCTCTTGCAATTTGATGAAGTAGATCCTTATCATCATCGGATAGATTGCTTTTTTTATTATCTGCGGGCATTGCACCAACTGTTTGGGATAGTTTATTTGCCTTCTTTTCTGTCATCATCGCCGCAGACAGATACCCGACAACATTTTCGAAATCACCTGTAGTTGCACCTGAAGTTGTGTGATGCAATAATTGCATAGTGCTTGCGCCAAGACGTTTAGCGGCTATCATAGCAGCTATGATAGGCCCGCCTCCGCAGGCTTCTCCTTTACCGGATTCGATAATCCGCAATAGCATCTCGGGGTCATATTTCTTAATAGCCTCACTTATTGCACCGTCCATTCTATTGGCGACTTTTTCGGTGTGCTGATGTGAGAGATCGCTGGAGGCAACTATCAATGAGTTCGTCCCTTTAAGTGTTGAAGCCAACGTTTCGCCAAGAGCGTGGATATTATCCTCTTCTTGCTCTCCCATTACAATCGCAACGAGTTTGAACTGTCCCAGCACTATTTGAAGAAACGGAAGTTGCACTTCAAGAGCGTGTTCACCGCGGGTATTGCCGGTGGCATGTCCCATATTGGAGAGATAGACCGATGGATGAATGTTGGCAATGTGTTGTGCAAGTTTTTGGTCTGAAGCAATCTCACCAAGCGGAGTCTGGTAACCGCCACCATCGTACACCGAAGAACCTCTGAAGAAAACATAGTGCGACGGCGATATCACGACGACTGTATCGTACTGTTCCCCCTCAAGCAGTTTGTAAGCATGAGCGGCGGTTTTGCCAGAATAGATATAACCGGCGTGTGGAACTATCAAAGCCTGAGGATGCCCCTTGACGGGAATTTTCTGAACTTCGGAAAACATCGTAGCGATGGTATTAACCAACTCGCCGGGCTGTTTGGGGTAGAACTGCCCATCCCAGGCAGAAGGTCTAATGTCAAATCTATTATCACTCATATTTGTATCTTTATCCTTTGGTTATGCTCGAACACTTCTATACTTATGGTACGGTGAAGAATGGGGAATGTCAATGACGGGGTGAAGCCAATTAGAATGGAAGGCTTACATTTTCGTATTTAGGGTCTGCTGAATAAAGTACCTGTCCGCTCGACAGGCGGGTAAGTTCTTTGTTCATAAATAGATAAGCATGTTTTGTATTGTTTCAAGTGAAAGGGTTTTGTTATAAATAGCTTCCCGATTTCATCGGGACACTTTATAAATATTCTACACGCCACGGCGCACTTCCTGTGCGCCGACAGGCACGTCAGCACAAGGCCGCCCGCTACCTGTCCGCTTGACAGGTGGGCGCAAATTTGAGTTGCCGTTCGTAGCAACGAATTATTCAGCAAGCTTTACTTTAGCAACCCTTCCACCCACTTCGATAGCAAAGTCTCTTCAGGCAACCCTTTGGATCCTACAATACCAACTACTTTTCCACGTGCAAGCCCGGCTATAATTCGCTTTCCGTTTGGATGTTCAAAGGATACGCCGTGACCGCCTTCAAACAGAATTGTCGACGGGACTTCCGAGGAACCGCCGGAATTCTTAACATAAGCACGCAACGACAAATACTGCTCTCCACTTTCATCCGGAGCAAGAAACAATGTGGCAGTATCACCATGAGTCAGATAATCAATTGTAAATACCTGATTAAAATTTGGGATGTCGAGAAAATTGTAGGCGTAGTAATGCGCAGATGCCGCCACTCGGTAACGGTAAGGAAACAGGATAAAGAAAGTAGGCATTCCTGGACGGAGTTCAATACCATTGTCTATCGATTGAGCCAGTGTATTTACCGCGGTGCTGTCGGACTCCTTTTCAATTGAAAGAGTAACGACATATTCGGAATGAGTGAAATAACGAGTAGTGCCGACTGTGAAGGATTCAGTTCCTGGTGGTGTAATTGGTACTCCGACAGGCCGTCGACTTGCGTAAAGACCATAGGCGTCTTGAGATTCGGCACATTGAGCAATTTCTACATAAACAGGAACTCCATCAACATCATACTTAGTTGCGGCTACTCCGGCACAGTTATACGAAATATAGTCATCAGACCACTTGCCCAGATAGTCGTTCATTCCATTAACTCGCACTACACGTACCGAATCAACACGCTTGATATTGGCAGTATCAAAAGTAACCGGAAGAAGCTCGTCAGCATTAAATGGCCAGTCGGCTAATGTTTGTAAATTAGGTCCTGCAGATTTAATAGATTTTACATTACTTTTAGATTTTTTCTTATCACAGGACAATCCGCCAATGGTCAATAGAGCAACCATCATGACAAGAACTGTCATTACAAAACATACAGAACAATACTTGCTGTTATTAGCCATAGCAACACCGTTAGTAGTATAGGTTTATCGTTTACTAACACACTTGTGGGTGAACCACCCTGTTCTTCTCTATGAATAAGATACAAATACCGAAACAGGCCATAGACCACAAAGGGGATAGTAACAAAGAGATTGTCAGTGCCAAGCTTCTCGGAGACTTCCGGTGAAAAACTGTACAGCATATATATCACGATAACTGATGCTGTTATTATTACAATGAATTGGTCCAGTAGATAGGAAGAGTATTTACTAAGCGTTTTTCGGTGCGACACGGCGGAATCCTCAAGAAACACAAGTTCGTGTCGTCTCTTACCAAGTCCGAGAAATAAGGCCAACAACAGTGTGTTTATAAGCATCCAGATAGATGCCGGAACTTCAATTGAAAATGCGCCGGCATAGGCTCGTATTACAAAGCTCATAGCTACGGCGATAACATCCACAATAACGATATCTTTCAGCCACAGCGTATAAGCTACATTAAGTACAATAAAAGCAAAAACGGAAACAAAGAATGGCACATTTATCATCCAAGCTACAGCAACACCCAGAATGGTCAGAATAGTAATAATTACAACTGCTGTTCCTCGGCCTATTCTGCCTGAGGCGAGGGGACGGTTCTTTTTGAGTGGATGTTGTTTGTCTCGTTCGATGTCAATTAGATCGTTGAACGTATATACTGCAGATGACAGCAAGCAATATACAGCAATTGCGATAATCGCCAGTATAATTTTCTCGGGATTGTTGAGTTCTCCCGCAAATACCAACGCAAGCACAATGATGCCATTTTTCAGCCATTGTGCCGGTCGGATTAATTTGATAATATCAAACAGCATAAGGAATAATACTCATCATCAGCCAAACACTCAAGCACTAATCATCAAAGGGAAGAGCGCTCTCAATATCTGTGTGGAAGGTGTTAAAAAACTCAATTGCATTAGCTGTTGCGCCTTTAATATCGCCATTCTGTATCGGCACAGATAAACGCACAAATGCAGCATCGGTTGGGCGTAAAAGCAGCGAGTTTTTCATCAAATCCCATTTAACTCCAAATTCGCTACGAATACTGCCGCTGCGTGATTCAAACCAGTAGAGCATCAACTGACGAGAAGTTTGATTGCGGATAAATACACGGTTGACATCTTTGGAAGTACCGTCAGACAACTGCAGTAAAAATGGCTCCAATCTCTCAATTTTCCAACCACCGCCCGGAAGACAGTGCTTTGGTGAATGAATCTGACTGCCATATTTCTGCGAATTAAAATAAGCAATAAACAACCAGTGGACAGTACCATTGGCATCTACGTAGTTCCTTAAGGTAGTAGTGTCTGCCTCAAGGACGTCATAGCTGAGCTCTGAAAATCGTTGCTCTTTGCTAAAATATTCTCCCGAACGGTAAGGCAGATTACTAAAATCGGGCGGGCGATCCGGTTCCACTTCGATGAAACGCAAATAGTTGCCGGCAAAGCCACCCAAAACAATCAAAATTGTAGATATCAGAACCGCCACTTTCATTTGAATATTCTCCTGAGAATAAATCCGCATATAAAGAGCAGAATGAAAGCTACCACAAATACCAACAATCCCATAATAGAATGGAACGGCTCATCTGTTATATTATCCGTAACCACAGCAACAGCAATAGCTGTAACCAGAACTCTAAAAACATTGCCAGCAATGGCTATTGGTATAGTGAGCAGAAAAAGACAGGCTTGAGCAATAAAACGCTTCTGGCTGAAATAGGCATATATCGCACTCAGCGCAAGAAGCGACACAAGAGATCTAATGCCTGAACAAGCTTCAGCGACTTCCAATGTGTGTTCGGCAATGTGAATGATATTTCCCTGCCGAATGGCATTCATACCAATAGTGTTCAATATTACAACCGTAATCTTTGTAGCAAGGATTTGCATAGGAAAAGTAACTGCATAGTAAATGACATAGGGAATAGGAATCATAAACAGAAGAAAAAATATAGGGAAAATCACAGAACGAGTTATTTTGGGACCGAGCAGGTACAAAGTTAGTCCAAAGAGAGCCATAACAAAGGAAAAGCGAAGAGTGAAATACTCGGCAGCGCCATTGGCAACAACGAACAGAGCTAAGGACAACAGCAAAAACACAAAACCACGACGATCAGTACTCTGTTGCATCGACGCTAATATGTCTTTCTTTTTCCAAATTAGTGCAATAGAGATAATTGGTATCAGGAATCCGTGGGAATAGTTAGGGTCGTTCCACCAGTCCTTGACCAAATCGAAAAGTGCCGGAAGATAAACCAACACCAAACCTGCAAGAGGAATAAGAACCAACTTAGCAGAGGGAACGGCTAATTTATGAGAATTGTTTTGTGCCATGATTTTGTTAATTTATCAAATTTTATCCATATAAAACAACTTATTATTACATAATCGACAAAAGACCTGATTTTGTTGAGCAAATGCCGACAATTGACATCTTGATAAACTATCTGCCAAGTAATTAGTTTCACTTTGTCATTGTATTGAGTATAATTGTTAAGTTATGAGAAAGAAATATCAAAAAGGACCGCGCCCACATTTCCTGATAATGGTAAATCGGAAGGCGGCGAATTTCAACGAACGCAGTGTGGACCAGTTAACTAAAGCTATTCACAATTTTGGTGGGTTTTATACGATAGAGAATCCAAAATCAGCAGATGAGCTTTTGAGGCAAACACAATTGGCATGCGGTCTCAAGCATAGACACCGAAGACTGCCGGCTTATATGACCAGACGAGGTAAAGTAACATCGTTGGTAGCTGCTGGCGGAGATGGTACTGTCAATCTCGTTGCGCGTGTTGCACTCGCGGCTGAACTTCCTATGGGAATTTTACCGCTTGGGAAAAATAATGACATTGCCCGAGCCTTATACCCCTCACTTAATCTTAAACATTCAATCAATGCCATTACAAAACGCAAATTCAGACATATTGACACGATGACAGTTGACGGACAACTGGTAGTGGGATCGATGTCGGTCGGTCTTTTAGTTAATCTTCAGAAGGAGCTTGACAGCAATTCGTGGCCCCGATTTTCGTTTCGCAGAGCAACACTTGGCGCTAAAATAGCAGACGACACTAAAGCGCAAAGAGTTACTCTGAAACTGGATTCCTTTCGATTTGATGTCCAACCCACTATACTGAATGTAAATCTGTTGCCCTACACGCTCGGGCTCAATCTGTCACCAACTTCCTTATTCGATGATCAACAAGCAGAGATAGTATTTGATGTCGGTTGTTCAAATCAGATTTTGGGAGATTACATACGTCAGATATATAAAGGTAACTACTTATATGGAAGTGAGATTCGATTGTTTAGCGGTTCATCTATACATCTAAGTCTTATTGGGAAGCAAAAGGTTTTGATTGATGGTGAAAGAGTTCGACTTTCAATAGATAAGATGATAATGAAAATTGGCGAAAAACAATTGAAGGTATTCAGTTGAGTTTAATATGCGACTGATTGTACTTTTTATCCTTTCCATTTTTCCCGCTGAATTCATCGTTGCATCAAACGGCGAGAACCTTCCTGACACATCCAATATCGACATTGTCTCCGATTCTACGACAGTAGACACTATCTCTGATTCTATAGTAGTAGACACTGTCTCTGATTCTATGGTAGTAGACACTGTTCCCGATTCTATGACAATAGACACT
>JAYEIF010000223.1:0-8233 GCA_034659895.1 Candidatus Zixiibacteriota bacterium
AGCGGAGTCGAGGGACGGGCGACACGCCACAGCGCACTTCCTGTGCGCCGACAGGCACGTCAGCACAAGGCCGCCCGCTACCTGTCCGCTTGACAGGCGGGCGCGCCCGCCAAAGGCGGGGAGATTGCGATACATAATAACTAATTATTCAGCAAGTCTTAATTTACTTCGGCTTTTTCCTGCCCTTTTAAGATATGTTCAGAATACTCATTTTCGGAAGTGAGAATCTCCACAGCCTTAGTTACAGCTGGATCTGTCTTGAGTACAACCTCTTCATAAACACCGCGTTCTCCAGCAATAGCAGAGACTATTTCCCGTTTGATTGTCTTGCGGATGTATTCTTTTGAATGCTCGAAATCATGGGTTTTCTCAACTTCCACGGCAGTTTTCAAGCTGTCCAGCATATCAGCAAACAACCCTTGTTTCTCTTCGTTCTCAATAGTCTTTTCGAGTCGATTAACCGATGCCTCAAGAGATGAGGTATAATCGAATTTTCTCTCTTTGATGTAATCATGAAACTGTTCGATGATTTCGTCGGTTATTTTAAGAGTCGGTTTCACATTAGGGTGGTCGGCAACATATTTTACAGCAAAATCAAAGAACATTGATTCCCGATATAGATTGATTTCAATAGGTTCCCATAAGTCCTCTTCTATTTTGATATCAGGGACAATGCCGCCTCCGCCATAAACGACCCGACCGCCGTTGGTATAATATATTTCCTTCTCCTCGGCAACAGTCATTGAATCGGCTTCTTCTTTGTTCTCTATGTCAGTAGTATCTTTTACAGGATTCTTACTCTGCTTTCCGGGCTTTTGAATACATCTGCCGGAAGGAACATAGTATTTTGCGGTAGTCAATTTAAGATTCATTGAACCATCGTTGGAGATTGGGAATATCTGCTGCACTAACCCTTTGCCATAAGTGGTATTGCCAAGTATAAGACCGCGGTCCCAATCCTGTACTGCGCCTGATACTATCTCTGATGCTGATGCGGTGCCTTCGTTTACAAGGATTATCAAAGGTTTATCAGGATACAACGGAGTTTTTTCAGATTTGAAATGACGTTCACTATTTTCGAAATGCCCTTTTGTATACACAATTTCGTTTCCCTGCTCGAGGAAAAGCTCAGCGGTTTCCTTAGCTTGGTCAAGAAGCCCTCCTCCGTTGGAACGCAGGTCAAAAACCAATGCTGAGATATTTTTATCGTTGAGAGAGCTAATAGCTTCCCTGAGTTCATGGCTGGTTTCCTCGGCAAACCGTGACAGGCGGACATAGCCAATATCTGTTTTTGGAATCACACCATAGTAGTTGACGGATTTCAGTTCAATAACGGCTCGTTCAATATCAAACTCGATTGGTTCTTCAATACCGGCTCGTTTGATAGACAGCGTAATAGAGGTGCCGGCTTCGCCTCGCATCAGCTTAGAGGCATCTGAAGCCGTCATACCCTCGGTGGATTCCCCTTCAATTTCCCAGACGATATCACCTGCTCTCAGACCTTTACGGTAAGCAGGGGTTCCTTCGATTGGAGAGATTATCCGAATTCTATCGTCGCGCGCATCAATCTGCATCCCGAGACCTTCGTATTTACCATGAGTGGATTCCATAAGAGCATCGTAGGACGACCTTTGAAGCAAAACCGAGTACCTATCGAGACCGGACAACATACCCTTAATTCCAGATGTTATAATTTCCTTGGCATCAATCTCTTCCATATACTGATTGCGGATATTGAAAGCGGTTTGTGTTAGCCTTTTAACATCACGTAAAAATGTCTCTCGTTTCTCGCGTGGAGTCTTTTCGGAGGGGGGTTCTCCCTCCTCATCGAGATCGATATGAATAGTATCTGCCAACAGAATCGGTTCAATATCCTGCTGAGATTGGTATGCTTCACCAGAACCTGCAAACCATATCATGGCTAAGGCGAACACAGTTAGACCAAATAGTTGTATTGAAAAGCGAACCATACTGTTCCTCCAGTGCATTCTAAGTTATTCTTTTTGCAATTTATCTACAAGTAGCTTCATGTCAAGCTTGACCAGTTAGTAACAGTCCGATATATCCTTTTGTTTATTATACGTTTTTCCGGTTCTCTGGTTACTTTCTATTTGGATACCGGAACTGTTGCCTTTTTGGCTATCTGCTATTTTTGAGGTTGCTACTTCTTTCCTTAAGTCGCACATTAAAGTATGTTCATTCTGCTGTCGTTGCCAATGGCAGAAAAATTGATAACCTGTTTGTACATATCGGGTTGTCCGGCTGATACAACTACACCCGGGCGGAAGATTGTGCTGTTTATGAACAGATGAAATGAAAGCTGTAATTCTCAAGAAGCGTGACTCAGTTGCTATGGCTATGGTGTTGCACTTGCTGATACCAGGGCTTGGCCACATATACTGGAAAGAGTATCTTTTTGGTCTGTTCATTTTTTTAGTCACTTTAACAGCCTCAGTGTTATTCATTGTATCTCTGTTCATTGCAATCCCCGTGCCGATTAGAATTATCATATACGGTCTGCCTATTCTGTTTTATTTGTTCTCATTCTTTGACCTATACCGTTCGACCAAAGTCCGTCCCGGTCGGTTAAAACACACATTACGGAAAGCCAGAGTGTTCATTATTGTTGGCCTCTTGTTTCAACTTTTGTGGCCACTGGCGCCAATCAATTTTGGGATACTCAATTGCCCTGATATATTCATTCAGGATAACAACAATCTTACACCGTTTTATTCTGAAGGTGATGTTCTTAAAGCCAGTTCATTGACATATTTCGTTAACGTGTGGGCTGTTGACAAAAAAATCATATATAGTTTGCCAGAGCGATTCGACATTGTTCGTTTTCATAATGAAGCTGGAAGGAAATTTTGCGGGTGGGTTGTTGGATTGCCGACAGAAGAAATTGAACTGGTGGACGACATTCTGTTTGTTGATAACACTCCAATTTTCACTACTTCAAAGAACATTCCAATACTGTCAGGAAACTGGCCATTGACTTCAGCCGGAGCATATTCTATTATGGTTGCCACTGTTCATCTGGGCACGGTAGACCGAATTCGAGAAGTCCCGTTAATAGATATTATTGGAAAGGTAAATAAAGTATTGTGAAACATATAGAGAATATCATCTTTGATCTCGATGGTACGCTCATTGATTCCTCCGATGGTGTTGTAACTTCAGTGAACTATTCGTTGCGTATGATGAATCAGCCAACACAACCACCAGAGGCTATCAAAGCTCTAATCGGGTATCCTCTAAGTCGGATGTATGCGCAATTTACCGATATCCCGACAGAAGAGCTATACCATCACTTCCAGAATAAAGCCAAAGAAACAATTGTAGCATCAACAACGGTTCTCCCCGAAGTGTCGGAAACACTTCAACATCTGTATGATAAAGGATACCATCTGGCTATCGCCTCTACCAAAATAAGACCACACATTGAAGGAATACTTGAGAAGTTTGGATGGGCGTATATGTTCTCAGCTTATGCTGGAGGTAATGAAGTTACCAAAGTAAAGCCTGATCCTGAAATCTTCCGTCTGATTCTTCAGAGATTGTCGGTTACTTCGGGTAAGAGCATCGTATTAGGTGATACTATTAACGATATTCTGGCTGCAAAAGCTGTCCCTATAACAGTCGTGGCGGTTGCATCGCCGTATGGTGGAAAAGAGAAAGTACAACAGGCTAAGCCTGATTATTTTATTGAAAATATATCTGAGTTACCGAACCTTTTGACTTCCACAATTTTGATGTCAGGAGAAAAAGGATGAAATTGAGTGTGTACTCCTTCAAAACCAACCTTGGCACTTTCCGCTGTGCAGCTACAGAGAAGGGGCTGGCATTGTTGATGCTTCCGAGAGAATCATCGACGATATTTGAACATAAAATAAAAAGTATGTTTGCTGGATATGAACGCACCAAAAAGTCGGCAATCACAAAAAAAACAGAGAGTGAAATCAAGACTTATCTTGCAGGGCATTTGCGAAAGTTCAAAGTTAAACTCGATCTGCATGCGACACCATTTCAGGAGCGAGTGTTGTCCGAGGTTGCACATATTCCTTATGGTGAAACTCGCACATACAGCGAAATTGCAAGGGCAGTTGGTTCTCCGAGAGCGGCTCGAGCGGTCGGCTCTGCCAACGCAAAAAATCCTCTCCCTATTGTGATTCCGTGTCACCGAGTTGTTGCGGTCAATGGTCTCGGTGGTTATGGAGGGGGGCTGGCAATGAAGAAACAACTACTTGCGCTTGAGTCCTGAAAGCTCGAAGCATGATGCCAGTCAGGCAGACAATCTGCTTCGATGGGCTGGCCTCAACTGAGCTGCCCACTCTGGCAGAAAAACTGGCTCATAAAAAATAAGAGTATTGTTTGACATTTGACATACAAATTCGTCATATATTCTATATGATGCAAAGCAAACACCCAAAATCCGGGGGAGTAATGAACAATAAGCTAATACCATTCTTGACAGTGTCCATTATGCTGTTAATAGCAGCTACCTGTATGGGGGCGGATTTCTTTGAGAAGTTCGAAAACAATTACAAAGTGCTTGATCAGGACCTCTTGAACAACACGGGCGAAATAGCCACTATCAATAACTTTGTTTACGAGAAAGATGTTGCTACCTTTACATTGAAGGAAGGGACGATTCATTTATTGCGTTATGTCAATGATCGTCCAACAACTGCTATCTTTATTGGTAAGGGACATGCCTCGATAGTAATTCCTTCCCATACCGAAAGACAGAGTTTGCTTAAAGTTGCCGGCGATAGTGTGGTCGAAGAGGATTTTAAAATCCTATTTATTCGAATGGCTGACGATTTAGATTTGAAACTAAAAGAGCAGTTTACATTTAAACAGCAGAAGTTGGACTGGAAAATGTTTCAGCCAGCCAAAGAAGCTCAGGGGGAGATATTCTTCAAACCCAAGATATACCACCCACGTGACAACTACTTTCAATTGCTGCGTTCACTTTACGAGCGTGCTCCGGATGGTTATTTCTGGGCTGACTTCAATCGATGGGTGTTTTCATACGATCCTAATCGTCCCGAACAGGTAGAAGTTTGTTATGAATACCAGGGTGGAGATGTTAAGGCTTCCGTCGGCGCCAGATTTCAGCGGCAGGTGAACAATGTCTATGATGATCTGTCAATGTCGGATATTCCCTATGCGACAACAATGATTTCCAAAAACGGAGATATTCATCTTAGCGGTACTGATGGCCGTCGGCTCGACATTGCCGCTACAACGGTTAAGATGACTGTCAATACTGACAGTCTGCGCTTTTTATCGCTGTATTTGCAATTTCGCCTGAAGCTTGACTCCGTGTTTTATGAGGAAGAACAGATTAATTTTATCCGCCGCAAGACGTTTGAGTTTGCCGGACTAATCCTGCCTGAATATGCCTACCGCGGAGATACAATTGAACTTAAATGTTACTATCATGGGACTCATTTTGACTATTTTATTCCTCATATTGATAACCCCGCTCCTTGTCCTTATGATCTGACATTTACTGTGCCAGAAGGATATAACTACTATGTGCCGGGAAAGAGCAAACCGCAGAAGACTAATGGCAACAGCGTAACTTTCAATTCTTCTTCGCCGACGCCGTATAGTAAGTTTTTCTTCCATTCCTACCCGGGAGGAATAGAGGACACGATTCCATTAATTTCCGATATTGGCATAACGCTTAATTTTTTGCAGGCAGGAAACATCAAGAAAAAACAAGATTGCTATATACCGCACGAGGAATACCAGCAGTCCATAACAGATGCTTTCAATTACTTCTCAGCAACTTTTGGGCCTCCACCAAGCACCTTTGTTGAATACATTATACCTGAAGGATTACAGAGTATGCCCGGTATGATAAAGTCACCACAACTGGCATGTGTATCCGAGGGTGGTTGGGTACCTCTGGGCGGCTATGATTTAATTGCTGGAAACGCAGTTGCTCTGCAGTGGTTTGGATCGACTATGCGGCCTGCAACTGACCGTGAGCAATGGACTGTCGATGCATTACCGGCATATATTTGTATGATGTTTCTTCAGTCGCACATAAAGGGCGGGATATATTACACTAACATATATGCTCGCCGCGACTCTCTATACTCTGCGCAGGAATTAGGCCGTGACCTGCCTCTGGCGGCTGGTGTTCGTGTTAACACATTTACTGATGAAGACAGTGAAACTGATTACCTTAAGACAATCCGTTCCAATAAAGGCATTTGGTTATTGCACATGCTGCGCTTTCTCATGTATGATCTCGAAACTGGCTCGGAGGTTCCCTTTTTCAAATTTATGCGGAGACTCTGTCTTGTGGTAAACAACAAAACCTACACCAATGCCGATATCGTTGAACTCGCTGAGAAATATTATGGTAAGCCGTTAGACTGGTTCTTTGATCATTGGCTCTATGGTGTTGATTTCCCCACTTTCGATGTTACTTACTCGGTTGAGAAACGCGACGGAAAGTTTTACATACCGATTGATATAACTACAAAAAATGTAGAAGCAAGTTTTACCATGCCGGTCGTTATGCGCATCAAACATGGCGATGGAAGCTCGACCTTTAAGCGAGAGAAAATCACAGGAGGCAATACCCATCTTGAGTTTGGCCCGTATGATATTAAGCCAGAAGAGCTTGTGTTTAATGAACTTTACTCAGCCCTTTCACGCGATAAGGTTAAAAAGAAATAACGACCGTCAACCAACTATTTTTAGGGGTTGGTGTAACCTGCCGGCCCCATTTCTAATTTTGATAAATAATATAAGACAACTAGAACATTCAGGTTGTCTTGACAACCCAATATCTATAACGCTTATTATCAAGTGACATAACTTTCAGCGAAAGTTGCTATGACCTCTGACGATAAAAATAACAAGCCAATCTGGTTTTTCCATCCGCCATTGTATTACTCAATCCGGCAATGGTTCCTTCATTATTTCGGCGGGTTGTACAATCGAATCGAAGAACACCATATTTTTCTGCTGTCGGGCGGGTTGTCATTTTCACTGTTTGTTTGCATGGTGCCGGTTATTCTGGTAATGTTTGCTGTGCTGGGGGCTATTCTGGAACGAAGCATTCTTAAAAACGAGATAACTATCATAATTTCTCGTATTATTCCCTATGAAACCTATAGCGAGACTATTAAACAGCTTATCTTAAATAGTATCGAGGATTTTCGCGTTTATCGCAAAGTGGCGGGGATTATTGGCGCGGGCGGTCTGCTGTTTGCCGCCAGTAGTTTGTTTTCAAGCATACGCACTATTCTCAATCAGGTTTTCATCAGCAATATCCAGAAACACGCTCTGGTAGGTAAACTTCGTGATTTTGGAATGATTCTGGCTGTGATGGTTTATGTTGTGTTTTCGATTACCATCCTGCCAGTGCTGGAAATTGTCAAAGATTCTGCAACGAATATCGAGCTTCTGCAATTTCTCAAGCTAAGTGCGATGGAGCGGTTATCATTTTCTGTTGTGTCGTTTGTTTTTGTTTTTTCGGTTTTCTTTGCTCTGTATTATTTGATACCGTATGAAAAACTTCAAAAGCGGGTCGTGGCTTTGAGCGCATTGTGGGCTGCCGTCTTGTGGGAAATAGCCAAGCAGGGCTTCGGGTATTACATCACGCACGTAGCGACAATCAAGGCGATTTATGGCACCTATGTATTTTTGATAATTGTTGCGTTCTGGTTTTATTACTCATCGATAGTGTTCATCGTAGGCGCCGAGATAGGCCAGCTATTCCGAGAACGAAAAAGGGAATAAAGGGGGGAAGCTGCCAATGCTCTGGAATGATTTGAATGTCAATAATACGGCGGGAGAGAGATTGAAATTCCATGTAGCGGGTGGCTTTATGCTGACGTGCCTGTCGGCGCACAGGAAGTGCGCCGTGGCGTGTCGCCAGTCCCTCGACTCCGCTCGGGATGACACAAACCAGTCTGTAGTTCAGCCATAGTTTATCAGTCCGCCTCGGTGGGCTGACTTGCCAACCGATTCCACCGTAAGGGGCTGGTGGGTATGTTACAAGAATATGTTTTTTAACAGCTTGCTGATCTCTGCGAAGTTTACGTGTGCGTCATTTTGTTGTTTGCAAGGTGTTATTTAGGGCTTGTTGAATAATTAGTTATTATGTACCACAATCTCCCCGCCTTTGGCGGGCGCGTAGCGGGCGGCCTTGTGTCGCCCGTTTCTATACACACACCTGTCTGCGACAGGCAGGGCGGAGACA
>JAYEIF010000224.1:0-8187 GCA_034659895.1 Candidatus Zixiibacteriota bacterium
TATTGTAAACAGTCGTTCCCGGTAGCTCTATCACGGCCGGACGAAGGAAAACATCATGAATCATAGCAGAATCAGAAATAGTGATCTCGATAGTTTCAGCATAGTGAGTAATATGGCTGAATTTGATGCTATACTTCCCCTGCTCCAAGCGAAGACGGTACTGGCCATCATCGTTAGACAGCATTGATTGTCCAGTACCCTGAATACGGATTGTCGTCAGTGGAACAGGTTTTTTTGTTTCATTGTCAATAACCGTACCGTGAAGAACAGTGGCAAAAGAAGGTTGAGCTAAAATAACAGCAAGAAGTAATGCGAGCATGGCAAAGATACGGCCTTTTCCCAAAAGCATATTGTAACACTCCGGCCTTGGATTAATTTATTTCTTAATAGTGTAAGTCAAGAAATATATCCATATAAGTAATGTCAAGACGTGAAATCGATTGCCTTGTACTGATTTTACAGATGTATTATACATACAGCACAATTTCGCTCATTTTTTATGGAATTTGTAAAAACAAAAACTTGACATAAATGCGAACGTCGATGCTTCTTGAAGACAAATTTTACGGAAGGCTTCAATGAGTATATTGGGCCGACATTCTAAGAATGATAGAGATTTTCGGCAGATTAGTTTGCTGACGACTGTCCCGGCTATATTGCTGGCGGCACCATTAATAGGATATTTTATAGGTTGGTGGTTAGACGGAAAGTTGAAAACAGAACCGTATATGGTTACAGCCGGTGTGTTGCTTGGCTTTGTTGCAGCGGGTTTTGAAATATATCACCTTGTGAAGAAATCAGCCGAAATTGATAAAGAAAAAGAAAATGATAAAAAACACACTGGATCTTGATTTCATTTCCCGAACTCTCCGAACTACTGGTATTGTGTTGCTGATTTTACTGCCATTCGGGCTTTACTATCTTGATTTCTATCCTTCATTAGCAATTCTTTCAGGAGCAATATGGTCAATAATCAATGTTATTTTCTTAAGGTCTTTGGTAATAACTGTTATCCAACCTGACGATATTGATAAATGGAGAGCGTTGGGGTTTGCTTTTATAAAATTCCCTCTCCTATATTTTTCAGGCTATTGTTTGCTGAAAGTTTCACAGTTTGAACCATGGCATTTATTGGTGGGATTTAGTATTCCTTTGGTTATTATGATACTTAAAGCTGTTGGCAGAGCATTACTCGGGTTGGATGACAGTGGGAAACTGAAAGAACTACATTGATGGTAGCATGTTATCTACAAACCCTATGTTTAGGAGTCGTCAAGTGGGCACCATCACTGTTGGCTGTTGCCACAGGTGAGGGTGAAAACGGCGGCGAACATAGCGGAGGCCACGAGGGTCCGCCACATCTTCCAAATTTGATTGGTCTAATTACTGGTGGTCACGGTTGGGCGGCAGAATGGGTAAACATTATTTTTGCCTTTTCGGTGTCCGTATTTTTCATAATTGTGGCTGGTCGCGTTTATGCAAACCGCAAACTGATTCCAGGACCATTTCAGAACGCAATTGAGATGCTGGTTGAGGGAATGTATAATTTCCTTCGCTCAGTTCTTGGCAAGGATGCCAGAAAATATACTCCATTTCTTGGAACTCTCTTCTTCTACATTCTGACCATGAACTTTTTAGGTATGATTCCCTTCGGACATTCACCGTCAACGAGTATTAATATCACCGCCTCAATGGCTATTTGCGTTTTTATCTATGCGCAGTATACTGGCATTTCACGCCTTGGAATTGTTGGTTATATCGATCATCTTGCCGGTCAGCCGCGGAATGTGATTAGTTGGTGTTTGGTGCCTTTGTTGTTCCCTATGCACATCATTGGTGAATTGGCAAAACCATTCAGCCTTGCTTTGCGTTTATTTGGCAATATTACCGGTGAAGATGTGTTGATTGCGGCTTTTGTCGCACTTGGATTATCGGCGTTAGGATTCATTGGATCTCCTATCGGTTTGCCGTTTAACATTCCTTTCATTTTTCTGGGCATTCTTCTGTCAACAATTCAAGCATTGGTTTTTACCTTGTTGTCAACTGTCTACATTTTGATGATGTTGCCGAATGAGGATCACTAATGGGAATTATTTTACATTTGAAAATACACAAGAAACAATCATATTAACTGATTTTATGGAGGAAATGATGGATTTTCAATCGATGTTATCACTGAGCTTACCGATAGGTGTCGGCATAGCGGCTATCGGTTCCGGAGTCGGTCTGGGACGTGCGGTCGGTTCTGCAATGGAAGCAATTGGTCGTCAGCCGGAAGCCTCGGGCAAAATTCAGACTGCAATGATTATCGGAGCCGCTCTGATAGAAGCTCTGACGATTTATGCACTGGTGGTTTTCTTTATTCTTCAGGGCAAAATTGGCTAAGAGCCTGTCCCTGTTTTCACTACGTAGATTCGTGGTTGACGAATCTACACAAAGTATGGTGGACTAATGGACTTACAATGGCAACAACTACTGACGCACATAGTAGGTTTCCTTATAACTGTGTGGATTCTCAAGCGATTTGCTTGGGGTCCATTGTTAGATATTCTGGAAGAACGGCGTCAGAAAATCACTGGCGAATTCCAGAATATCGAGGATAAGAAAGCCGAAGTTGATAAGCTCAAGGATGATTACGAGTCCAAGTTAAAGAATATTGAAAATGAGCGACGGGCTAAACTTGTCGAAGCGGTTGATGAAGGGAAGAAAATCGCTGCGAAGATCGAGGCGGATGCCCGTACGAAAACACATGAGATTGAGGAAAAAAGCAAAGCGGACCTGGAGAGGAATATCGCCAAAGCGAAAGTTCAGCTGAAGGATGAGATGATTACTATTACGATGGCGGCTGCCGAGAAGATTCTCGATGAGAAACTCGACCACGAAAAGGATAAAGAGCTCATCGGCCGCTTCATTGAAAATGTTGAGAAAGCTTAAAGTATATCTATGTTAGTACAGGAAGTTGCACGCAAGTATGCTCAAGCTTTGTTTATGGCTGTCAAAGAAAAAGGGCTTATTGACACCGCTCGTGAGCAGCTCGATGAATTGATGGAATTCATCGAGAAGGATAATACCCTGTTGAACTTTCTCAATGCGCCTTATGTATCTGATGAAACTAAACTAACTCTGATGCGCAATGTCTTTGAAGGCCGCCTTGAACAACTGTTAGTCGAGTTTTTGATTGTCTTGATAGAGAAGAATCGCATGGTCTATCTCGCTGAGATTGTCGATGATTTTGTCCGCCTTGTTGAAGCTGAGAAAGGTATTGCCCGAACTACGGTAATTACAACTGAACCATTGGATAACAATCAACGCCGGGATCTAATCTCCCGTTTGACTGCCAAGACTGATATGACTATTCAGCTTGAAGAGAAGGTCGATCCAAATATTCTTGGCGGTATGATTGTGGTCTTTTATGACGAAATTATCGATGGCTCTGTACGTTACGGACTGGATATGATGGAGAAGCAATTGACCAAGGTTAAGGTGGTTTAGCTCTGTTCGCATAAATAGCGGCGTTCAGCTTAACTTTAAGGATAGTTCGTCGCGGATATTTTAGCCGATTTGTGTATGATCGGTGAAGGAGTAATGTCGATTTTAGCGTTATCGGTTCTTTGATAAGAATAGTAAATGTGTCTTGATTTTGGAATAGAAATTTGATGTAAATACAGGAGTTCTGTGATGGGTCTTAACCCTGAAGAAATATCATTAGTAATAAAAAAAGAGTTGGAGAAGTATGAAACCAAGCTCGAGATGGAATCTGTCGGGACGGTACTTCAAGTTGGCGATGGTATCGCACGTATTTGGGGTCTCGAGGATGTTCAGATGTCCGAGCTTATCCAATTCCCAGGCGATATCATAGGCTTGGTTCTCAATCTCGAAGAAGATAATGTTGGTGCGGCAATTTTTGGCTCTGACACTAATATCAAAGAGGGTGATACTGTTCGACGCACTGGTAAAGTTGCATCAGTGCCGGTTGGTGAAGCTCTCCTTGGTCGGGTAGTCAATCCGCTCGGTCAGCCGCTCGACGGCAAAGGTCCGATAGTAACCGACAAGTATCGAGTTATCGAAGGTCGGGCGCCTGGTGTTGTCGAGCGTCAGCCAGTAAAAGAACCGCTGCAGACCGGCCTTAAGGCTATTGATTCAATGATACCAATTGGGCGCGGCCAACGTGAATTGATTATTGGCGATCGGCAAACTGGAAAAACAGCGCTGGTATTAGATACGATTATTAACCAGAAGAACACTAATGTTGTTTGTATCTATGTTGCTATCGGTCAGAAGTCATCAACTGTGGCGCAGGTAGTTGAAACTCTGCGCAAAAACGGAGCAATGGAATATACAACGGTAATCTCAGCAAGCGCAAATGATCCGGCACCATTGCAGTATATTGCCCCGTATGCAGGTTGTGCAATGGGTGAAGAATTTATGTACAATGGAGGGCATGCTCTTTGTATCTATGATGACCTGTCAAAACAAGCGCAGTCATACCGTCAGTTGTCTCTATTATTGAGGCGTCCGCCCGGGCGTGAAGCCTACCCGGGAGATATTTTCTATTGCCACTCTCGTCTTCTGGAACGAGCCGCCAAGATCAAAGATGAAAATGGCGGAGGAACATTGACAGCTTTGCCTATTATAGAAACACAAGCAGGTGATGTTTCAGCCTATATTCCAACAAACGTGATTTCAATTACCGATGGTCAGATATTCCTCGAGTCTGATTTGTTCTTTTCCGGCATTCGACCGGCAATCAATGTTGGTATCTCTGTCTCACGAGTAGGCGGTAACGCTCAGACAAAGATGATGAAAGCCAAAAATGTGGCTGGTCGTTTGAAACTTGATCTTGCTCAATTTCGAGAACTGGAAGCATTTACCCAATTCGGTTCTGATTTGGATGAGGCAACACTTAAACAACTCAACCGTGGCCAGAAAATGGTAGAGCTTCTCAAACAAGGACAGTATAAACCAATGCCGATAGCCTTGCAGGTAATGATTATTTGGGCAGGTTCTAATAGTTATCTCGATGATGTTCCAACGGATGCTATTTCTCTGTTTGAGGAAAAGTTTCTGGCATATTGTAACAAGAACTATCCGGATATCGAACACTGGCTCAACGAAGAGAAGAAGCTCACGGAAAAAACTGAAGGTGAATTAACTAAGGCAGTCAAAGATTTCAAGGAGCAATTCAAGGCGGAATAGCTCATATTTTATAGTAATCTGAAGCTGTAAACAATGGATTAGGCAATATCAATGCCAACACTGCGCGATGTAAAAAAGAGAATCAAGTCGGTCAAATCGACACGGCGAATTACCAGTGCTATGGAGATGGTTGCGGCGGCCAAGTTGCGTCGCGCTCAACAGCGTGTGGAACAGACACGTCCTTATGCGATTAAAATGGATGAGATGTTGTCCAACCTTGCCGCTGGCTCAACTGCTGAGATAGCCCATCCATATTTCGATGTGCGTGAAGTCAGAAAGAAAACACTGGTTGTGATAACTTCCGATCGTGGTTTCTGCGGTGGTTTCAATTCGAATATTATCCACCGTGCTACTCAATGGCTTTCAGAGAATAAAGATGTTGAAGTTGAATTGATGATGGTAGGCAAGAAGGGGAATATCTACTTCAAACGTCGCCCTTACTCTATTGTTGATTACTATGGTGACTGGAGTGGTTCGCTTGACTATGAGAAGGCCAAAAAGTTGGTCAATTTTCTAACTAAACGCTTTGTATTAGGCGAAACTGATGAAATATCAATGCTGTATACTCGTTTTCTGTCGGTATCGAAATTCCAGATAATCTTAGAGAAATATCTGCCTATCGAATCACCGGAAATAGATGACGAGGGGAAATCCAGCTCTTCCGATTACATCTTCGAACCAAATGCTGAGCGTATCTATGCAGCGTTAATGCCCGGCTATGCAACTACCAAGATGGTTACCGCCCTTGCGGATTCTTTTGCCAGTGAACATGGGAGCCGTATGATTGCTATGAATGCGGCTACTAATAACGCCGGTGAAATGATAGATAATTTGACTCTGGACTATAATAAAGCTCGCCAGGCACAGATAACGAACGAGTTACTGGAGGTTGTCTCCGGAGCGGAGGCGCTGAAAGGTTAGCCCTCAATAGAATATGAAAGAAATGAATATTGAGATATATGTGGAGTTTGCCTAATGGCTGAAAATATTGGAAAGGTAGTTCAGGTAATTGGTCCAACCGTTGACTGCGAGTTTAGTCCGGACGCCCTGCCAAATATCCTGAATGCTATCAAAATTGTCGATAAGGAAAAGAATATCGATTTGACAGTAGAAGTCTCAATGCATATCGGGGACAGTATTGTTCGCTGTGTTGCATTAGCATCTACCGATGGTTTGGTACGCGGTATGGATGCAGTTGACTTTGGAACAACTATCACAGTTCCAGTCGGTGAGAAAGTGCTGGGACGTATCTTTAACCTTCTCGGAGAATCGATAGACACAAAAGATAATCTTCCCGCTGATAGCAAGCGAATGCCAATTCATCGGGAAGCTCCTTCCTTTGAGGAACAAGTAACTCATACAGAAATGTTTGAAACCGGCGTAAAAGTGATTGATTTGCTCGAACCATATCTCAAAGGTGGTAAAGTCGGTATGTTTGGTGGCGCTGGTGTTGGCAAAACAGTTATCATTCAGGAACTGATTCATAATATTGCTAAAGAGCACGGTGGATATTCAGTTTTCTGCGGTGTCGGCGAACGTACTCGTGAAGGTAACGACCTCTGGTTGGAAATGACCGAATCGGGTGTTATTGAACGTACTGCTATGGTGTTTGGCCAGATGAACGAACCCCCGGGAGCGCGCCTGCGCATTGCTCTTTCAGGTTTGACTATGGCTGAACATTTTCGCGACGAGATGGGTCAGAATGTACTGTTGTTCATTGACAATATCTTCCGTTTCGTTCAGGCCGGTTCCGAAGTGTCGGCTTTGTTGGGACGTATGCCCTCGGCTGTCGGTTATCAGCCTACACTTGGTACTGAGATGGGTGGTCTTCAGGAGCGAATCACTTCCACAACTAGCGGTTCTATTACATCTGTGCAGGCTATTTATGTCCCTGCCGATGACCTGACTGACCCAGCACCGGCTACTACATTCTCACATTTGGATGCTACTACAGTGCTGTCGCGTCAGATTGCCGAACTGGGCTTATATCCGGCTGTAGACCCACTTGATTCCACTTCGCGGATTCTCGATCCGGCTATCGTGGGCGAAGAACACTACCAGTTAGCACGCGAAATTCAGCAGATACTTCAGCGCTACAGGAACTTGCAGGATATAATCGCTATCCTCGGTATGGATGAACTCTCCGAAGAAGATAAAGAAATCGTACTGAGAGCACGCAAGATTCAGAGATTCCTGTCACAGCCATTTTTCGTAGCTGAGGCATTCACCGGAACAGAAGGTCGATATGTCAAGGTTGAGGATACTATTAAGGGATTCAAAATGATTGTCTCAGGCGAACTGGATCACATTCCTGAGCAAATGTTTTTCATGACCGGCACTATTGATGAGGTTCTTGAACGTTACGAAAAGTCAAAGAGCTAAGTAAAGAAGTATGTTTCTACTTTCGATAATCACACCTGAGAAAGTCTTCTTTGAGGGAGAAATTAAATCTCTGGTTGTTCCCGGCACTGAGGGATATCTGGGCATTCTGTCTAACCATGCTCCTTTGATAACAGCGCTTATACCCGGACGGATAGAGTTTCGAGATGCTGACGACAAAGTCAATTTTATGGCTGTGTCGGGTGGATTTATTGAAGTGTCAAATAACAAAGCCTCTATTCTCGCTGAGGCTGTCGAGCGAGCCGATGAGATTGATATTGAACGTGCAAGGACTGCATTGAAACGAGAGACTGATAGCCTTACATCTGCTGATGAAGATGAAACCGAAATCGACAAGCCATCGATTCAGGCAGCTATTGAGCGAGCCAATAATCGGATTCGAGTATACAAAGAAGGCCATCATCAATAGCAAATTCGTTCTCCCGTAACAGCGAATAGGCATATTGGGTAAAATACTTAGGGTTTGCTGAATAAAGAATAAGTTCTTTGTTCATAAATAGATAAGCATGTTTTGTATTGTTTCAAGTGAAAGGGTTTTGTTATAAATAGCTTAAAAGGCTTGCACTTGATAAACATTCTACACGCCACGGC
>JAYEIF010000225.1:0-4939 GCA_034659895.1 Candidatus Zixiibacteriota bacterium
AAATCAACAACCAGATTATGATAGCCAAATGTAGTCCCTCGTTCGGTCAGCATAAGTTTGTCTGTGTTGGCTTTAGTAGCAACATGAGCCATGTCTTCAGGTGCCATAAACTGACCTTTCTTTACATTAATCCACTTGCCGGTAGCGGCGGCTTGCACAATGAGATCTGTTTGACGCGAAAGGAAAGCTGGTATCTGAAGTACATCCGCCACCTTCGCTACTTGAGCGATTTCAACAGTTTCGTGTATATCGGTCAGTATTGGCACATTAAATTGCCGTTTTACTTTCTGAAGGATAGCCAAGCCTTCCTTTATACCGTGTCCGGTGAATGACGATACCGATGTGCGATTAGCTTTTTTATACGAAGACTTGAATATGTAAGGTAGGTCATACTCACGTGCCAGACCTACAACGTTTTCTGCAACCTTATTGCAGACCTCTTCAGACTCGATTACACACGGGCCAGCTATCAGAAAAAAGTCACCGCGTGCAATTCTTTCAAATGTAGTATCAATCATTATTAAGGAATATAAGAGACCGCAGTTGAAAGAAAAAGCCAAAATCTATTTAAGTGCACAATCAAATTGCATACCTAATTATTGACATCTATCAATGGAAAGTGAATATATCTACTGCAAATGATATAATTATTCGATAAGAATCTTGTCGCCGGTATAATTGACATCTAATCTGAAAGGCCGATGCAGTCGGCCGGTTTCACTATTCATAATTTCAAGATGATGGCGGAACCCTGAAGGGTTCCGCCTTATGAATGTTGTGCCACAACAGCCATATCACTTTGATAATATCCGCCGTTACCTTTAGTAAAAGTTAGTTCTGCTACAGGTTTACGACTCTAAACGACACATCTAAATACTTCTCCGGAAGATTCTAATGTGTCTCTTTATACTCCTTCAGTACTCCGATGACATAGTCTATATCAGATTCAGTATGGTCAGCACAAACCTGGAATCTTATCTCTTCGTCACCTTTTGGAACAACAGGGAAATTCAAACCTGTACCTAATACACCGTGTTCCGTCAGATACTTTACGAGTTCGCTTGTTTTGGGTGTATCTCGAACCATTAACGGTACCACTGGATGCGGACCTTCTATGGTCTCATAACCAAGGTCTTTAAGTCCTTTTTCAAACTTCTTGGTCATTTTGCCAAGATGTTCCAATATCTTAAGACCTTCCGGACTGTCAAGAATCTCAACCGCTTTCATTGCAGCCGATGCTTCCGAAACAGTAATAGGATTTGAGTAGATATACATCGGGGCTGTTTCACGCAGATACTCGACAATATTCGACGAGGCTACCACAAAGCCGCCGTTTATTCCGAATGCCTTGCCAAGTGTGCCTATGAGAATATCAACTTTTGTGTCGCAATACTGCTCAGTTCCTTGCCCCGTTTTTCCAAAAGCGCCAATACCATGAGAATCATCCACAACAGATATAACGCCTTCTTCAAATTCAGAATCATACTTTTTGCAGATTTCAACTAACTTTTCAAGAGGAGCATTATCCCCTCTCATGCTGAAAATGCCGTCTGAAACAACTAATGCTCTTTTCCCTTTACCAACGCTCTCTTTCAGTTTGGCCTCAAAATCCTCCATATCATTGTGCTTGTATATTGCCTTAGCCGCTGGTCTGGAAAGTCTCATTGACTGAATTATGCAGTTATGATTCAATTCATCACTGACCAAAACTGTTTCTTTTGTCGTCAATGGCACAATAACGCCCATACTTGTTACATAGGCTGAGCTGAAAAGCATAGCTGCTTCCCGATTAAGGAAGCTTGCCAATTTTTTCTCCAGCTCAATATGTGGTTCATAGGTACCGCTAATAAATCGAACTGCCCCCGGACCTGCGCCGAATTTTTTTGAAGCGTTTTCCTCTGCCTCGATAACATCTTTTCGAAGTGACATTCCAAGATAAGAATTTGCATTCATTTTGATAAACTCTTTATCACCCTCGCCTTCGATAAAGTAACGAGGTCCGTTTTCCCCTTCCGGTTGTTTTATGCCGGTTATGACCATCTCTTTGCCTTTTGCGGTCCCTTTTGCTTTAAGATCGTCTAAGGCATTCCCTAAAGCGCTATTTAGTTTTGTTACTGGCATTTACTTCTCCTTGAAACTATTTTTTAGAGTTACTATTTTTAGTTTTTATGGTTTATCTATTTCTGCTCGAGTTTTTTCGAAAGAACTTCAATCATATCCTTTGTCATTTCAGGAAGTTTGTATTCAGGGTTCCATCCCCACTCTTCTCTGGCTGCGGAATCATCCATATTGTTGGGCCAGCTACTTGCAATTTCCTGTTTTACAGAGTCCACATCATAATCTATCGTGAATTCAGGAATTATCTTTTTGATTTCAGCGGCAATAATTTCCGGATCAAAACTCATAGCGGTAACATTGAATGCATTTCTGTGTTTCAACTTGCTTTCATCTGCTTCCATTAAATCAATAGCGGCGTTGATAGCGTCAGGCATATACATCATATCCAGAAACGTGCCAGCCCCAAGATTACATGTGTATTTCTTGTTCTTGATGGCTTCGTAAAATATCTCTACTGCGTAATCTGTAGTACCACCACCCGGTAATGTTTCATTAGAAATGATTCCGGGATAGCGAACGCCACGAGTATCGACACCAAACCTTTTGTGATAATAATCACAAAGTAATTCTCCGGAAACCTTGGTCACACCATACATTGTATTGGGTCGTTGAATTGTATCCTGAGGAGTGTCATCCAGCGGGGTAGATGAGCCGAAGGCACCAATTGAACTCGGAACAAAAACAGCGCATTTATGTTCGCGAGCTACTTCCAAAACATTGTAGAGTCCGTTGATATTCACATCCCATGCAAGCTGCGGTTTGGCTTCTGCTACTGCAGATAGTATTGCGGCAAGATGAAAAATTGTATCAATATTGTATTTTTTAACGACATCTCTAACAACGTTAATGTCTGTGCAGTCAACAACTTCAAACGGTCCTGAGTTGAGCAATTTTTCGCTCGGTTTAGTTTTTCTTCCTCCAGCTACAACATTGTCATTGCCATACCTTTTGCGCAATTCCATTGTCAACTCTGAGCCAATCTGCCCAACTGCTCCTGTTACCAAAATGTTTTTCATCTTGTATCACCTCATTTGTTTCAAAAACACTATCTACCTTTATAAACCAATTCATTTGCAAACAAATTTATTTGCAAACAAATTCATTTGCAAACAAAACGCTCCAAAGAACTTTTTGTAATCGTAAATAATAGATTAGCGATTGTCAAACGGAAAAACGGGTATTTACCAATACTCTTTTGGTATAGACAACCCGCTTATTGGCAAGTAATCGGCGGAGCAGAACAGCTCACGGCTGAAGCATCACAATCTTTTCTATAAGCAGAACTCTACGATTTAGCTATACTACTTATTAGATTTCTGGTTTTTCCAAATCAGTAGTATCGTCCCAACCCAAATGGTTGGCTCGCTCGTGATCCCGAAGCCACCAGATAATTCCAATAACAGCCGTTACACCAAACAACAGGATAACTACGTGGTACCAGCGAAAATACCTCATAGCAAGTCTGAAAATATTCATTTTTAATCCTTTCTTAGTTTGCATACGATCCGTATCGAAATTACTGAAAAATCAAACAACCCTTCAATTTCAACCAGACCGACCACATTTCATAACAACATAGTACACAATGATATATCATTAGTTTACAAATGTAAATTGATTATGTGTAATTCCGAAACAAAATACAAACACTATCTAACTGTGATTGACGCCATAACATTATCATCCCCATAAAATTAGTTAGATTGGCCCGCCGGATCCGTGACGACGCGATATGTCGATATTGATTTTCTCTGCTGAGCGGTAGGCGTCATACATACCGTAAATCCACAGTATTGGAGTAGTAATAATACCAACAAGAATCAAAATCAGAAAAGCTGAGATAGTGTACACGATAATAAATGCTACACCTTTGCCGATCTGACCGTTGTATATTTGCCCAAGTCCCATGTAAAAAAATGATAAAATTGCAGCTAAACCCGGGTTCTTATAGAAAACCGGGCTTGAACCATTAGCCATTATGTATTCCTTTGAATTTCAATTTAAAAGCTCAGTTTTTTCTCATTACTTGCCATTATTTATATTAACATATTAATAATATGAATAAAAAGTCTGCGGTAAGAAACAAAAAAATCTGCAAGTAGCATAAACTGTGACTTAGATGGTTATAATAATAGTGGGATAATTAAAGAGGTGAAAGATTTTTTATAATATAATTTTGGGAAAGTCAGGAACATTTCAGAAAGCTGGCTGTTAAAGTTTGAAATTGGTTTTTCTGTGATAGTTTTTGTGCAATAACTGCCTTTCTAAACAGCAGTATTGCCAGTTGCAGTAGTAGTGAAATAATATAGAGGTTAAAAATGCCGCTTTACAAATATGAATGTCTTGAATGTCAGGAACATTTCGAAGAACTTGTCATTGGCGCTGATGAAAAACCGCCTTGTCCTAATTGCCAGTCCGGAAATGTTTCCAGGATGGTATCACTGGTATCATCGAGTGGAGGTTCTTCAAGTGGTGGCTCATCATTTGCGCCAAGTAAATGTAGCAGCTCCGGATTCAGTTGAGGATAAACCATTTCTCTACCGGTGGTAGAGATTAAACAGTTTTAGACAAGAATCCTCACGGTTCTCTTTTTCAAAAACAGAAGCCAAAACTTACCATAGGGCAACTATATCAAAATTGGGTTGCCCATTCCACGTGGCTTATTGAAAAATACAGTACGAAAGACGATATTGCGTCTGCCTAGTGAAATTAGGCATTCCTTTGTTATTATTTTTCCTCTATTATTATCATCCATTTATTATTGTCCTTCCTCTTTTATTGTCATTCCTGCGGAAGCAGGAATCCAGCAGGCACTGCCTGT
>JAYEIF010000225.1:5039-8186 GCA_034659895.1 Candidatus Zixiibacteriota bacterium
TTTTTCAACAAGCCCGCTACGGCGGAAAACATAACGATTACATCACTCCAAATACCACAACAAACATTGAATATGTGTTCAAAGCTTGAACACCCTCAAAAACAATTCTGGTTTAAGCAATGGAAATCCGACTCATTTCATTGATTACGGTGTAACTTTGTCGATAACGAAAATATGTGTTTACGCCTTTGTAGCGTAGTAGAAAAGGAAGAATTAGGTCACAAGGAGAGATAATGGCAAACATCCTCGTAGTAGATGACAAAGACTCAATGCGCAACATGCTTTCCGAGACCCTCACTGATGAGGGATATATTGTAGATTCGGCAATCGATGGCCGTCGCGCTATCGAACTGGTGCGCAATAAATCCTATGATTTGATTTTGACCGATCTGAGGATGCCTGATGTTGATGGCCACAAAGTCCTCTCTTCTGTAAAGGAGATAGACAAAGAAGCCTCCGTCATTGTAATGACGGCTTACGGCACTATTGAGGACGCAGTCACAGCTATGAAGGAAGGCGCCTACGATTTTATTACCAAACCTCTGGATACGGAGCACCTTTGCGTCCTTATTGGTCGCGCTTTGGAAAATCGTCGTCTGATTGCTGAGACGACTCTGCTTCGCAAGGAAATCCTCGGCGGACATGGATTCTCAGACATTATAGGTCAAAATGAAAAAATGATCGATGTTTTCAACTTGGTTAACAAGGTCGCAAAATCTGATGCTTCAGTTTTGATTCAAGGGGAAAACGGAACGGGCAAAGAGCTTTTTGCGCGAGCCATTCATGGTCTCTCTCACCGCAAAGATGGCCCTTATATTCCTATCAACTGCGCTGCAATTCCAGACGCACTGTTGGAAAATGAATTGTTTGGTTCAGAGGAAGGAGCTTTTACCGGCGCTGTTCGTAAGATGGGAAAATTCGAGGTTGCCAATACAGGGACTGTCTTTTTAGATGAAATCGGAGATATGAATTATGCTCTGCAAGCCAAACTCCTGCGTGTCTTACAGCAAAAAAACTTCGAGCGACTCGGAGGAACCAAACCGATCAATATCGATGTCCGTATCATAGCCGCCACCAATATGGACATCACTAAACTTATTAAGGAAAAGAAGTTTCGCGAAGATTTATATTATCGATTATCCGTTTTTCCTCTGACAATTCCGCCGCTAAGGGAGCGGAACGACGATATCAAACTGCTGTCAAATTTCTTTATAAATAAGTTCTGCAAAGAGTTAAAAAAAGAGCCTAAAACTCTTTCGCGTGATGGTGCCAAGTTGCTTGAAAAATATCACTGGCCTGGAAATGTTCGAGAGCTGGAAAACACAATTGAGCGAGCATGTATCCTTTCTGAAGGTAAAAAACTGACACCGGAGCATATGGCTATTCGAATTCGTCGGGATGATGAAATTCAATTGCGCGAGGGTGCCGGACTTAAGGAGATTGGCGCTCATGCTCAGATGGTAGCCGAAAAGGGGACGATTATTCGAGTTCTTAAAGATACACACGGGAATAAACGCAAAGCGTCACGAATTCTCAAAATTGACTACACTACCTTATTTGATAAAATCAAGAAATATAATATTGAAAAAACCATGTTGGAAGATTAGTGAGAGCCACCATTAAGTTTCCATATAGCCGCTCTTCTATTGGGCGGCTTTTTCTATTGGTTAGACTGATATGTCATCAGATATAAATCCCTTAAAAAATGATATTTTTTGTTGAATTCAGTTAGCTGTCTGTATAAATTTGACCTATCTGTAGAAAAGAAGGAGTCTAATCTATGAAAACGTTAAGTAGAAGCACCGTAGTTTTTTTGGTTGTTGCCCTTACCGCAATGTGGACAGGACAAACATTCGCTGATGATCTGATAACTAAAGAAAGGAAATACGACAACGGTCAACTCGAAATGCGCTATACTGACAAGAAATCAGCCAGCGGTAAAATGATTAAACATGGATTGTACCAGTCCTGGTATAAAAATGGTCAGAAAAAATATGAACAAAAATATGTCGATGGTAAACTGAATGGGCCATCAAAATTGTGGCATAAAAATGGACAGCTCCGCATTAATGGAAATTATGTAAACGGCGAATGGGACGGAGATTTTGTCGAATATTATGAGAACGGTCAACAATGTTTAGCTATCACTTACTCTGTGGGCAAAAAAGTAGGCAAACTTATAAGTTGGCATGACAACGGCCAAAAAATGAATGAGGTTTTCTACAAAGATGGCAAGCCTGAGGGTAAAAGTGTCTTATGGAATAAAACAGGTCAAAAGGTTTCCGAGGTTGACTACGTCAATGGAGTAATTCATGGCAAATGGATTAGTTGGGACAAAAAAGGCAATATAACTAAAAATGATAAATACGTAAATGGCGAGCTGGTTGAATCAATTACTCCCGAAGAACCTGATACTGTTACTCGCGAAGAGAAAGATATCAACGGTACCCTGCTTAAGCAATACACTGAAATCAAGAATGCCGATGGAGATTACATTAAACATGGTAAATACACCGAGTGGGTTTCCAACGGCAATAAAACGGTAGAAGGCGAATATGTAAACGGTCAGAAACATGGCACATGGATAGGCTATTATGGCGAGAAAGAAAACAACATATACTATAAAAGCACCTACGTGAACGGACTGAAACAGGGAGTTTTTAACGGTTATCATAATGATGGGAAAATTGCTTCCGAGTGGTACTATGTGGATGATAAGGAGCATGGAATATTTATAGATTGGTACCCTAACGGCCAGAAATCATCTGAAAGTAAATATGTAAACGGGAAACTGGATAGTTTAAGTACTGACTGGTATGAAGATGGCCAGAAACGTTCAGAAAAGACTTATAAGAACGGTGAACCTGATGGCAAGGTTATCTTTTGGCATGAAAACGGCCAGATGATGCTCTCAATAGATTTTAAGAATGGTGAACGTCATGGCAAATTAATTGAATGGGATGAAACCGGGAATGTGAAAAAAGAAGAACTATATGAAAATGACGAACTTAAGGAAAAGATTAAGTAGGGTCTGCTGAATAAAGTACCTGTCCGCTCGACAGGCGGGTAAGTTCTTTGTTCATAAATAGATAAGCATGTTTTGTATTGTTTCAAGTGAAAGGGTTTTGTTATAAATAGCTTAAAAGG
>JAYEIF010000226.1:0-8141 GCA_034659895.1 Candidatus Zixiibacteriota bacterium
CATCCAGTACCGAGCCACTGTTGTATCGGGGGGAGTGGTGTTCCTGATAAATAATTCGGTCTCAGTAAAATCGATACCAAACTGAACTGCATGGAAAAATTCGTGAGCTATCGTTACACGCGCTGCATCAACCGGACAGTCTACATACATTGATAGGCCCTGGTAATCCTTATCAATTTCGATAAACGATGTTACTCGCTGACCGCCTTCTTCTCCTTCAGCGAAATTATCAATCCACGTCTGTCCATACATGCCACTGTACAAGTCTGATAGATACACATCGTATAGACTGTCACCGCTTAATGTGTCATAGAAACCATCAGTGGGCGGGGATGGATAACCAAGCACATTGACAATATGATTATAGACAGAATCACATATCCATGCCACGCTGTCAACATAATCCGGAATACCGTTTGCAGGAGCATTATCGACACTCGCTTTATATACGGAATCGTTACCGACGGTTGAATAGTGGATTTTGAAGAAGCCATCAGGCGTATCATAGGTTTGTTCATCTATGAGTGGAGGACGGTCATAAACTTGTACCCCAAGCGATTTCATCAATCCCTCATCCAGCTTATCGCGGTTAAGTATGAAGTCGGCGATGGCTGATGTACCACACTTAATAGGGAGCGGTTTGCCATCTTCGTCGGTCAAAACTTGCCCAGGACGTTCTTCGAGCTGGCCTGTGACGTACATAAAGTTTTCAATGATCTCGCGCTGGCGCTCAGGGGAAATGGCGTTGGCGGATGTAATCCACACAAAACTTATCAATAAAACAGTAAACAGAATACGAAAGTCTCTCACGTTTTTTCCTTTCGTTGTTGGGCACATTGTTTAAGCGGCATCATTAATTCCTCCGGCACGTGTTGCGACCCGATATTTCCATGCTTGCCATCAAGTCCGTGGAAATCGGAGCCACCGGTCATAACCAAACGAAAGCGCTCAGCAAGATGCTTGAATTTGTCGATATGGATTTGCTTGTGAGCTGGATGATAAATTTCAATCCCATCAAGCCCCAGCTCAATCAGCATCTCCAAATGCCGAAATGTTTCTTCTATTACAGGATGAGCCAGCACCGTTATACCTCCAGCATTATGAATAAGAGAAATGGCTTGCTTGGGAGTGAAGTCTTTCTTTGGAACAAAAGCAGGTTTGCCGTTACCGATGTATTTATCAAAAGCCAGTTGATAGCTTGCCACTTCACCTTTATTGTGCATAGCAGTAGCAATATGTGGACGTCCAATGGCGACATTTCCGGCAGTCATTGTAACATCATCAAGTGTGATATTGATTCCCATTTCATTTAGTTTTTTTACTATAAATCCAGCTCGTTGGTTCCGAAATTCGCAAAGTTCGTTAAGTACTTCTTTTAATGGCTCGTGATCCGGATTAAAATAGTAAGCCAGCAAATGAATATCGGAATTGCCACTATTTACTGACAGTTCCAACCCCGGGACCAATTCAGGGTCATCTTTTGTTACCAAATCACGGGCAGTTTCATACCCGCGAATAGTATCATGATCCGCTATTGAAAAAGCTGTCAACTCCTTGTGTCGAGCAACCTCAAGTACTTCCGATGGGGAAAATGTCCCATCTGAACAATTTGTGTGAATATGAAGGTCAACAAAACGCTTCATCTACATTTTACTTTCAACAAGATCCCGAATAACTTTATCAGCCGTTTGTGCATCCTTTGTAACTGTTTCTACTTCTCCCTTAAGTTTTGTTACAAATTCCTTGTCATTAACCGAAGTCAGATTAATGCGCACATTGTAACCAGCGCCATCGACAGCAGCCATTCCCATAAGTCCAGCCACACCGGCGTCGGTGATTGAGTTCTCGTTGCCTTTTTGGGCAACAATTTGAGCTAATTTCATTACCTCGAGCGATTTCTTCATAACGGTCAATGGAACTTGCGCAGCTTCTTTATTAGCCTCTTCTATTGCCTTGTCGCGCTCTATTGCTTGTTCATCGGTGCCTTTGGGCAGTTTGAAACTTTCCATTACTTTATTAAAAGCTTCCATATCAGTTGTGATAAGTGTTTCAAGTTCGCTACGAAGAACATCTGCTTTATCGCGAACATCAGATAACTCTTCCTTGACACTCTTATACTGCTTTTTCCCGACTGTGAGTCTGGCAACCATAGCTGACAATGCACCAGCCAAAGCTCCAGCCGAAGCCGCCACTGAGCCACCACCCGGAGCGGGCGATGAAGAAGCTACTTCATCATAGAAAGTCTCTTTTACATTAGCTGAACTGTCAGCCGAAGACAGTTTCTCTTCCAAAACCTGAGCTTTGGAGAAATTTTCCAGTCGCAGATAGAAATCAGACACCGCCAGCATAGCATCGTTTGGCACCAGTCCAATGATCTCGGAAGAAGTTACAGCCACACCATAACGGGCAGCCTCAGATTTAATTGTTTCAAAGACTCGAAAAATAGGTGTCTTGGGATAGTTTACAAGGTTCATCGATATCTGTACCTGATTGCGTTCCTTTATCTCAAAACCAAGGGCTTTTACATAACGGTAGCCACCTTTTAGCGACCGGACAGCATCAGCAACTTTATCAGCAATATCCTTATTGTTCGTCCCCAAATAGACATTATAAGCTACCAATGGGAAACGAACACCAATTGCAGTTGCTCCGGCTTTTAGATTCATCTTGTTTGGACCGTAATCCGGCTTGCGAGCGGGGTCGGTTCCGATGGCTTTACTCATTCCTTCATATTCGCCTTTGCGCACTTTCGCCAGATTTCTCCGTTTAGGAGTAGAAGCCGCATCCTCATAAAGATAGACAGGAATCTGTAATTCATCGCCGACGCGCTTGCCGAGTTGATTAGCTAACTCAACAGCATCATCAATTTCCATGTCTTGAATTGGAATAAAGGGGCAAACATCGCAGGCTCCCATGCGAGGATGTTCCCCTGAATGAGTGGTCATGTCGATTAGTTCAGCGGCTTTTTTATAACCTTCGAAAGCGGCATCGACAGCCAGAGAGGGATGGCTAACAAATGTTACAACCGCACGATTATGGTCGTAATCCATTTCTTTGTCAAGAAGCGTTACTCCCTCGATAGAAGTAATTGCGTTACAGATGGCGTCGATAACTTCAGGGCGACGTCCTTCAGAAAAATTTGGTACACATTCAACCAGCTTTGCCATAGTAAACTCCGATACTCAATTTCATTTGCACACACGTCGAAGACCCCATGCCAGCAACGGCACCATAATTTCGTGATGACCGACAAAGTTGAACCCTCGTCCAATTTTATGTGTTGGACGATTGACCACATTCTCTATCGGACGATAGTGAGTGATCATATCAAAATTGGCGGTCGTCAAATGACCGGCCTTACCGGCTATGTTGCGCGCTACTGTCAGCGCCTTCAGGAAAACTTCTGGTAATATAACTGCTGAGCCGATATTTGCAACTACTCCTCCATTATCAATTTCACTGCAGATGGAACACATGGTGCGAAAATCCAGATGTGAGGCCGCAGCCACTGCAGCAGCATCAAACTCAGGGTGTTGCGCTACGATGTCGGTTCCGATACCAACATGGACAGTTACAGGCAAACCCATAGCTTGACTAGCCCCAAAAACTGATAGATTTCTATATTTGGCGTTGCTCTCATTAATAAAAAGTCCAACAGCTTCTCCCAATCCAATACCGCGACTTGCCGCAACATCGGTCGCCCCTGCAAATAGTTCCGCTGTTTCCTTCACCATGCCAAATGAGCCATCCATCAAACCAGCCTGAACATCTTCGGAAGTTCCGCCAAAAAATGCCAGCTCCAGATCATGGATAATACCAGCGCAGTGAAATGAGAGTCCGGTCACAATGTTACGCTGCATCAGGTCAATAATAACAGGTCCCAAGCCAACCTTTATTGAATGAGCGCCAAAAAGCATGTGAAAAGGCTTGTCATTTTGGCGAGCAAGAGCTACAGCCTCGAGATATTCCTTAAAATCGGCAGCTTTGAGAAAGTTTGGTAATGACTCGAAGAAATCGACTCCGTCGAGCTTTTCCATTGGGCGTCCAAAAGCTTCAACATCAGTCTTATTGGGACGGGTGGAGTAAGGACGTCGCTTTACCTTATTCAGATCAATTGGCGATGGTTTTGGTTTAGAGGACATAATTAGAATACACTAATATCACCGAGTTGGTAATCAGTCAGTTCTGCCGATATTGATCCAACCAATATCTTCGACTTCATCAATACCGGCATTTTAACCCTATCATTAGTGAGCCACACCTTAAGTTTGCCCTTATGCTTAAATACCCCTACTGATTTTATTAGCGGTTCAACCACAAGGCAATCGAACGTACCGGCTTCAACTGTGATAGTTTCCTCTTTCAGTACCTTAATCTTCATCGAATAGAGCTTGCCGTCGGTAAAATTATCTACAAAAATAGACTCGCCTGTTTTTATCTTTTGGGTACGAAACCAATAGAGTACTGAAATAGCATCCTGAATCACTGTAGGTGCTTCGATTGTGTCTTTCTTATAGTAAACAAGGTTTTTGGTTGGATCGAACTCATGCTTCCTGTCTGAACGGTAATTACCTTCACGCAAGTTCTTTTCAAAACGCCAACTAAATAAACCTTTTGCATCCATTATAGATTCAACCCTGTCATCAACCTTATAAAATGAAGAAAAGAAACTGTTCGACATAGCCCGTGTAACAATTTTGTAGCAGGGACGTTTTTTATATTCGATAAGTTCCTCTACTTCCATAGTCGCAGTTCCTGCATTTATAAAACCGTAATTGATGTCAAAAGAAAGTTTCTCGTCGATGCCGAAGGCGACATTGTCGATAATGCGATCCATCGCATTAACTGTCATTGTACTGTCGGATAGAGTATCTCCAGCCGCTTGTGCTACTTCAAATTCTACCTTGGCAAAATAACCCAATGGGATAATACCTACTACGATAAGTAAAGATATAAAGAATGTTCCAATTTTTGATTTAGGTGGCATTGATTTTCTCATCAATTCGTTTTATTATTTCCTGAAGATGTTTTCCGAGAGATTCTCCAATCTCAAGAAAAGTTTCATTGTAACGATCCAGTGGCTGACCAATAGGGTCCTCAACTTCCTCACCCTCGGGGTTGTTATTCGGGAAGCTCTTTAGAAGAAATGATTTTGCCTCGGCATTATCCCCAAGACGACGAATTTCTTTAATATGTGATGTTGACATGCCAAAAATCAAATCTGCGCGATCCACCAGTTCGGCTGTCAGCGGGCGAGATTTATGTTCGGAGATATCAGCATCCCAAATCTTGGAAGCTTCTATTGCATACATGGTTGCAGGAAAACCTATAGCCGCACCAGTACCGGCCGAAATAATATCAAACTTGTCGGGGTGTTCTTTCTGTAGCAAAACGCGCAAACCACCCTCCGCCATCGGTGACCGACAGGTATTGCCGGTACACACAAACAATATCACAAACCTCTGGCTCATTCCATTACTCCCTTTGCAGCCGCCTTTATATCGGCTGAACTTACAGCGCCTTCTCTTAATACTACAAGTTGTTCATTGCTGCAATCAACTACTGTTGATACTTGATTATCGAGAGAGCCAGCATCAAGATACAAATCAACAGCATCGCTGAATATATCAAATATCTCTCTGATTTTCCCTGCAGTGGCTTTACCACTGAGGTTAGCCGAAGTAGCACTTACCGGAAAGTTTACACGTTGCATAATCTCCTGAATTACCTGTGATGATGATACTCTTAAGCCTACCTTACCATCGCGCACGATAGGATCGAGAAAATTCCAAACGGCTGGAATAACCAAAGTTACGGGTCCCGGCAAAAATAATCGTGCTATCCGCTGTATCAGAGGATTAAGGTCGGCATAGTGCATCATTAATTCAATGCTACCGACAAACACCGCTATTGGTTCATCAAGGGAACGTTTCTTAATTTCATACAACCGCTTGATAGGCGGCATTTGGTCAGCTCTCACCAGAAGACCGTACCGGGTCTCTGTGGGAGCCACCACAATCCCTCCATCTTTAAGTACTGTTGCTGCATAGTCCATAAGTGATGATGACGGCACATTTGTGGCAATATGTTTGATGTTCGGTTCAACCATCTGTCACCGGTTCATCTTCGGACTTGAATAATGTATCTGGGGAGTCGTTCTCATCGGTACTGTCACTATATACTGGAAATGGATTATCAAAATAAAGCGGCTTGGCTTCCTTGACTTCCACATTTGTTACCACTATCCAAGCTTCCTTGTAACCAGCTGCTCGAGCACGCATCATATAGTCCTCAGCTTGATCCCGATCATGGAAACTACCAACACGTACCTTGAAATACGGCACTTCATAATCAAGATAAACAGGTCTGTCAAAAATCTCTTCAGCAACCTTTACAGCCTTCTGAGCCTTGCCAAACACCTTGCTTGTAAGAATCTGGATACGGAAAGCCTGACTGTTTACACTGTCAAAATCAAGCGGAACATCCTCACTCATAGCCCCTGCTGTATAAGCACTAGAACGGTCGCTTGTTACTATTGTATTTGGATGTGTGAGATCAATATTCATAGAATATGCTTCAGGTACAATTTCTTTATCAGCAGGCAGATCAAGAGGGTCAAAGCGTTGATACTGCTCTGGAGAAGTCTGCTCTTCCTGTAAATCCTCATCCCCAACAGACGCTTGCTGATGGCAACCGACAAGGATAACAGCTACGGTTACAATTAGGATAAGTCTAAAGATATTTTTTAGTGTCCTCATTCTCATTCAACCTTGCCAGCAATTTTTTAATTTCATGGGCTTTACTGCGATGAGTAACCAGCGTAATATCATCTACACGGACTATAACCAAGTCCGATACCCCAAGGCAGGCAATAATTCCATCAGAATAGTTGCACACCGTTGTTTCATAGGTGTCCTCGATAATAGCTTGTCCTGTCACCACATTGTTTTCTCGGTCTAATTCTTTATACCGCTCAAGCGATCGCCAGCCTCCAACATCATCCCATATGATGTCGGCTTTAATTGTAAATACATTTGAAGCTTTTTCTAAAACAGCAAAGTCGATTGAGATATTACTTGCCTGTTCATAGAATTCATTACGGGCAGCATCTTCGCTGTCAGTGCCCACTTTCTCAATATAAGTATCAAGTCTTTCCCCCAACTGTGGGTCACACTCTCTCATAGTCTGCAAGATGGTTTTCGCCGACCATACGAACATTCCACTGTTCCACAGGTAGTCATTACTGTAATAATACTCACTTGCTGCGATGGCATTGGGTTTTTCTGTAAAAGTTGAAACTTTATGTATTTCGTAGCCATTATCTTTTTGATGAAGGTCGCCCATTTTTATGTAGCCATACGCTGTCTCCGGACGTGTAGGTACAATGCCGATTGTAATAAGGACATCATCGCTGGCCGCAGTCCGTGTAGCAATTTCGAGAATACTAAGCAGTTTTTCTGCTGGACGGATAAGATGATCGGAGGACAACACCACCATAACAGCTTCAGGGTCGGCCCTATAAAGATGAGCTGCTGCCAGTCCGATAGCTGGAGCAGTGTTGCGGCCAATTGGTTCACTGAGGATATGGTTTTCGGTAATGTTAGGGATGTTCTCGAGAATTTGTGTTTTCATCTGTTCCCCTGTAACGATGCGTATCCGTTCCATAGGAATCAGAGGAAGAATTCGATCGATTGTTTCCTCAAGCATCATCTTCTCGGATGTGAGCTTGAGAAATTGCTTTGGTCGTTTTTCCCGGGAGAGTGGCCAAAAACGTTCGCCTTTTCCACCAGCCAAGATGATACCGTAAATCACAGCTAAAACCTCACTTACAATCTTTGTGTTAACTGGATAATATCAGACCATCAATTAACAGTCAAGAAAAGATTTGGAGGGATGCATATAAGAAGACCAAAAAACCGCTGATTTAACAGTAATATAGTCTTCCATTAACAAGGCATAGGTCTTTTATATTTTAGATCTACGCTGGTATTTATGGCAGGTCCTATTTAGGGTATGCTGAATAAAGTACCTGTCCGCTCGACAGGCGGGTAAGTTCTTTGTTCATAAATAGATAAGCATGTTTTGTATTGTTTCAAGTGAAAGGGTTTTGTTATAAATAGCTTAAAAGGCTTGCACTTGAT
>JAYEIF010000227.1:0-8140 GCA_034659895.1 Candidatus Zixiibacteriota bacterium
GCCTTTTAAGCTATTTATAACAAAACCCTTTCACTTGAAACAATACAAAACATGCTTATCTATTTATGAACAAAGAACTTACCCGCCTGTCGAGCGGACAGGTACTTTATTCAGCAGACCCTAATTTTCTACTCTCACTTTTCATTTTTGATTTTTTGCAATGAGTCAAGGACATCATCAAGTTGGTCACGGCGGAATGTTACACCCTTCTTCGTAGGAAGCCACTCGTCCTCTTTGGATTGGAAGTATATTCTCAGAGATACCAGTTCGTGCCCTTTGTATTCCTTGTCTTCAATAATGATTTTTTCAGTTGGTGATTTTTCGAGTTCAAAACGCATAGAAATTCTCCTTTTTACCGCACAGTATGATGGCAGCAATAATTTTACCGCTTGTAGCCGATTGTGCGGAGTAAAGCTGCTCGTTCCTTTTTATCTTTATCTGTTTCAATACCAAGCGGTGTTTGTCCGTCCACTACTGTCAACACACCACGCCCTAAATCAGTTTCGGCTACAATAATTTCAAGAGGATTTGCAGTGGCGCAGAAAACATGAATAACTTCGCTGACATTCTTGATACGGTTAAGAACATTGACAGGGAATCCATCTTTAATAAATACGACAAAGCTGTGTCCACAGCCAATATTAAATGCTGTTTCAGATGCGAGCTTGATTAAATCAGTATTGTTGCCATCAGTTCGGATAAGTCTTTTTTGAGATGCCTCACAAAAAGCAATGCCAAATTTCAAGCTTGGCGATGACTCCGCCAGTGTCTCGTACATATCCTCCACAGTTTTAATAAAATGCGACATCCCGAAAATGATGTTTAATCCCTCGGGAATATCGACTTTTACGATGTGTGTTCTAAAATTTCCATCATTTGTCATAATCAACCTCAAACAGTTCGTTGGACAGGTTTGTATTTATTTTGGGATTGCGGAGATATTCAGTGGTGGCAAATTCCACCCCAAAAAGAAAAGAAGTCTTCCCCTTTCCTTTAATATCAATTTGGCGAGGAAACCAGAATCCATCGGGAGAAGAATCATAACGGATTGAAATATCCAGTGTTCGAAGACTATAGGAAAGACTCTGTGTCAATTTTGTCGGAGTGAAATCCACACGTACCAAATGAAAAGTCTCTGCTTCAAAGAAAAAATCACCATTGATATATGATTGTTCTTCCACTTTCGAGTGAACGGTGAATTTGTGACATATATAGCCGTCTATCTTGTCCTCGGTTACTCCATCGTATGTAATGTCGTAGTTTTTCTTCAACTCCGGATAGAATGGTAAAAGTACCGAACGTGAGATATCCCCAGCTTGTCGTTTGTGATTTTTCTTTATTATCTCGGCAGCTTTTTTGTCACGTTTTTCCGGCGATTGTAATTTACCATTTTTGTAATACTCAAGATACTCTTGATGAAACCATGTGGTATCGTCAAAAAACTTCAGATAAACTTTTTTAACAAAACGGGATTCCACCTGAGAAGTATTATTATCATTCTCACCACTGAAAAACTCAGTTTCAAAAACTACATCTTTAATTTGCTCTCGCTGTCTTTTCGCCACGCTGACAATCTGTTCTATGAGAGCTTTCGGATCAATCCCAACTGCTGGCTGCCGAGCATCTGCGCTTATTGTAAGCATCATTAACACAGCAACCGTCATCCAACCAAACACTGCCTTCATCGGGATTTCCTGTAAATATGAATATTCTTGATGACATCACCCTCAACTATGCTGTCAACAACTTCCATTCCGTATAGCACCTGTCCAAAAACAGTATATCTCCCTTCAAGATGTGGTTGTGGCATAAGAGTAAAAAAGAATTGTGAGCCGCCTGTATCTTTGCCGGAAGTGGCAATTCCCAATGTGCCTCGCTTGTATGGTTCATCGGAGTATTCACAGCGAATATAGTAATCGGTTCCTCCCCAACCATCTCCGCGCGGGTCGCCGCCCTGAACGACAAAGCCGGGAATAACTCTGTGAAAACTCAAATCTTCGTAAAACCCTCGCTCGGCAAGATCAATGAAATTAAGAACGGTCAATGGAGCCTTATCAAAATACAACACAATCTCAATTTCACCTTTTGATGTTACGATTGTCGCAAATGGATTTGTTTCATATTTGTTCAATGAGCGTTTTATCTTTGCTTTGCTAATTCGTGTTTTGGCAGTAAGAGAAGTAACTGTTTTTTGTAAACTGCTCGGCAGTTTTTTTTGGATTTCATGGGCGTCGCGCCGAACAACATAATCAGGATCAACAAGCCCAATTCTCAGTATTTCCATAGCGAGCGAATCTCGAGGTTCTTCGACAACAAAAGATTGCATTGCATCTATTAGCGACCGCCTTAAATCGACATTTATATTAGGACTGCGCAACATAATAGTATGCAAGGCAGGTAGATATTTAGAAATTTTCCATTTACCAATCTTATCAACAGCAAGAGCGTTGACAACATAATCGCTGTCGTAAAGAGCCTGATCGATATAGAAATTGATATTGTCGCTGTTGACCTCGACCAGAGAAGTAAAAGCCGTCGCTCGAACAGATGGATTATTATCTTTGAAAAGCACTACAAGCCGAGGAACTACATTCTTTTTATCAATTTCCGCAAGTGCTTCGGCGCAGGCAGATTTAATTGTTTGATCATCCTCACGAGAGAGCGAGTCAACATAATTATAGGCTCTATCTTTCAGAATCGACACAGCATAATTGACAGTAGCGGCAGTTATATTTGGAGAGAGTCGCTCGGCTGACCGTTTTCTGGCAATTTCCACACCTGTGGAATCAGCGAGCTGGTGGAGAGCATTAATCAGAGCTACAATAAGCTTCTCATCTTGTTCGGTCTTGAGCTTGTGGCGGAGATTTTCCGCTGAAGCTTTTTTCCGCCCAGAGCTGATTGAACTAATCGCCTGAGCTACTACATAACGATTAACATCGTTAAGAGCGATATTAAGATACTTATCAGCCTCAGTCAATTTGGTGCGGCTTAATCCTCGCACTGCCAGTTTTCGCAAGTATGGATTAGGATTACCAAGATAATACACAAAGAAATCAAACGCTTCTGGAACATGAAATCGAGAAAGCATATACAAGCCTGCGTTTTTCACGATATTGTCTGTTTCATTTTCAAGAGAATTGAGCACCTGAGAGGTAGTTTCCCTTGCGCCTGCGCGAAAAAGCGCCATTATTGCAGCTTCTCGTATATTGGGCGAGGGATGATTGAGAAATGTCAATATCTGGAAGATTTCTTCTGTCATACTGCTATCAGCCAGACGGCCGGCAGCCTCTACAGCCGTGACTGCAATCGCAGCGGGACACTCATTGGCATAATCAAGAAGCGGCATTGCCAGATCCTTATTACCAGTCAGCCCTATGGCAAAAGCGGCGGTTGAAGTTACATTCCAAACGGAATCTTCCAGCATTCCCATTAACAACTGTCCAGCTTGTTTATCCCCTATACGACCTATCGCCAACGCCGCTCGAGCGCGCACTTTCGGATTGCCGTCTTCGAGGTATTGTCTCAACTCTTCTGAAAGCTCCCGGCTGTCTTCAAGGTGGATAATGGCGGCGAGCTTATCAATGGTAGTAACAGGTCTGAAAACCTCCCAAAGGAAGAAACCCGCTAAAAACAATACCAGTATAACCGCCACCAGGCGAAGTCTGCTAACTATCTTATTCATATACTGAAAGCTAACTTGCCCTCAATCAGCCGTCAACTTGTTTGATGCGCCAGTTTAGCTTGTATATTTTCGGATAACATTCTCAAAACGCGGGTCAGACATCTCCGCACAGGCTTCATTTAACTCATCAATTTCTTTTGGAGTCATTTTTCTTAAGTGGTCAGTAAAATTGCCAGTGCGGATTCTATCGAAAGCAGTTTGCATCCTCGCCCTGGTAGCGCTATTGATAATTTTGGGACCGGTGTACAAAGAACCAAACCTGGCCGCCACTGATATTCGGCGTAGCATACCCTCGATACCGTCCTTTTTGATAAGATCGACAATCAAGTCAAGTTGATGGGCGACTTCCAGATAGGCATTTTCCGCCGGAATGCCATTTTCTACAAGAACATCAAATCCATTTTTGACAAGTGATGCCAACCCGCCACAGAGCACCGCCTGCTCGCCAAACAGATCACCGACCGCCTCGTGCTCAAATGAAGTCCTGACCAACCAGCGTTTCTGAATACCAAAACCCATCGCAACATCAATAGCGGTTTGCTCAGCATGCCCACTCGAGTCTTGATACACTCCATAGAAAGCTGAGACGGATCTGTCGCCGGTATACTTCTCACGGACAGCATCCCCGGGAGCGTGGGGCGCCACAAGAATAACATCGGTATATTCAGGCGGCTGCACAAAACCAAAGTGAATAGACAAACCGTGAAGAAACAACAGCGTAGAGTTCTTGTTTAGATTCGACTTGATATCTTTACGATAGACTTGCTCGTGGAGATGATCCGGAAAGGCAAAGCAGATAACATCTGCAGTACTTACCGCTTCAGTAACTGTTGCAATTGTCGGGACATTGTCCTTCTTCGCAATCTCTATCGATGGCGAGTCCTCTCGAAGTCCAACAACTATATCATAACCGGAATCACGTAGATTAAGGGAAACTGCGCGTCCCTGAGAGCCATAACCAATGATGGCTATTCTGTTATTCGAATGATAATTTGAATTTCTCATAAGTTGAATATAATCACTTATTATTGCATTGCCAATTGACAAATTGGATGAACTTTATTGTCTTTATCTTATGTTGGATTTTAATCAAAGTGTAAGCGACTTGGTCAAAACTGCTCTTGAGGAAGATATAGGTCCCGGCGATATCACATCTCGTGCCTGTTTTGAGCCGAAGAAAGTCCGAGCAAAAATAATTGCCAAGTCTGAGGGTGTCCTGTCAGGGTCAAAGCCGACACTTTTGGTTTTCCAGATTGTCGATTCTGATAATGAAGTTCGAACGCTTCTTAAAGACGGCGACAGCTTCAAAGCGGGCGATACTATTGTCGAAATCAATGGTCTCAATCAGACTCTACTTGCCTCTGAAAGAGTAGCTCTCAATTTTCTGGCACATCTTAGTGGAATAGCTACTTTGACCGAAAGGTTTGTAGATAAAGTTCGCGGAAGTAAGTGCCGAATTCTCGACACTCGCAAAACCACACCCGGATGGCGGTTTCTGGAAAAAGAAGCTGTGGTTCACGGAGGCGGTGTCAATCATCGGTATGGCCTATATGATATGGTTCTGATAAAGGATAATCATATAGCCGCCGCCGGCTCAATATCGCAGGCAGTTAACAGAACACGCAAGTTCCTCACTGCTCCTGATTTCTCAAACCAGTTTGGACGCAATGGAACACAGATCGAGATTGAAGTTGAAGTTACTTCGCCTTCTCAGCTTAAGGAAGCAATATCAGCAAGTGTCAACCGCTTACTATTAGACAATCAATCTCTCGATAATCTCCGGAATCTTGTAAACCTTGCGCGAGAATTGAACCCGGACATCAAGCTGGAAGCTTCCGGCAATGTTACTCTTGAAAATGTATCCGAAGTCGCCTCAACCGGCGTTGACTTTATTTCTATCGGTGCTCTGACACACTCCGTTCCTGCCTCAGACCTGAGCATGCGCATCGTGGAATAGCCGCTCCATGAACCAACCCACCATAGATAAACTCGCCGAGGACATACTGCTGTTATTAAGAAATCCTTTAGGTCGCATTGTTCCTCTAAGTCATTTTACCAATAACTTCAAAGCAAGTACCCACCAAATACGATCGGCTCTTAACCAACTTGAGAATTGGGGCTATAATATTACCATAACTCCCACAGATGCCTGCCTTACAGCAACACCCGACACCCTGACAGAAACAGAGATTAGTTACGGACTCAATACGGAGTTTATTGGCAAACAAATCCTCGCTTACCGTAAAGTTGGTTCCACCAACGATTTAGCTGCCAAACGCACAGCTGAAGGAGCTGCCGATGGAACATTGGTAATTGCTGAAGAACAAACCAAGGGGCGCGGGCGACTTGGTCGCTATTGGCACTCGGCGCCATTATCCGGAGCATATATGTCTATCATACTGAGGCCTGCGTTCACACCAGATAAGGCTCCCGGAGTTTCTCTTCTGACAGCTCTTGCTTTGGTTGAATGTTTGCAATCATATTGCAACATAGAAGCGCTAATAAAATGGCCAAATGATGTTTATATCGAAGGTAAAAAAGTCGCGGGCATCCTGACTGAACTATCTACAGATGGAAACCGTATTCAGCATCTGGTAGTAGGAGTGGGAATTAATATCAATCACGAAATTTCAGATTTTCCGCCAGAAATAAGCGATTTGGCAACTTCTGTGCGAATTGCCTGCGGTCATATTGTCAAGCGCATCGGTCTGGTTCAACAGTTCCTTGAGTGTTTTGAATCTAAATATATTGCCTTCTGTCGTGAAGGGCTCAATTGCTGTGTTGAACAGCTACGCCGCTATTCTTATCTCAGAGGCCGACAAATAAAGCTTACCTCGGGTAACGGAATAATTGAGGGAACAGCCACCGACATAAATGCAAATGGGGCGCTAATCGTTGAGAGAGAAGGTCGGGCAATCGCTGTCACTTGCGGAGAAGTTACTGTAATCAAGACTTAGCAAGGAAGGCTTAAACGAAGTTTCCTCAGATGTATCCACGGCTACGCCTGACAGCGGCGACAATGATTGGAATTATTACCAACTGAATCAATATCCCCGGGAAACCGGTCCAAACGGCTCCACCGGCGGCGATAAATTGAATAGCTGTGTAAGGCAAATCCATAAACCGTCCAAGTATCAATAAGCCAAATGCAAACATCAGACGACCTAACAACATTGCAATGACAAGAGCAAGGTAGATGTTTAAATGAAGTTTTCTATAAGCGATGCCTGCTACAAAACCGTAAATTGGCAGCTCCAGAGACATTAGTGGAACTGCATAAGTGGGAGGCATTCCTGTCAATAGGTATGATAATCCGGGAGCTAAGAGCCCTACCGCGAGACCGCTCCACGGACCAGCCAGAAACCCCGCCAGAAGGACTGGAATGTGCATTGGAAGAAATATCCGTCCGCCCACACCAAAGGAATGAAAACCTATAGGCAAAAGCACCCCCAGAGCTAAGTAGAGAGCAGTGTGGGCAATAAAACGGGTTCGGGAAACGAGCGTCATGATTTTGGTATCTGTGACCGTTTAAGGTTAGTAGCAGAGGCGAAGTACAAACCGGGGCGATCTTCTATGGTAACATTGATAAACCGGTTACTATCAAACATCTCACGCATTTTATCGGAATTGGGCATTTCATCGTTCTCTACTACACCGCCAATCTTTTTGTGTATCTCTGAAATTTCTCTGGAGGAGTCCAGATGAATGATAAAGAAACTCGCTTTGTTTTTCAAGACACGGTGTACTTCATCAATAGCTTTCTGTTGATCAGTAAAATGTGGAAAGGCAGCAAATACTACAGCCATATCAAAAGTGGAATCGGCAAACGGCAACATCAGCGCATCCGTTCTAACCACATTTACATTAGCAAAAGGGAAATTCCGATGCGCTAACCGTGTCATTTCCAACGAGAAATCCACGCCGATAATGGAACCGGTATCTGTTACTCTTCGTCTTAGCAAATCAAAAAGAACACCGGTACCACAACCAAGATCGAGAATATCCATCCCCTGAGCAACTGGAAGTTTATCAACAATATAGGATAGGAATTCCATGTCAACCGAGGTGAACATTAGATCCCATTCCGCAGCCATTTGATCAAAAAATGCCTGGTGTTTGTCGTGCGACATTGTAGTAATTTATTCTCTCAGCCAGCCTTGTCAAGAGCTTTTGAGATTACCAAGTTTCACAGTTAGCTGAGATATTGTAATACTTAGGGCTTGCTGAATAATTAGTTATTATGTACCACAATCTCCCCGCCTTTGGCGGGCGCGTAGCGGGCGGCCTTGTGTCGCCCGTTTCTATACACACACCTGTCTGCGACAGGCAGGGCGGAGACAAGCCCCGCTGCTACGCGTGTAGAATGTTTATCAAGTATCCAGATTAAATCGGTGTCCCGATGAAATCGGGAAGCTATTCATAACAAAACCCTTTCACTTGAAACAATACAAAACATGC
>JAYEIF010000228.1:0-8032 GCA_034659895.1 Candidatus Zixiibacteriota bacterium
TAGCGCTTGAAGCATTAACTGGAGCGCATACGATGTCCGAGCTTTCGGCCAAACATGGAGTTCATCCCAATATGATCTCACAGTGGAAACACCGGGTTTAGAAGAATCTTCCTGAATTGTTCTCCCTCAAGCAGTTTGTAAGCATAAGCGGCGGTTTTGCCAGAATAGATATAACCGGCGTGTGGAACTATCAAAGCCTGAGGATGCCCCTTGACAGGAATTTTCTGAACTTCGGAAAACATCGTAGCGATGGTATTAACCAGCTCGCTGGGCTGTTTGGGGTAGAACTGCCCATCCCAGGCAGAAGGTCTAATGTCAAATCTATTATCACTCATATTTGTATCTTTATCCTTTGGTTATGCTCGAACACTCCTATGCTTATGGTACGGCGGGGGAGAGCAAAAGTCAAACCTTCCCTACATCCTCTCCACACACCCTGCTATTAACTCGCGGAGTTTGGGTTCCGCCTTGGTGGCGTTGCCTATGACATTCTCCAGCGAACAGGGTTTCATCGCATCCGGAAGTCCCATATCAGTAATTATCGAGAAGCCAAGCACCTTATTATGCTGATGGTGTGCCGTAATCACTTCCGGCACAGTTGACATTCCGACAGCGTCGGCTCCAAATCCGCGCAGCATACGGTACTCAGCAGCTGTCTCAAGGCAGGGTCCTGTCAGGCCGACATAGACTCCTTCTTGAAGAGGGAGATTTTGCTGAAGTGCGATATCTTTAGCCAGTTGCTGATACTCGTGATTGTAAACCTCGTACATATCAGGGAAGCGGTCGCCCAAGTTGTCGTCGTTGGGACCAATCAACGGATTGCCGGGGAAGAAGTTAATATGGTCTTTTATGAGCATTATATCGCCTGCTTTGAAATTCGGATTTAAACCGCCGGCGGCGTTGGAAACGATGAGTGTTTCAATACCGAGCTTTTTGAGTATTCGCACAGGGAAAGCAATTTGTTGAAAACTGTAACCTTCATAGTAGTGGAATCTTCCCTGCATACAAACAACTGAATGTCCTCGAAGTTTACCAAACAACAATCGACCAGCGTGAGATTCAACTGTTGATACCGGAAAATGGGGAATCTTGTCATAGTCGACAGTCCCTGTCATTTCAATACCATCAACGAGTGAACCAAGACCTGTACCGAGGATAATTCCAACCTCCGGCTTGAAGTTTACCTGACTTTTGATATAGTCTGTGGCTTCATTGGACATCCTGTGAAATTCTTCAATGGTCTGCATTAGTTAATTCCTTTCGCTGCAAATGTTATATGTTCTTGCTTGTGGGAATATAGCATAACCATTCTTATAGTCAGTAGAAAAAGTAAAAAAAGACCGGCCAAGGGGGGATAACAATTGAGCCGGTCTTTTTATTAGATGGGGGGAACTATTTTTAACTATAACTTGTCAGCTTTATCCATTTCTTCTTCGAATTTAGCGGCCACATTATCAAGCTCGTTAGCGAGATCTTTTGCGTCCATAGACGTTTTCTTCTCAGTGTTATCCTTGTCGACATCAATGGAATTGTGTTCTGTGATTTCGTTTTCATCGTGCGTCTGGGTTTTTATTTTGTCTGTGCTGTTTCTGTCGGATTTTACACTGTTATCTGCAACAAATCCATCGGGGACATTATCTCCCAAAGCGGCAATCTCAACTGTTTCACCATCAGGTGATGCGGCTGGTGTCATATCGTTATCTATTGTCTGGTCATGATTTCCTTTGTAGCCCTCGAGAGCGGCAGCCAATTCGGGATCGACAGGTTTATCACCTGATTCATCCTGGATTGTAGTGTCGTCTGACTGTTCGACATCTGTTACTGATTGAGATGATTCGTCATTGGCAGTTTCGGATTCACCATGAGTGAGGTCTATTGATTTGGTAGCTTCAATATCAGCATCAGATGAATTGATTTCAGAATCATCAATCGACAGCTCTTCAATTGTCTCAAGATGTGACTTGATTAGATTGCGCAGTTTGGTCATATATGATTTCTTGGTCAACTGGAGTTTTGTAATCTCTTCCTCAAAATTCGTGATTTTACTGGCTCGTGAGTTAATGATTTCGTTTGTCTCTATTTTTGCTTGATCGGTAATCAGCTTGGCTTCTTTTTTAGCATTTTCAACAGTCAGGTCGGCATTGCGTCGGGCATCAATGGCGGCGCTCTTGATAGTATTTTCATATTGACGAAGGTCGATGAGCTGAGTTTTCAATGAATCAATTTCCATGGACAGCTTCAGTTCTTTCTGCTTTGCATTGTCCATAGCAGTAGCTATCTGTTCGAGGAAATCTCTTACATTGTCTTTGTTGTATCCTCGCATCTGAGGCTCGAACTCGAAATTTCTAATATCGTTTGGTGACAAATCCATATACATCTCACTTATTCTAAAGGTTCATCCAATTCACAATTTACATAGCCGCCATATCGGCTGAGCTGTTTATGAACAGTTTCATTATGACACACATTAATTGTATCGGGAGTTTCTTGTAAAAAATTAAGCAAATTTATAATTATTTTTTGCTCAATATTTGAGGAAAATAATTGTCGGTTCTTAATAAATACAAGACAGGTTAGTTTAGGAAACCACGCTTGGCTCGACTGTTGTGGCAGCTAAAGGAAAATCAATGAAGAATATCGTCCCTTGTCCCACTATGGAATCCACATTAAGGTGACCGTTGTGGTTGTCAACGATACGCTTGCACACCATTAATCCGTAGCCGTGACCATCTTTTTTGGTTGTGAACCGCTGGTTGAACATTTGAGACAGCCGTTCCGGTTCAATACCTGTTCCTGTGTCGGCAATGGATATGCTGAACCGTTGCCCGTCATTGTCAACATTTACCCGAGCTGTTATCTGACGAGTTTCACAGCCCCGAGTAGCATCGGCAGCATTGTTGAAGATATTGTAAAGAAGCTGCTGAATATGTGTAGCATCAGCCTCAAGAGGAATGTTCATATCTACCTTTTCAAAATCGATGACTACATCTTTGAATCTCTTTTGCGGTTTTAGATAGTCGACAACTTCAGAAAGAAGGTCATTGAAGTTTATCATTTCTTTTTTGGATGCTGTGTTGGAAAGGTCCATGAGATTCGACGTGAATCTTTTCATTCGTTCAATATGGCTGAAAATTGCCTTCATGTGTTTATCAATGTTGTCGTAAGCTTTCTTGCTGAGAAGAACATCAAGGAGAGAGAGGTTCCCTGCCACTACACCAAGAAAGTTATTTAGCTCGTGTCCTATTTCGGCTGACATTTCTCCTCGTGTTGCCATCTTTTCAAGGGAGATTGTTTCATCCTGAAGCTCTTTTAGTTTTGTGTAAGCGTTCTGGGTTTCTTCGAGAAGAAATAGATTTTCAAGTGAAAGCGCCAGTTGATTGGCGGCCATGCTTAGAAGGTTAAAATTAGCAGTACCGATAGATTGAGAGATTTCTGTCGGCGGAATCATGATTACCCCATAGATGGAATCTGCTCGCTTGATAGGGACGATAACCGCTTGTCCTTTGTCGAGAAACCATGATGGAAGAATGTCATTTACAATTTTCGTATTAGAGATACAATTATGCAGCGGGTGTTCTTCTGGAGAGGGGATTAAATGCGGTTCTGTGAAGTTTTCAGAAATGCACTTAAGTAAAGCGTCAATTATTGCTTTATCCGATAGAATGCGCTTAGAGACATTATCATCTACTATTGTGATACATTGGAATTGTCCCTTTGGTCTGTCCCAATAAAGCACCGTGCCGCAGTCTGCCCCACTCTGCATCATGATAAAATGCAGCGACGCTGAACTCACAGAAATTTGATCCCCTGCTGTCTGAAGCATCTGATTGAAATCTGAAAGACTCTCCAATTTTTCACCGGAAGTTTTGTATGCAGATTCCTTGCGAATTTTATCAACCGCCTTGCTAACCGACCGTCGAATTTCTGTCAGTTCAAAGGGCTTCATTATATAATCAATGGCGTTATGTTTGATGGCATCCTTGGCATTGTCGAGATTAGCATATCCGGTCATGAAGATAACACCTGTATCAGGCCAGTTTTTATGGATATGTTCTACCATCTCAATGCCATTCATTTCAGGCATTCTGATGTCCGTGATAACAAGATCCGCTGGTTTGTCTTTCAACATATTGAGAGCGTCGGTTGCGCTTTCGGCAGTGCGTATTACATAGCTTTCGTCTTCGAGAGAGTCGCAAATTAGCGAAAGAACAATGCTCTCATCATCGACAGCGAGAATTTGTATTTTGCCAGTTTTTGGATTACTCATATATACATACCGTGCTCTATTGCCATATTAGCATTTTCATTGTTCCATTGTGTTGGAAACAGTTCGTATTAGTTCCTTGATGGAAAAAGGCTTTGATAAAAACGCACAAGCGCCGTTGTTTATTGACTGACTGACAGTGTGTAAACTAGAGAAGCCGGAAATGACAATTACCTTGTAATCCGAGTTGGTTTCACGGGCAAATTTCACAACCTCTTCACCTGAGACATGCGGCATTTTCAGATCAGTGATAATAAGGTCGTACCGACATTTCTTAATCCGCTCAATAGCATCATCGCCATCACCAACTACGCTGACGTCATAATCATCACTGAGAATCTCAAATAGAAACGAGCGGATTATCTCTTCGTCATCGACAATTAATATTGAACGTTTTTCTAAAGTTTCCATATATATCACAATTTTTGCAGTCTAAGATGAAAATATCTTTCCAGCTGTATTATCGTCACTTACTAAGTCTCTCTGAATCGGTAGAATCACTGTAAAAGTAGTGCCTTCCCCAACAGTTGAATCGACATTTATTTCACCACCATGATTTGTTATAATTCCATAGCTAAGGGACAACCCAAGACCGGTTCCCTTTCCGACTTCTTTGGTCGTGAAAAATGGTTCGAATATCTTCTTCATAGTCTCTGGCGATATTCCGTGACCTTTGTCGCTTACCTTGAATTCCACAGTGCCCTTAAACTCGCCTACCGGCGGACTATAGCTGGTTGCAATAGCTATCTCCGATCCATGTGAGGAGGCGTGCATAGCATTTATGATAAGATTTGTAAGAACCTGCTGGATTTGACCCTCATTTGCCTGGATTTCAGGCATCTCCGGAGTCAGGTCAGTCTTTACAGCAATTTTATTCATGCGGAGTTGGTGCTCTACAAAGGTGATTGTGTCCTTTACTGTCTTATTTGGATCAACCTTGCCAACCTCGTCTGTGCTGGACGAACGGGAGAATCGAAGCAGGTTCTGGACAATTGCCTTGCATCTTTTAACCTGAGTTTCAATATATGATATGTAGCGAATATATCCTTCGATATTATTGTTTTTATCCTCTTCAGCGGATTCCTTACGCATCTTCTCCAGAGTGAACTGAGCATATCCCAAAATGCCACCCAGCGGGTTGTTGAGCTCATGCGCCACACCTGCGGCTAACTGGCCGATTGCACCCATTTTCTCAGACTGGATGAGGTGCGATTGGGCTTCCTTCAAAGCAATAGTACGTTCGACAATTTTATCTTCAAGATTTCGATTATATTCCTCGATTTCGTCCCGCGATTGCCGCAGCGATTTTATCATTCTATTGAAGGTTTTTGCAAGATGACCAATTTCGTCCTTCTGGCTGATATTGACCTCTTGTGTGAGATCACCTCGGCTAACTTTGTCTGTTACCTCCACCAGCATACCGACTGGTTTGGTAATGACCCTGATTAGCGCAATAAGAACCAGAATAGACAGTACAAGAACAATAATAGCTGTGAAAATAGATCCACGGCGTGATGCCGCGATAGCTTCATTTACCGATTTCTGTGACAGGATAAGTTTGATAGATCCTATCACTTCTGTAGTATATTCTTTACTGCCGGATGATTTATTACTTCCTGTCATTCCCAGTGTCTCCCTGCTGCGCTTCTCTTTGCGGGATATTACGGGAGTATTCAGTTCGATAAATTCTTCGCCGTTATTAAGTTCAATGTAGTATTGGTGACAATTGGCATGACGAAAATCATGAGAATTTATTCGACTTGATTTTTCAACGTCACGTTCATCCCACTCACCCAGACTGGTAAGGATAATGCCTTTATTATTAGTAACATTAGCATATTTGAAGTCGGAGAAGTTATTAAGAACCGATAATAGTTCTTTGAGCTCATATTTTGATTCAAAGATTACGCCGCTCTCTGCGTTTACGGAGAGAATATGAATCATGGTTTCGCCCTTTGTCAATAGCTCCCTGCGATAGCTTTCAGCCTGCCCTTGAGTCATATAAATACTGGTTACTGTCATACTGATGAGGAGCATTGCTGACACAGAAAGTACGAACTTGGTTGTTAGCTTGAAACTATGGAAGTGTTCGAATAGTTTCATCGATACACCTCCTTGGCTATTGCAACTAGACCTTCAGGAATTTCAATATTGATGTGATGAGCTGTTTTCTCATTATAATGGAACCAGATAACGTCCGCAACTGAGACTCTTATATTCCCCGGAGATTCACCATCAAGTACTCTGTTGGCAATTTTACCTGCTTGGTAGCCAACGGATTTATAGTCAAAATCGAGTGCAAATAAAGCTCCCGATTCTACGACATAATGAGAGAATCCCATAAACGGGATACCTTTACGAAGAGCATTGAGCAGGATATATCTGGTTGATTTCTGAGTGAAAAGTTCCGGATCAGCTACTGACCAGATACCATCAACGCTATTTGCGAGAGAATCGAGCGCCGTTGGTATTTGCTTTTCATTTTCAATCTTAATTGCTTTAAGAGATAATCCCATATCCTGAGCCACAACTCTGGCAGGTGGAATAAGACTTGCTGTAGCATCTGTGTACATCACCCCGAGTTTACTCATATTCGGCACAATCTTTTTGAAATACTTAAACTGAATATGAGTGGGGATATTCAGAGATGCGCCGGTGATATTTTCTCCCGGATGGCTGGCGGATTCCACAAATCCCGACAGAGCAGGATAAAGCACTGCACCAAAGACAATAGGAATATCTTTCAATTCTTTTTTGGCAAATCTGGTAGCTGGGCTTCCAATAGTGAGAATCAAGCGGGGGGATAGCGTTTTGATAGAATCTATAACGGCTTTGGCATCTTCAGGATTCTGAGTTAGACTGAAAGTGTGAAAGCTCACATCCGATTGTGAACGCGATATTACTTTATGGGCTCCATGTAATGTTCTCAAAGTGGAGGTCAGTGAATCACCAATAAGTACTGCTATTGACGTATCAGCATTAACCGGTTCAGCAATACCACTGATACCGAAAATCAACGTTGCGAGTAATAATAAAAGGTGTCTTGTCAGTCCAGTCATTATGCTGACGAAAGCTCCTAACTATACTGTAATAAATAAACTCTCAGCAGAAATACTCTGTCGACAGTATTATTTCATATAACAATGTTATTTCACATAACAGTGTTATCTCACATAACAGTGTTATCTCACATAACAGTGTTATCTCACATAACATATATCATAAAGCTTTATCGGTATCTCTCAGCAGAACTTGATAGGATTAATGAAGAAGGTGACAATTATTGTATCTTGATACTTTTGTATCTTGATACTTTTGTATCTCGATACTCTTGTATCTTGATACTCTTGTATCTCGATACTCAGGGAAATCAACAGTTATTATATTGAGTGCTGAAATGTGGCAGTTTACACGCCTCGGCGCATTTCCAAATTCAGTTGATATAGAGAACAGGCAATCCGCCTAGGCGGACTGGACAGGCAATGCCTGATAAACAGACAATGTCTGCTGGATTCCTGCTTCCGCAGGAATGACAATAATAGGGGGATGACAATAATTGGGGAATGACAATGAGAGTGGGATGACAATAATAGAGGAATTACAATATCATAATTTTATCCCGAGTGGAAGTTTATGTCATACCAGCGAACGCTGGTATCCAGTATTAAATTGATATAGCTGGACAGACAATGCCTGCTGGATTCCTGCTTCCGCAGGAATGACAATAATAGTGGGATAACAATGAGAGAGGGATGACAATAATTGGGG
>JAYEIF010000229.1:0-35062 GCA_034659895.1 Candidatus Zixiibacteriota bacterium
GAAGAAAGGTCGCCATTCCGGTTTTTTGCCATTCCGAATTGGTAACTTTGAGCGCGGTGATAGGTATATCAATGATGTTGGTTATTACTGGGCTATCTCTGATTACTGGGATTGGTTAGGTGCGCTGGATTATCATGAAAAGAATCGCACAATCACTATTAAAAATCGTATTAATTTTGCTAAACGATATGTACTCGACGGTTATTTAAATGTCGAATATCGTCGCAAAAGCAGCTACAATTCTGGTCTGGCGAATGAGCAACAGCAACGCAGTTATTCTATACAAGGAGCATACAATCACAAAATCACTCCATCCTTTGAGATTAAAGCAAATGGAAGCTACGTTTCAAGTTCATCATATTATACCGAGTATTCAAATAATCTTGATGAACGATTAAATCGCGAGATTCGCTCAAAAGCCAATTTTTCCAAACAATTCGGCAAGAGTATTTCTCTATCCGGCAGTTTCAGACATATTGTGAATCTTGATAGTAAAACAAGAACTGACCAGATTCCAAATATGTCTCTTTCATTACCGCCAATATGGATTTTTGGGAGTGGCTCGAAAGATGAAAATGGTCAGAATGTGCAGAAGTGGTATAACAGATTTATATTCCGCTATGGACCATCCCTGAATAATTTCTCCAATCGTGTAACTCTGGATTCGAAATCTTATGTTAAACAGATTGACGATGGAGAAGGGGGGCTAAAAGACACCACTATCACCGAGACAGTTTCATATCGTAGTCGCAAGAAATATTCAAAGATTAATCATAATCCCAGCTTGTCATTGCCAACAATCAAACCATTTAAGTATATCAATATCGTCCCCAATTTTCATTATAGCGAAACTTGGATTAAAATATGGGACACTGATCAGTCGAGAGAAGATTCAATTGATGCATCCAATGTTTACAGAACATATTCCTATGGTGGAGGGGTTAGTATGAACACTAATCTTTATGGTAAAATCTATCCAAACATTGGTAATTTGATTGGTTTACGCCATGTATTGTCCCCATCAGTGGGCTGGGGCTGGTCACCGGATATCCAAAAACATCCCGAAATACGATCGTTTGCAGGCGGTGGAGCGTCAAGTGGAAAGAGTTCCTCTATGAACATTGGTTTGAAGAATGTCTTTCAAGCCAAAGTGAAAAAGGGTGAGGGAGAGGCCAATCTGGATCTTCTTTCTATCAATTCCAGTTTCAGCTATAATTTCGAGGCGGAAGATAAACCACTTTCGAACATGTCTACAAGTTTCAACACTAGCTCGGTGCCAGGCATTACTCTCAGGGGTAATCTGGTTCATACTTTTTATGATACGGAAACTAACGAGGAAAAGCTTTTCTCGCCCACACTATTAAGCTCCAAATTTAGTGTCAATTTCAATTTAACAGGAAAAACCTTCTTGTTTGACGATGCTGCGGGTGTTATTCCACATGGAGAGGATTCTTCTTCTCAAGTAGCATCATCAGGAGGAAAACATGGTTGGAATCTTTCTGTAGCATACAGTTTTCGCGAATCCGGACTTAATGATCCCAATACTTCATATAGTAAATCGAATCTTGTTAGTATAACTTTAGGATTCAACTTAACACCAAAAACCACAGTGTCTTACAGCCAGCAATATGATTTCGAACGAGACCTTACAGTCAATAACAGAGTAAGTATTGTGCGCAAGCTTCATTGTTGGGCAGGTAGTCTTTACTGGGTGCCAATTGGTTCAAACCGTGGTTTTGGCTTTAAGCTTAATGTTATTGATATACCGGATATTAAAATTGACAGTAACCATGACACTTTCAAGACAAGCTCATTTAACCGTTTCTGATTCGAAAAAGCCTAAAGATAAGCGTTTTTTACTAATAGCTACTATTGTTTTAGTTGACTTTATTGCAATAAATCGATAATTCAAAAATGAAAGTATGAAGAACCCAAACCTTTATTAACTTAAGGAGAGATGACGATGACGAAAGAAGAGATGATTGCTCACATGGCTGAGAACTCTGGTATCACCAAGAAGCAAGCGATGACCGCTCTTGATGCATTCATGGATGGTATCACAAACCAATTGCAAAAGGATACCAAGGTTAGTTTTTCTGGCTTTGGAACATTTTCGGTGTCACATCGCAAGGCGCGTGCTGGACGCAACCCACAAACCGGTGCTACAATTAATATCCCAGCCACAAAAGTTCCTGTATTCAAAGCTGGCAAACGGTTAAAAGAGGCAATACGGAAATAATATTCTGAATCAATAGAACCTCGGCAGGGGCGAAGGTCCCTGCCTTTTTTTACCTGACACCGAATGAAATGACATAACGCAAGTTTTTTTGAGAAATTTATGGCCAAAAAGAAAACTAAAAAAAAGAAATCCAAACATATTAGCCGAACCAGACAAGCAACTGGTATAGTTTTGCTTCTACTGTCAATTTTGTTGTTGATAGCACTGGTGTCCCATAACGGTCTTGATGATCGACGCATTCGAGGTGAGATCGACAGCAACGTTAATTTATTCGATATTCAATTTAGAAATCAGGCTGGTATGATTGGTGCGTATTTGGCTTTTATTTGCACATTACTGATGGGATGGTTAGCTTTTTTTCTACCGATTGGACTTGCCATTTCAGCATTGAGACTGTTTGCTCGTAAACTATCCCAGCGTTTGCGATTTGCTGCCACATTACTGTTTAGTATTGGTTTACTTGGGACAATGTTGTTTAATGTCCATCTATTGATTCAGAGATCCCTTGTCGTCTCCAACGATATTACAGGTGGTTACATTGGCGAAAAATCAACCCTGTTTTCCATCAAACTTTTTGGAGAACTCGGATCATATGTCATTCTTGGCGGCTTTGTTGTTCTCATTATGATTTTGTATACTTCAGTGTCGGGGATACTCTCTATTCGGATATCATTACCAGATATAAGCATATTTCGTGCTGTTGGTAAATTACTAAAGAGTGGTTTTATCTGGTTCTTTTCTTTCAAGTGGTTGGTCAATTTATTCAAAAGCCAGCGCAGTGAAGAAGACAAGAATTATAACCAAATGGAATCCGCCGAGGAATTAAAGACCCCTGGCGATATTCCCTTGCCAGAAGAATCAACAGAACCAGATAAATCAGAGGATTTCGAACATTCAGTTAAATCTCAAGACACATATTCTGAAACAGCTAAAAAGGTTCAGGTAGAAACGATGGATTATAGCTACCCGACGGTTAACCTGTTGATTGATAATCCACAACCAGAGTCTTCTATAGTTGAAGAAGAACTTAAATTCACTTCTCGGATGCTTAAAGAGACACTTGAAACATTTGGCGTAATAGTTGAAGGAGAAATTGAACGTTTCCCTGGGCCTGTGATCACGCGATATGAGTTTAAACCGGGAGCTGGTATCAAAGTAAGCCAGATAGTCAATCTCTCAGATGACCTGGCTCTGGCACTTAAAGCAAAGCGAATACGCATTGTAGCTCCAATACCAGGCAAAGCGGCTGTTGGAGTTGAAATACCAAACCGCAAAGCACAAATTGTATATCTGCGTGACATTATCAAATCCCCACAATTTTCTGACGCTAATCTGCAATTACCATTAGCACTTGGGAAAACAACCTCTGGTCAACCATACGTAACTGACATAGCAAAATTACCTCACTTGCTAATAGCTGGCGCTACTGGTTCAGGTAAATCAGTTTGTATCAACAACATTATTACATCGTTGATGTATCGTCTTCATCCACATCAGATTCGGTTTATAATGATTGACCCAAAGATGCTTGAATTAACGACCTATTCCAATATTCCGCATCTTGGCAGACCAGTTGTAACAAATCCGAAACGAGCGGAAAAGGTGTTGGCAGATGTGGTGGTTGAAATGGAAAGTCGTTATCGTACGCTTGCTAATGCTTCAGTGCGTAATATCAGTGATTACAACAAAAAACAGGAATCACTCGAGAACCAGTTACCATATATTGTGATAATTGTTGACGAACTTGCCGATTTGATGATGTCAACAAACTCATCTAAAACGGAACTGCTTATCACACGTTTGGCACAGATGGCTCGAGCAGTCGGAATTCACCTTGTGTTGGCAACCCAGCGTCCCTCGGTAGATGTAATCACTGGTTTAATAAAGGCAAATTTTCCAGCTCGGATAGCTTTTCAAGTATCACAGAAAGTTGACTCGCGCACCATTATAGATGCAAATGGCGCCGAGAAGCTCCTTGGGAATGGGGACATGCTGTTTTTGTATCCCGGACAGCCCGAACCAATCAGATTACACGGAGCGTTTCTTAGAAATGAAGAAACCGAACGCATTGTTGGATACATCAAAGAACAAGGTTTGCCAATGTTAGCTCTGAAGAACATTTCCCAAAATAGTGGGAAGACAACTGATGTTGAAATTGATTTCGGCGATCCATTGTTCAGAGAAGCTTGCGAGGTAGTAATTCGTCATAAACAGGGCTCTGTTTCACTCTTACAACGACGGTTAGGTATCGGTTATCAGCGTGCGGCTCGACTGATAGACAAACTTGAGAAAGCTGGGATTGTGTCAACATTTGATGGTTCTAAAGCAAGAGATGTCCTTGTTGATGAAGTATACATCAATAATCTTTTTCAAAATGCAGGGCAGATACCGGTTACCGATGGAGAATCAAACTAAGACAGTGGTTTTGCGTATAACTATATTGCTATGAAAAATACAGTTGTCGTATTGATTTCAGTGATTCTGGCTGTTTCCATTACAGTAAGCTCCGGGATAAATAATCCCGACGTGTTCGAACTTATTAAAGCAGATCTTGGTCAGGCTGTATGTGTTAGATTTGAAATTCTCACAACTATCGAATCCACAGTTTTTGACGTTGTCGATTCTGCAAAAGGATTAGCTGTTATTGCGGCTGATGGTCGCTTCAATGTGATTATCGGTCAGGATCAATACATTTATGATTCTAAACATCTTTTTTCATACTCTAAAATAAACAATCAGGTAATAGTGGAAACCCCGACTGACAGCGAAACTGTGATGGGTGATATTTCATTTATTACAAACATCGATGAGTGGTACCACACGCGGGTTGTAATGCGGAACAAACAATATCGATTAGTGAGGAAGGACTCATTATCCTCTGACATACCGGATTCTATGACTGTGTATGTGTCAGAATCATCAAAGAACATTGATAGTCTGATTTTCTTTGATATCAATGATGATCGCAATGTAATATACTTTTCGAGTCAAAATCTTTCCGATACTTGTGATGAACAATTATTTGTGCCTTCATTTCCAGATTCCACAGATATTGTCCGGTTCTGAACTCTCTGATGAAATTCTACATACACAAGTTAGGTTGCCCTAAAAACGACGTTGATGCCGATTACATTATCGCACGATTGCAATCTGAAGGGCATAATTATCTTCCTATCTCTGAAGAAGCCGAGGTAATTATTATCAATACCTGCGGTTTTATCCTTCCTGCTAAAGAGGAATCGATTGATGCAATTCTACAATTTGCTCAGTTAAAAACGGAAGGGATAGTTCAGAAGTTATTTGTAACCGGTTGTCTATCGCAACGATACGGAGAGAAGTTGCTTGCAGATATTCCTGAACTTGATGGAGCTTTTGGGCTTGGAGAACTCGATTCATTGGCTAAGTCGATGAGTGAATCTGTCTCAAATCGTTCATTTATTTATGTGGACCCACACAAAATGCGATATCTTGATTGGAAGCAGCGCTTTATATCTGACGATTATCCTTATGCATACCTTAAAATTGCAGATGGCTGTAATCGTCGTTGCACATTTTGTGCCATTCCTTCAATACGTGGTCGCTATCGAAGCCGAACTATGGATTCAATTTTCAAGGAAGCTCGCTTTCTTGTTGAAAATGGCAAAAGGGAGTTAATCCTTGTTTCGCAGGAAGCTACAAGTTGGGGAAACGACTTAGATGGAAAAACGAAACTAACCAATCTTTTGCGGAAGCTCAACAATCTCGAAGGATTAGAGTGGATTCGGATAATGTATTTACATCCGAGCGGTATGAACCAAGAGCTTCTTGACTATATGGCTAACGACAATAAGACTCTGGCTTATTTTGATTTGCCACTTCAGCATATTTGTCCGGATATCCTGAAAAATATGGGCAGACCATCTAATCGCAGCTCTATTGAGGACCTCATCAAAAAGATTCATGATTCAGAGGCTGATACAGCATTGAGAACTACTTTTATAGTTGGTTTTCCAGGAGAGACAAATAAACATTTTGAAGAGTTGTGTCAATTTGTTAAGGATGTTGAGTTTGACCGAATGGGAGCATTTGTATTTTCACCAGAAGAGGGAACACCAGCGGCAAATTTGCCCAATCAGGTCCCTGATGACATTAAAGCAGAGCGTCTCGATAGATTAATGATGTTGCAGCAAGAAATTGCGTTCGCTCGGAATAACTCCTTGATAGGCAAACGACAGGAAGTTATAATTGATACAGTGCATCATGACGGTACCGCAACCGGTCGTACCCGCTGGGATTGTCCTGAGATTGATCAGGAAGTAGTTGTTAACGGAAGCGGGTTGAAAAATGGATTGGTATGTCAGATGCAAGTTGTCGGTACTGAAGGCTATGATCTGAGAGGTTTGAAATGCGAGGATTAATAAATGATCCATTATGAAAAATTAGGCATTTTTCTATCCAAGCCAGTAGCTTTTGTAGTAGTTTTTATCTATCTGTTGCAATCAGGGTTGACTTTGTACCTTGTGAACGAAAAATATAATCTGGAAAAGCAAATTGCATTTCAACAGGGACGTATCAGAGAACTAGAGGAAAAACTTCAGGTCTTTAACGCCATTGATGATTTCCAAATTGGATTCAATGATGAAGAAGTCACTCGTTTAGCAGAAGTTATCTATACTGAAAGCAAAAAGTATCGATATGATCCGTTATTTGTACTGGCTATGATTCTCGCTGAGTCATCATTCAAAAGGGGACAGAAGAGCTCAACAGGCGCTCGAGGACTTATGCAAGTTGTACCATTCGTAGGTAGAGACCTGGCTAAGCGCTCAGGAATGGATTGGAAAGGTTCAAAGACGCTTTTTGAGCCTGAAGCTAATATAAAGTTGGGAACTCTGCACCTTTTTGAACAAGTGCTTAAGTTTGGAAATATAAAAAAGGCACTTGCAGCTTATAATTTGGGAGAGGCTCGTCTTCGAGGAATCATTAAGCGAGACAAACCAATCCCTCAGAGATATATAAATAAAGTTCTTCATTACTATAAGATGCTTAAGGAGACATATAGGGTTTGAAAAAGCTTATTGATAATGCAACGTTTCAGATTATGGGTGTAATGTTTATTCTTGCACTCATTGTGTCGTGTGGTACTAACAAGACACTCACCAACCCAACTGCCCGCGAGACTTATCAATTCGGAAGGGAAAAATACGACAATAAAAAGTTTATTGATGCGATCGAGAAATTCCAATCGGTTATCTACAATTATCCCGGCGACGCCATTGTTGATACTGCTCAGTACTATCTTGGTATGTCTTACTACCACAATGAAGACTATAAACTGGCATCTACTGAGTTCAATCGCTTGGCAATCAATTATCCTTCATCGCCTTTTTTTGAACGTGCAATCTATATGAAAGCAGTGGCATTATTTGAATCAACACCAGATCATTATGGATTAGATCAAACTGAACTGTATAATGCTATTGACCTTTTTGAAGATTTCCTGATAGATTTTCCAGAATCCGATCAGGTTGAAGGTGCGCGTGAGCACTTGTTGGCGGCTCGGACTAGATTAGCAAAGAAATTGTACAAAGATGGTATTATCTATGATCACATTAGAGCATATGAATCAGCAAAAATATACTTTCAGAAAGTAATTGATGACTATACTGATACCAAGTTTGTACCAAATGCTACATATCAATTGGCACTGATGGAATACAAACTAAAAAATTATGAGAAAGCGCGCACTAAGTTTCAGGATTTCATGACAGTATTCCCCAATCATGAGTTAGTTTCTGATGTGCGTGAAAAGGTTGTTGAGTCTGCTTTTGAAAAATGCGAGCAGTATCAAAATGATGAGGACAGTTCACGGGCTGTCCCATGCTGGGAAAAATTCCGAGTGGACTTTCCAAATAGCGACAAATATGAGAAAGCGGGCGAGTATCTTGATGAATTTCAACAGGGAAAGCATCCTGAACCGCAAGAAGAACATGCCGACCATTGAAGAAGGAGATACTTGGGGGATTTTAGGAGGGGGATTTGATCCAATTCACAACGGGCATCTGAATCTTGCAAATGAGATGCTTATCAAGAAACATCTTTCTGGTGTTTTATTTGTTTTGTCACATCGACACCCGTGCAAAAATCCTGATGAAAACGCTTTATACAATGATAGAGTCGCTATGCTCAAGCTGGCACTTTCACCCCACGCCAAATTTCATATTTGCGAGATTGAAGCAGAACAGCAGCTGCCTGGATATACTCTTGACACTATCCGTGCTTTGAAAAGCACATATTCAAAGACAACATTTCGATTCATAATCGGAGCTGATAATCTCTTACATTTGCCATCGTGGTATAAATCTAAAGAACTTGTAAAAGAGGTCAAATTTTTGGTAGGAGCTCGTCCAAGATTTGAACTTGGAACAAAATGGCAATTTCCAAGCGATAGTATTGATTTAATAACAATCGAGCCGATTGATGTTTCCTCCAGTATGGTTCGTGGATATATCCGCAATGGTGCATCAGATATGATACTTGACAGGCTGATACCAAGTTCCGTCAAAGAGTATATAATATCGCACAGGCTCTACTCATGAATATAAAAAGAAAAACTGTCTATCTTATTGATGGTTCGGCAATGTTCTATCGGGCGTATTTTGCTTTCATCAGAAATCCGCTCATTAATTCGAAAGGGGAAAATACTTCGGCAACTTTCGGATTTGTCAATTCACTTTTGAAGATTATTAAAGATGAGCAGCCTGACTATCTTGCAGTTGTGTGGGATACGCCTCATCCCACGTTTCGGCACAAGAAATACAAAGAATACAAATCGACAAGAGCCAAAATGCCAGATGATTTGCTCTACCAATTACCACATATACGCCAGGTTGTAGAGGCTTTTAATATCGCCCATTTCGAGATGGAAGGTTTTGAGGCGGATGATGTGATTGGAACCTTAGCATGTAAAGCAGAGAAAGCGGGTTTCGAGGTCTGGTGTGTAACAGGTGACAAGGATTATTTCCAACTCGTTAGTGACAAGGTTGGCATTTATAATCCCCAATCAGGTTCTACAACACCTGTGAAAATGGGTCCGGAGGAAGTCAGAAAGAAATTCGGAGTTCCACCAGAGTTAGTGATTGACAAGCTGGCACTTATGGGTGACAGTTCGGATAATGTGCCAGGTATTCCAGGGATTGGTCCTAAAACCGCCGATAATTTATTACAGCAATTTGAATCGCTCGATGCTATTCTGGAAAATTCCAATCAAATCAAGGCTAAAGGTACTCGAAAGAAGGTTACTGAAAATACTGAAATTGCTTTGTTATCGCGTTATCTTGTTACAATAGTAACAGATGTTCCGATTGAATGCGATCTAGACAAATTGTCCCGACAACAGTTTGATTACGAAGCCACTAAAGATTTGTTTATTGAATTGGAATTCACCAAACTTTTGAAAAAGATTCTTCCGGCAACTGACATTGAGATGGCAGGTATCGTTGATCACGAACAACCCAAACCTACATACAAAACTGTTTCGAGTATTGGTGAGCTTAAAACACTATTGAAGAAAATGTCTGAGAGCAAAGAAATTGCAGTTGATACTGAGACTACATCATTGGATGCGCGCAACGCCAACCTTGTAGGTATATCTTTGTGCAATAAGGCTAATGAGGCATACTATATTCCTCTTGGCCACAATGATTCTGAAGCTAACCTTCCGTTTGACGAAGCTATGGAAGAAATCAAGAAACTACTGCAAAAAAGTAAAGCTCAAAAGTTTGGTCAGAATATCAAATACGATCTTGAAGTGTTGCACCGCTACGATATCGAGATAGAACCAATTGGTTTTGACACCATGCTCGCTTCTTATATTGTCGATCCTATGTCCCGACAGCACTCACTCGATTTTCTTGCTACAAAATATTTTGATTATCATATGCAACCCATAAACGAGCTTATTGGCAAAGGGAAGACACAAAAGTCATTTGCAGATGTACCGGTCAATTTGGCAACGCACTATGCGGCTGAAGATGCTGATTATACATTCCGTCTGCGCGGAGCGCTTGCTCCAAAGATAAATGAACAAAACCAGCAAAACCTGTATTACAATATAGAGTTACCATTGGTAAAAGTTCTGGCGACGATGGAAGAGGAAGGGATTCGAGTCGATACCGCTTTTCTCGGCAAACTTTCGTCACAAATTCAAGACAAGCTCTATGGGCTAATGAGTAAGATATTCGAAATAGCTGGTGGCGAGTTTAATGTAAACTCTATACAACAGCTTTCGCATATCCTATTCGAGAAACTCGGTTTACCCACGAAAGGAAAGACCAAAAAGAAAACTGGCTATTCAACTGATATAAAAGTTTTGGAGGAACTAGCTCTTATACATCCATTTCCGAAACTTATATTGGAATATCGACAACTAACCAAACTAAAGAATACCTACATTGATGCTCTTCCAAAGATGATAGATCCAAACACTGGTCGTGTGCACACTTCGTTCAATCAGTCAGTAGTAGCTACAGGCAGGTTGTCCTCGACAGAACCTAATCTTCAGAATATCCCTGTTCGGACTGAGGAAGGCAGACAGATTCGCAAAGCGTTTGTCCCGCGAAATGATAGCTATGTGCTGCTTGTTGCAGACTACTCACAGATTGAATTACGATTGTTAGCCCACATGTCAGATGATGCGGGATTAATTAAAGCCTTCAAAAAGGGAGAGGATATCCATTCTCGCACAGCTGCCGAAGTCTATGGTGTGCAAATAGATAATGTAACGTCAGATCAACGTCGAGCCGCAAAAACAGTGAACTTTGCTGTTATCTACGGCGTAAGTGCGTTTGGTTTGTCTAAACAGATAGAACTTGATTTGGCAGGTTCCCGACAATTCATCAATACCTACTTCGAACGGTATCCCGGTATCAAACAGTATATAGAGCAAACAAAGCAACAAGCCCGCGATAAGGGATATGCAGAAACCATGTTTGGTCGTCGACGTAATCTCCCTGAATTGCACAATCGAAACTATAGCATACGCCAGTTTGCTGAACGAGTGGCTACAAATACTCCTATTCAAGGAACTGCTGCGGATATGATAAAAATAGCTATGGTTCGGATACACAGGAAACTTTCCAAATTGCGGTCCAGGATGTTGCTTCAGGTACATGATGAACTGGTTTTTGATGTCCATAAAGACGAACTCGACGAAATACGTAATATCATAAAAGTTGGAATGGAGAAAGCTGTAAAACTAAAAGTGCCGGTCATTGTTGATATTGGTGTGGGAAAGAACTGGCTGGAGGCAAAGTAAGAAGCGCTCTCCCGGATTGTTAATTTTAGCGGTTACTGCTTGCTCGGTTGTAGATTTCAGGGTTTATTCAATTTATGCTCATTGGTGTAACAGGTCAGATTGGCAGTGGTAAGTCAACTGCGGCTGAAATTCTTCAGTCATTAGGTGCAGTTGTAATTGATGCTGACCTGATAGGACATCAAGTAGTCGATGAATCAAAATCCCTGCGTAATAAGCTGGTAAGCGAGTTTGGCCAGGACATTATTGATTCTTCAGGTAGAGTCAATCGGAAGAAACTTGCTGCTCGAGCTTTCAGAGATGAACAATCAAAGAAAAAACTGGATACATTGGTTCATCCATATCTGTTAAACAAACTCTACCAACAAATACGGTCCCTTCAAAAATCGCACGATGTAATTGTATTAGATGCGGCGTTGCTATTGAACTGGGATATTAATAACGAAATGGACTACATTCTGATGATTCATTCATCATTGAAGGATCGCCTTCGACGTTTGCAAGTACGAGGAATATCCCGACAGGACGCGTTGGCAAGACAAAAGACACAATTGCCATTTCGTATTTACCAACAACATGCCGACCGTGTTATTCTAAATAATGATTCAATAGCATCATTGCGAGACAAGCTTTACCATCTCTGGAAAAGACTAATATTGAAACCTGTTGACAAAAAACAGAACAGACGATAGTTTAATATTACTTCATAACTTGTTGTGCCGTCATTGCTGGAGCAGCAAGTGTATTTGAAGCATTGTGAAGATGTGAGGAAGCTACGATGCCGCAAGCTACTAACGGAAAATCACTTCTAAGTTATACAGTAGACCAACTACGGGATCGTGCCAATTACATGCGCGGACTGAGCCAAATTTCTCTTTGTTCTGCTGGTTCTGGTCACTCTGGAGGTACGCTCAGTATTATGGATGTTTGTGCGGCGTTGTACTTAAAAGTTGCCCACCACAATCCGGCTAATCCCAGTTGGGAGAATCGTGACCGTATTATTTGGTCAGCCGGACATAAAGCTCCTGCATTGTATACTTCTATGGCAGTTTCGGGATATTTCCCCGAGAGAGAATTGATGAAACTCCGTAAGCTTGGATCTCCATTTCAAGGGCATCCGCACTGGCGCAATCTGCCGGGCGTTGAGATATCATCGGGTTCCTTGGGGCAGGGTTTTTCGGTTGGAGTTGGCGTTGCGTTGGCTGCCAAATTGGACAATAAGAAATACCATACCTTTGTAATTAGTTCCGATGGAGAGCAACAGGAAGGGTCAATTTGGGAAGCGGCTATGGCAGCTTCACATCACAAGCTTGATAATCTTACTCTTATCATTGATAAAAACCGCCTTCAGATTGATGGATATACCGATGACGTAATGAATATCGACTCTTTGGATGACAAGTATCGAGCATTCGGATGGCATGTATTTGACGTGGATGGACACGATATGGATGATATTGTGGACAAGCTCGATTTTTCTCGTAACCACAATAATACAGGGAAACCTGTGGTTCTTATTTGTCATACAGTTAAGGGACGTGGTATTTCTTTTATGGAAGATCAGATTGGATGGCATGGCCGGACTCCCAACCGAGATGAACTTGACAGCCTGCTTGAAGAACTTGGGCTAATCGATAAATTTGATGTTGATGCTTTGCTTGAGTATGGCAAAAACTATGATAGCGAAGTTGAGGCGTCATTAGCAAGAGAGTTACCTCAATACTCACGCAACTATTGGTGGAACATATCCGACTCTATGAAAGTCAACATGGTACCCACCCGCTCTGGTTTTGGCACGGCGCTTGAAAAGTATGGTGATGACGAACGAATAGTATGTATTGGCGCAGATATTTCCGGTTCGATTAATATACTTAATTTCTGCAAAAATTATCCTGAAAGGAAGAAACGTTTCATTTCTGTTGGTGTGGCTGAACAGAACGCTACAACAATAGCAGCCGGCCTGGCGAAAGAGGGCAAACTGCCCGTATTTGGAACTTATGGAGTTTTTTCTTCTGCTCGCAATCTTGATCAGTTACGGGTGTCGGTTTGTTATGGCAACTTTAATGTTTTAATTGTTGGCGCACACGGCGGCATCTCAGTAGGACCTGACGGCGCCACTCATCAGGAGTTGGAAGCGCTTTTTCAAATTGTCGGTCTTCCCAATATGCACGTTGCTGTACCGTGTGATTCAATTGAGACTGAGAAAATGACGCGAGAGTTGCTTTTTGATGTCGTTGGCCCGAAGTACCTGCGTTATGCGCGAGAAGCTACGCCAGTTATCACTTCTGAAAATACACCATTCAGGTTCGGCGAAGCTAATATCTTCCGTTTCCGTCGGGAATCGGACAGGTTAGTAGATGCTTTTGAAATAATACCAGCATCGGAATATGACAACGAGGGAGAAGACATTTCAATCATCTCATGCGGACCCGAAGTGGCAGAAGCACTGAGGGCGGCTTACATTCTAAAGACTGAAAATCAAATAGAAACACGCATAATAAATATGCATACAATTAAGCCGTTGGATAATCAGGCTATTATTCACGCTGCGGCCGAGACAAAAGCGATGTTAACAGCCGAGGAACACCAGATTGGAGGTCTGGGACGTCTCGTAGCCGGTGTTATCAAATGCGAACGGTCATTGGACAATAAAGGGCTTCCATTTGATATGATTGGTATAAGGGATCGTTTTGGTGAATCCGGGCAACCTTGGCAACTCATTAAAAAGTTCGGAGTGGCGGCAGAACACATTGCACATAAAGCAAAGGAATTAATTAACTTATAAATGAAGGAAGAGGAAAATGCAATACAGTAATGCTATTAGTCGTATGGCAGGTGAGGGAGCTTTCGAAGTGCTGGCTAAATGCAAACAGATGGAGGCTGAGGGACGTAGTATAATTCACCTTCAAATCGGTGAGCCGGATTTTGAAACTCCGAAAAATATCCGTGATGCTACTATCAAAGCTATCAATGACGGACAGACACATTATAGTCCTTCTGGTGGTGTAATTAATGCTCGTAAGGTTGTAGCCGAATACATGTCCAAAACACGTAATATTGATATTGGCCCTCAGCATGTTATTATAATGCCAGGGGTTAAACCAATAATCTTTACATCGATGATGTCAATTGTGAACCCCGGCGATGAAGTCATTGTTCCCAATCCCGGATATCCAACTTACGAATCAGTATCGAATTTTATTGGCGCCAAACCAGTACCAATGCATCTGCGGGAGGATAAAGATTTCAGATTCAGTACTGATGAATTAAAAGAGCTCGTTAATCCAAAAACCAGCATGCTTGTAATTAACTCCCCTCAAAATCCAACAGGAGGCGTGCTGACAAAAGAAGATTTGCAAACTATTTATGAGCTTGCCGAGGAGTATGATTTCTGGGTTCTGAGCGATGAAATCTATTCGCGTATTATCTACGATACTCCGTTTGAGTCAATAGGTTCAATCCCCGGAGCACTGAAAAGATCAATCCTTATCGATGGCATGTCTAAAACTTACGCAATGACAGGTTGGCGACTTGGTTTTGCGGTGGTACCAGAGAAACTCGCCGAACATTTGGTTACATTTGCAATAAATAACTTCTCGTGTACCAGTACGTTTGCACAGTCAGGTATCATTGAAGGACTCACAGGCCCACAGGGTGACGTTGACAAAATGACATCCAATTTCCGTAAACGTCGTGAAGCAATTGTAAATGGACTAAACTCCATTGATGGTGTTTCCTGTCTAATGCCCAAGGGTGCTTTTTATGCTTTTCCTAATATTACCGACACCGGATTTACATCCAAAGAATTGGCTGATAAACTGTTGGAAGAAAGCGGAGTGGCATGTTTGTCCGGAACCTGTTTTGGTGAGTACGGCGAAGGATACCTGCGTTTCTCCTATGCCAACTCAGTGGAGAATATTCAGGAAGCACTACGACGGATGAACGAATTATTGGTGAAAGAGCGAGCATAGAAAGTTAATAAAGTACATTTGAAGTTGCTCTATTGCTTCCTAAAGTAATTGAGATACTCTAACACTGCCGTATTGGCTGTAATCTTACACTATTGTGCTGTGTGGCTGTTTTTATTTGCCTGACAGGATGTTATCTTTTAGCATAAAATATGTGGTATGGCTGGATAACTATCAATCTTTTGGATATGCGAGCGAAACCGGATTATCACAGTGAAAGGGTCAGTCAGGTCCGCTTCAGTGAGATAGTTCATGTGAGCAAAAAACAAGCAGGATTCGTTCTGGTTAAACAGTCAGATGGCTACTCTGGTTGGGTTGATCAACGTTTTGTTTTACCTATACAGACAAATAATGCCATTGATGATTATTACCAAAGCCAGAACTATGTAGTGATTTCTTCACAAGCTCGAGTATATGATTCGTCAGGACAATGTGTTCCTCCATACTTGCTTTACTACGGGACGTATCTTTCGGTTGAGAGTATAGCAGAAGGGGATGCACAATTAGGTTTACCTCACCAATCGAATTTATTCATCAAGGGAAAACACTTGCGGCCGATAGATGATAGTAAAAGAAAAATGGTTACAGGTACACGTCTGGTAGCTGAAGCTGTAAAATTTTTAGGTGTCCCATATTTGTGGGGAGGTGTTGGTCCATTAGGATTTGACTGTTCCGGATTGGTGCAGTCGGTTTGTCGCAGTTATGCTATTGAGCTTCCACGAGACACCAAAGACCAGATAACTATCGGTCGGGAAGTTCAGCGCGAACATATAAAAAGCGGTGACCTTCTCTTTTTTCATCGACATGTTGCTTTAGCTATCAACCGCTACCATTTTATTCACGCATCACGGGGATCTGGAGGAATAAGAATTGAATCCTTTTTTGGGGGAGACCCCAATTATCGAGTAGATCTCGATAGAGAGTTTGTGCAAGCAAGGAGAATACTATGATTCATGTGGACGCTGTGAAAATCGCCATGCCGCTGAAACGTAAGTTTGTTATCTCCAAAGGAGAGGCAACAGTTAAAACAAATATACTGGCGATAATAAATAATCGATACAATGGCGAAGCATCTGGCTCTGTTTACTATGGACCAAGTATAAACAACATTGAGACAGAACTCATAAAAGGCTTTGAACTAATCAAAAGCTACAGTGAAATCAATATGGAAGTGTTGAACGAGATAAATAGTAAAAAAATCAACACAACAGTTAAGGGAGCATTGATGGGGGCGATGCTAAATTATATCTCTGGTGAATCACATCGCTATCCGTGGGAAATCCTTGAGTTGGGAAGCCCTGTGGGTATCCGCAGTTCTGTAACAATTTCAATAGACAAACCAGAGAAAATGATAGATAGAATCAAAAACAGTGAATTCCCAATTATCAAAATCAAAATGGGCAATGAAGAAGATGTCATGATTCTGGATGCGTTGAAGGACATTGATAATCGAGAAATTCGTGTTGATGCAAATGGGGCATGGTCGTGCGCTAAGGCCGAGGAGATGATTTTTCAACTATCAAAAAATGGTGTTAAAGTAATCGAGCAGCCAACTAACGCCGAATTTGTCAAAGAATGGCCTTACCTGAAAAAAAAGATTGAGGGGGTAGAACTCATAATGGATGAAGGCCTCAACGATGCCAATGACTATAATCTCTACAAAGAGTATATAGACGGGATAAATGTGAAAATGGAAAAATGCGGCGGCATTCTCGAGGCTGTCAAACTCGCCAAGTTAGCTCACAAAGATAAGAAAAAGGTAATGCTTGGCTGTATGGTTGCGTCTTCAATTGGTATTGCCCAACCTGTGTATATGTCTTCACAGGCAGACTACTTTGACCTTGATGGTCCATTACTGCTTGAAAATGATATCGCTAGTGGTATTCGATATGACAAGGAGTCAATCAATGTCGATAGAGAAATTATCGGCGGTCCCAAACTGCGCCGTGATATGGTCGAGCGGTATATTGATAAATAATTGTCTCTTTCGGCCAAAACTGTGGATGCTGGTAATACTTTGGTCGGCCATATCCATTATATTCACGCGTTCATCTTTAGCTTCTGAACAACATTCTTCAATCAACATTATCTACCCAAAAGAGGGTCAGGTCGTTGGTGCTATAGATTCTACTTTTATCTTTGGAAACATTAGCCCGATTTCTTACGGAGAGAATTGGCATCTCCAAGTAAACGGTCAACAAGCAACTGTTCATCCCTGTGGTGGTTTTCTGGCGTTTGTACCTGTATCCCCGGGTGAATTCGAGTTCAATGTTACAGCTCAATCCGAAGTCCCTGGAAACAGCTATCAGTCACGTCAAAAACAGGGAATCAAGTTTGATACTACACCAACCGAAATATCGACAACTGTTACTGTTAAAATCCCATCACCCTCAGTTTCTTTTCCGATTGATTCTCTGCGTATTGGTGATGAACGACGTACTTTCAATGGCGATCTGATTATTTCCACAGGGGATAGATTAACTGTCTCATTTCAGGCTACACCCGGATGCCGCGCATGGTTTTCAATACCGAATGTAATAGATTCTGTTCCGATGGTGGAGATTGAGCCTCAATTTCAAGCATACTGGGGAGAATCTGTTTTTGGTGTGGGAGCAGTTCCCGATTCGCTTAAAATCAAAGGTGTCTATTCTGGCTTCTATGATATTCCTGAATCTGTCTATACTGATTCTATCCATCTTGAATATCATCTTGCGCCACCAATGAAAGATAGTATTCTCGTCAGATATATTCTGTCAACATCGGCTCAACGAGACAGCATTGACTTAAGATACCTGTCTTTGTCGGATACTGTGATTATTGACAGCAGTAGTTATACGGTCGAGATAAACAGCGCCGATTATCCAAAAACAGTTCGTTTTACAGACTCTGTACAAATTATCCGCCATGGTCCGCACATGGGTTATTTGACTATCTTTCAACCTAAAGGTGTCGAAGCGCTGGCTGTGGGAAAGATTGGGAAATGGTACAGGCTACAGCTCTCCGCCAATAAATATGGGTGGGCACATTGCGAATCAGTTGAATTATTATCTCGGGGACATCTTCCTCCACAATCCTATGTGGTTTCTCTTCGCACTTATAGTTATCCTGACCGACTTATAGTCAAAATACCGCTCTCTGGCAAACATCCATTCAAGATTGTGGAATCTAATCGACGAACGATTTATTTACGTCTGTTTGGAGTTACAAGCAATACGGATTGGATTCGTTATGATACCGATGATGAGCTAATTGATATGATAAAATGGTCGCAACTAGAACAAGGGATATATGAACTAACACTTCAACTAAATCAGGATATCTGGGGATGTGACAGCTACTACGAAGGCAACACATTCTGCTTTCAACTCAATCGTCCGCCCGAGCGTGTGTCTCATTTACGAGGTAAGACGATTGTAATAGATCCCGGACATTCAAAAGACCCGGGCGCTATTGGTCCAACCGGATACACTGAAGCTGATGCTAATTTGGCTATTGCATTGGTTCTAAAAAAACTACTGAAGAAAAATGAAGTCGAAGTTATTATGACTCGTTCTGATACCAGTCATGTTCCTTTGTATGATAGACCAGCCATTGCCAAAGCACATAATGCAGACCTGTTTATTTCTATTCATAACAATGCCCTTCCAGATGGCGTCAATCCATTTGTCAATAATGGAAGCTCGACTTTCTATTATCATCCGCATTCTCTCAACTTGGCTCGTGCGGTTCATGCGGAACTTGTAAAAGCGACTGAATTAGAAGATCACGGATTATACTATGGCAATCTTGCTGTCCTGAGACCAACCCAATATCCGGCAATACTGGTAGAGTGTGCTTTTATGATAATACCTGAGCAGGAGGCAAAGTTAAAGACAAGCCGTTTCCGTTATCAGATTGCTAAAGGATTATATGAGGGAATCGAGAACTTCTTCAAAGGATATGACCGTGAACGATAAACAACCGCAAAAATCGAGCAAAAAGAGCACCTTCTGGATGATTTATGTCAGTCTTATCGTGGCTGCGTTTGTTCTGATAGGGGATGGGATTTCGGCATTATATATTGAACGATGGTCTGTTAAAGTTGGCATTGCTATGTTATTTACCACTTTTTTTCTATTAGTATGCCGTAGCTTAACAAAAGCTATCATTGCCTCTGTCATTATTTGTATTGCGGTGGTAGCGACATTTCTGTATTAGAATAATTCGATTAAGGATATGAATGAAACTATAATCCTTGCAACAATGGTACCCCCGTCAGGAATCGAACCTGAATTTTCGGCTCCGGAGGCCGACGCGTTATCCGTTACACCACGGGGGCATATAAAATCAAATGCAGACTGATAAATAACACCTTATCCAGTTGGGAGCAACAGATTTTTCAACGCAGGGTATGAATTACACTATGAAGCAAATAAGAGAGCTACTCAGGAACACCCGTTTTTAGATTGCGTTAATTTCGCAAATCATTATCTTAACAATTCGTTTTGATTGGAAAGAAGCGATTTGTATTGATGAAACGCTAACCTGTTATGTATAAGGAAATTAAACATGCGCTGGACGCAGTCATACATACCAACTTTGAGAGATGATCAATCTGAGGCTGAACTAATTTCACACCAGTTGCTGCTTCGTGGTGGCTACATTCGTAAATTGGCATCCGGTGTATATATATCTCTGCCTTTGATACAGCGAGTTATTCAGAAATTCTCTCAAATTGTTCGTGAGGAAATGAATCGAGCGGGAGCGTTGGAAATTACTATGCCGGTGTTGTGTCCGTCTGAAATATGGCAGCAAACCGGCAGATACATGACAGCTGGTAAGGAACAAATGCGGATGAAAGATCGGCATAAACACGAAATGGTTCTCTGTGGTACTCATGAAGAAACAGTTACTACCCTGATCAAGGGAGAGGTAAAAAGCTACCGCCAATTACCTCTGAACTTGTACCAGATACAAGTAAAGTTTCGTGATGAAATTCGCCCTCGGTTTGGTCTTATGCGTGGACGGGAGTTTATCATGAAAGATGCTTATTCATTTGATGCTACCGAGGAATCATTCGATGAATCATACCAGAAGATGGTCGATGCTTATTTCCGTATATTCAAACGCGCCGGACTGGATGTTGTCAAAGTTGAATCTGACACAGGGGCTATGGGTGGCAAGGCGGCGCATGAATTCATGCTGCTTGTGGATACAAACGGGGGAGAGGAAGTAATTCTTTTTTGTGACAAATGTGATTACGCCGCAAATATTGAAAAAGCTTCATTCCGACTTGCACAAGAAACATCAATTGATACTGAATTAAAAGAGAAGGAAATCGTTGACACTCCCGGAGCTGCAACAATCGAAGAGGTAACTGCCTTTCTGAAAGTGAAAGCCAGTCGCCTTGCTAAAACATTATTGTATATTGCGGATGAGAAACCTGTGGCGGCAATGGTGCGCGGAGACCGTGAACTTAATCTGACGAAATTAAAGAATGCTGTTGGTGCTGTAGAAATTGAGATGGCAACTGCCGAACAGGTAGTAGAATTAACTTCTGCACCGGTTGGATTTGCTGGTCCTGTCGAGTTGAAGGATTGTCCCATCTATGTTGATCCACTTGTTGCGGAAATGAAAAATATGATAGTCGGCGCTAATGCTAATGAGAAACATATTCTCAATGTTAATATCAATCGTGATTTCAAAGCTACCGAAATCGTAGATCTAACATCTGCTCAGAATGGTGATCGCTGTCCTTATTGTGATGGACATCTCAGTTCCAAACAAGGGATAGAAGTAGGCAATACATTTATGCTTGGAACAAAATATTCCGAATCGCTGGGAGCAAAGTTTCTCGATGCTAATGGGAAAGAACACCCAATAATAATGGGATCATACGGTATAGGCATTACTCGCACTCCGCAAGCTGCACTTGAAAAATATCATGATGATAAAGGTATCATCTGGCCGAAGAATATAGCACCATTTCTTGTTCATCTAATTCCGTTGAACATGAGCAAGGAAGCTCAGGTGGAGACCGCAGAGCGTATTTATAAGGAATTGACTGAAATAGGTATCGATGTTCTGATGGATGACCGTTCGGATCGAGCAGGTGTAAAATTCAATGATGCTGACTTGGTGGGTTTGCCAGTGAGGATTACTATTGGAGATAAGTCGTTGAAGGAAGGAAAGGTAGAGCTAAAGGCGCGCAGTTACAGTGAGGTTGAGCGGGTTCCGCTGGATTCTGTCGTATCATCTATAAAGGAAATTCTTAAGAAACTCAATTAAGGCATTATTTTGTTGCGTAACAGGGAGCTTGGGGTTATATTATTAGGTTTAGAGTGGGTGTATACCCACTCTTTGTTATGATATGGTGATTTGTTGATGACTTATAGTAAACTGAAAGAAAGTATTACTGAATTGGTGGAAGCTCCACTTTATGCGGAAGGTTGCGAACTAGTAGACATGGTTTTATCAAGGTATAAGCAAAACTACACCTTGCGGCTATTTGTCTACTCGGAGCGTGGCTGTTTACTTGATGAGTGTGCTCGATTGTCGCACATAGTAGGCGACTTAATCGATGGAACCAACTGGTTTGAAAAGGGCTACACTCTCGAGGTTTCATCTCCGGGGCTTGATCGCCCTTTGACTGAAATGCGAGATTTCAAGTATCGCAGCGGTGAAACTGTTAGCATTGAGTTTGTCAACACTTCACACAAAAAATTGACAGCGGAAATACTCGGCATAACCGATAATAATGAAGTCAAACTGCGTAAGGATTTACAGACAATTATGGTTCCGCTCGAGGATATTAAACAAGCAAAAATTGTGTTTTGATGGAGATAGCGTAATGGCATTTGACATGATTGAAGCGATGACTCTAATCGCTCGAGAAAAAAACCTTGAGTTTGATGCCGTAGTAGAGACATTACAAGAAAGTCTTCTGGCTGCTGCCAAGAAGAAGTATAACTTCACGGACAATATATCGTTTCGTTTTGACAGAAAAGCAAATGAACTGCTTATGATGGCTACAAAGCAGGTTGTGGACAAAATCGAGGATTCCAACATTGAAATTACATTAGCTGAGGCTCAGGATATGGACAGCGAAGCTCAGGTTGGTGATGAAATTGAAATCTACATCGATTATGAAATCGAGTTTGGACGTAATGCTATTATGGCTGCTAAGCAAATTCTGATTCAGAAAGTCCGCGAGGCCGAACGCGACCGCGTTTATGATGAGTTCATTGAAAAAGTGAATACTCTTATATCTGGAGTTGTCCAACAAATAGATAAAGGGAATGTCATTGTAAACTTGGGTCGAGGTGAAGCTATTCTTCCAATTAAAGAACAGATTCCGAGAGAGAAGTTTCATCAAGGTGATCGAATACGAGCATACATTTTAGATGTACAGAAATCAATGAGGGGGCCACAAATTATACTTTCGAGAGTGAACAACGAATTTCTACGTCTCCTATTCTTTTTGGAAGTTCCTGAAATCTATGAAAGAGTTATTGAGATTAAAGCAATTGCTCGCGAGCCGGGCGAACGGGCAAAGGTTGCTGTCCTTTCATCTGATGATCGCATTGATCCGGTCGGAGCGTGTGTTGGTATCAAGGGTGTTCGAGTACAATCAATAGTAAGGGAACTTAATAACGAACGCATTGATATTGTCCCGTTCTCCTCCAATTCAGAATTGTTCGTAACTCGTGCCTTGGCTCCAGCGAAAGTCGTTAATATAAATGTTGATTTTAATGAGACCAAAATGACTGTTGCCGTTGAGGATGAAAAACTTTCACTTGCGATTGGCCGCAACGGACAAAACGCTCGACTGGCTTCCAAACTTACTGGTTGGAAAGTTAACATCGTTTCTGAGACCGAATATAATGAGTCTAAGCACAAAGAAGCTGACATGCTTGTACCAATATCCCAACTCGACGGTGTGGGAGATAAATTGCAGGAAAGATTAGCTGATTTTGATATTGGCTCAGTACAAAGATTAGCTCAAACTTCTATAGAAACCCTGGTTAAGGTAGAAGGATTGGGGGAAAAGTCCGCCGAGAAACTGCTCGATCGGGCGAAGGAACTCGTGGGGCAAATAGAGGAAGATTACAGTCAGCGCAAGGATAAGGAAAAGAAAACAGCTGTCGAAATAGTGAAATCCAGTGACGAAAAATTGACTGCCAAAGATGTCTTTGAGGATGATGAAAACTATGTAACGGAAATTGATGATACTCCCGAGGTAACCGCTCCAGAACTTGAGGATATTGACGAAGAGGATGTCAAAGCTGACATTACCGAAGATGATGATATGTCTGATAAAGAAGGAGACTCGGAATCCAAATAACTTGTATGATAGCGAGCAAATGTCCAGCCGTTTGGATGTTAGTTTCCTGAGGAGGTAGTGAGACAACATGGTAGCTGAAAAGAAAAAACGTATATATGAGTTGGCCAAGGATTTCAGGGTATCGTCTAATGCCATGCTGTCTATATTGCAAAAACTGAATTTTGAGCCAAAATCGCACATGTCGGTAGCCACATCCGTGATGGTTGCTGCTGTTAAGAAAAAATTTGCGGAATCCAAGAAGCAAGCCAAGAAGGAAATGCAGCAGCGTACCAAAGCTCACAAAAAGACCGTTGATAAAAAAAGAAGCCCTGATACGCATACGGAAAACACCAAGACTGATAAAGCTAAATCCACAGTAGCTAACATGATGCGTAAAATCGAAAAGAAACAAAAGCGTAAAGAACGCCGAAATCGTAAGAACCGACATTCTGTTGACAATGAAGCAGTGGCCAAGACGTTCAAATCAACCATGGCTGATTTGCATGGTATTAAGCAAAAGCGTCACTTCCGCCGCTCGGGAGAGGAATCAACGGAAAATACCAATTCTTCCAATATCCTCGAAGTTACAGAATTTATGTCAGTTGCTGAACTATCTCGATTGATGGATCGTAAGCCGGCGGAGCTTATTGCTAAATTGTTTGAATTGGGTATGATGGCTACTATCAACCAGAGACTTGACTTAAACAGCATAGAAATGATTACATCAGAATTTGGATTTGAGATAACACAGATGGTTGAAGTTGGCGAATCTGCGCGTGAAGAAGAACAGGAAGCCAACATGCAGAAGCGTGCTCCTGTAGTTACCATTATGGGACATGTCGACCACGGTAAAACTTCTCTGTTAGATTACATCAGACACACTAATGTTGTAGGTGGTGAAGCAGGTGCTATAACACAGCACATTGGAGCCTATGAGGTAAAAAGTACAGAAGGAAATATTACCTTTCTTGATACGCCAGGACATGAAGCTTTTACTGCTATGCGCGCTCGCGGAACACAGATCACAGATATTGTTGTGTTAATAATTGCTGCCGATGATGGTATTCAACCACAGACAGTTGAGGCTATTGATCACTCTCGTGCTGCTGATGTACCGATTATCGTAGCCATTAATAAGATTGATAAACCCAACGCTAACGTTGATCAGGTTCGAACACAACTGGCTGACTACAATCTTATTTCAGAAGATTGGGGTGGAAAAACAATCATGGTGGAAATTTCAGCCAAGGTTGGCACTGGGGTCGATGAATTACTCAAAATGATTCTACTTCAATCAGAAATGATGGACCTAAAGGCCGATCCTGAGATTCGAGGTCAAGGTGTTATTGTAGATTCTCGCTTAGAGAAGGGAAAAGGTACAGTTGTTACTGTTCTCATACAGAAAGGAACCTGTCGAGTTGGAGAGTCTATGGTAGCAGGTTCGTTCTCAGGCCATATTCGAACAATATCAGACGACCATAATGAGTTAGTTCAATCTATTGGCCCTTCACGCCCAGCTCAGATTACCGGCCTCAATGGAGTCCCTCAGGCAGGTGACAGTTTTATGGTGGTTTCCAGCGATCAGGAAGCCAAAGAGATTTCGCTTAAAAGAAATCGCATTAAACGGGAATATGACGCTCATCGTGCCCAAGGACATCTAACCCTTGACAAGGTGTTTGATCGGATTAAGGAAGGTCAGATCAAAGAATTACGACTTATAATAAAAGGTGATGTTGACGGATCGGTGGAAGTGCTTTCTGATACACTTGGTAAAATTGCCACAAGTGAGGTCAAAACTAACATTATCCATAGTAGTGTTGGGGCTATCACTGAATCTGATGTACTTTTAGCTTCGGTCTCAAATGCTATTATTATCGGTTTTCAAGTAACCCCTGATGTACGAGCTCGTCAGGTTGCCAAGGTTGAAAATGTGGAAATCAATAAGTATGACGTCATATATAAAGCAGAGCAGGATGTTAGAAAAGCTCTGGAGGGGATGCTGACACCAACGATGAAAGAAAAATTCGGAGGTGCAGCCGAAGTGCGTAATTTATTTAAGGTGCCTAAAGTTGGTACGATTGCGGGGTGTCACGTTACGAGTGGTAAAGTAACTCGAAAAGATAAATGTCAACTTATCCGCGACGGTAAAGTTATTTTTACCGGTCAACTTAGTTCTCTCAGACGTTTCAAAGATGATGCTCGCGAGGTCAAGGAAGGCTTCGAGTGCGGCATTGGCATAGAAAACTACCATGATATTAAAGTTGGCGACACATTGGAGTTCTTTGAATTGGTAGAAGAGGCTCGAACCCTGGATATGACAGAGTGAGCTATATTGGTTACTGTGGTATTGAGAATTCGTTTAAATCTTCCCATGGTTCAATCTCTCAAGGAGAAAAGGCGTATTTTGAAATCGCTCATTACTCGAATTCGCAACAAATTTAATGTGTCGATTGCTGAGGTAGCGGAAAACGATTCTTTGCGAACAGCAATGCTTGGAGCAGCTATTGTGGCTAATAACAGTGCCTTCGCAGATGAGGTCGCAACAAAAGTGATGAATAGAATTGATAATATATCTGACGTTGTCCTGGCAGAATTTAAGACGGAGTCATACTGAGAATGAGACAATTTCGTCGATCTACACGATTGGGTGAGCAAATCCTGAGGGATATATCAACTATGCTCGAGGTTGAACTTTCTGAGAATATCTCGGCTATGGTAACATTCACCAAAGTGAAAATGACGGATGACCTTAGTCAAGCAACGGTGTATTACTCGGTCCTTGGACAGGAACATCAAAGAAATGAAGCGGAAAATTATTTCGATCGTGAGAAGAAAAGAATCCGTTATATGATTGGCCGAAATCTTCGTGTTAGACGTATCCCTGAACTAAGATTCAAATTCGATCCATCTGTTGAAGAAGGTATGCGCATCGAGAAATTACTTGATGAAATCAAAAATGACAAAAACTGACAGCACACAACAGGTATTTTCTACACTCCCATCTGCTGAAATAAAACAGATTATAGAGAGGAGCCATAGTGTACTGATAGTTTCTCATATTGATCCAGATGGAGATGCTATCGGAACTCAGTTGGCATTTGCGGAATACTTAAGGCACTTGCACAAGAAAGTTGTGCTGGTACGAGAATCTGAGATTCCATTTAAGTATCGCTTTCTGCCTGATATTGAAAATATTGTTCCTATCGATACGATATCTGCGGATATTAACATTGACACTGTTGTAATACTTGAATGTCCAAATGCATCGCGAATTGGTCGAGCAATATCTCTTTTCGGAGAGCATATGACAATTCTAAACATCGATCATCATCGTGATTCCGGTCTTTTGGGGACAATAAATTGGATAGAGCCTGAACGTTCTTCAGTAGGGGAGATGATTTACGAATACTTTTCTACAATTGGTTTTGAAATATCAAGCAATGTTGCTATACAATTGTATACGGCAATACTTACTGACACTGGCCGTTTCCGCTATCCATCAACAACGCCTCGCACGATGCAAATTGCTGGTGAACTTATCAAGGCAGGCGCTGACCCTAAAACTATATGCAATTATGTATATTACAACCTAAGTCCGTCCACAATGAAACTTACAGCAAAAGTCCTTAATACAATTGAGTTTTATCAAGACGGGTCTATCTGTTTTCTTACTCTGACAAGAAATATACTTAACGAAACAGGTGCAGACATGGCTGAATCCGATGGCTTGGTTGATTTTACTTTACATACAAATGGTGTCATTGTAGGTGTGCTGTTGAAAGAGCAGGATGATAATCATACGCGAGTATCACTGCGTTCACGCGATGGTATTAACGTTGCCGATATTGCTGCTCAATACGGTGGTGGCGGACATTTTAATGCTTCCGGATGCACTATTCCCAAAAATCTTACAGCAACACGTGAAGAGCTTCTCCATTTGTTGGGTGAGGTATAATATGGCGGATAGTCAACATAAATACAACGGCATCCTTTTGATAGACAAACCTTCCGGTATGACCAGTCATGATGTAGTTCAGAAAGTTCGACGTACTATAAATCAGAAACGGGTTGGTCATACAGGAACGCTTGACCCAAATGCTGAAGGTTTGTTGATTCTCTGTCTTGGCAACGCTACAAAAATAGTGCAATTCCTTACTGGTAAAGACAAAGAATATGAAGCTGAGATATTCCTTGGCAAATCCTCTGATACCTTTGACGAAGAAGGAGTTGACCATAATCAGCCGATGACACCTGTCCCCGATTTTAGTTTCCATAAGCTCGAAAAATTCCTTGCAACTTATCTTGGAAGAAGCCGTCAGAGAATTCCAATTTACTCGGCAGTTCATATTGATGGTCAGCGTTTGTACAAACGAGCCCGTAATGGAGAATCTGTAGAACCGCCGATGCGAGAGATTGAAATCAAGGCAATCACTCTTACAGGATATGACAAACCATATCTTCACGTTCGCATACTCTGCAGTTCCGGTACGTATATACGTTCGATCGCCAATGACATTGGAGAAAAACTTGGCTGTGGTGCTTATCTATCCGCCCTGCGTCGAACCTCAATAGGAAATCATCCTGTAGAGAATGCCCTCACTCTTGAATATATGCAACAGCTTTATGAATCCGGCCAATTTCAAGAACACCTATTGGATATTGAGCAGATGTTGGATTTCGGATCTATTACAGTTTCAGATACTTTTCGGTCACGTGTATTAATGGGTAATGACCTTCACAAGGATAATATCCTTAGTTTCAATGGTACTTTTGAAGAAGGTGACAAGATATTTGTCAAAGGCAACGATGGTTCTATTCTTGCAATAGGACATGCTCATGTTGCCGCTACACATTTGGCAAACACCCAATACGATAAACTATTTAGCTATATCAGGGTTCTTAATTGACTACAACATTTATTAAAGGCATCGGTTCCTACAATCATCAGTCGGATATTCCTGTTATTGCTACTATAGGTACTTTTGATGGTATTCATCGTGGTCATCAAGAGATATTTCGCCGCGTACGAGAACAGAGTAAAGAAAATGGTGCCGAGCCTGTTCTTATTACTTTTCATCCACATCCTCGAATGTTGGTAACTCCTGACAGCGCTCCGCTACTCCTTACTACAATAGAGGAAAAGGGTAAGTTTGTTCCGGATTTCTTCGATGGCAAAGTACTCATTCTTGATTTCAATAAGGATTTGATGAATACTCCAGCCGTGGAATTCGTTAAGAAGATATTAGTTGAAAAGATTGGGGTGAGGAAATTGATTGTTGGTTACGACCATACCTTTGGTTATGATCGCCATGGCGATATCCCGGCTTTGAAGGTGATGGGCGCTGAGATGGGATTCGAAGTTGAAGTCGTCGAACCAGTAGTTGAAGATAATAAACCTGTATCATCTTCACGTATTAGAAGAGCAATCATAGATGGTCGATATCAAGAAGCGCTGAACCTACTTGGGCATGACTATGCAATTTATGGAACTGTTGAGCACGGTATTGGAATGGGATACAAATTGGGTTACCCTACAGCTAATATCTCATATTCACATCGTAAGCTCCTTCCAAGTGAAGGGGTTTATGCCTGCTGGGCTGAGGTGGACAATGACTGTTATAGCGGAATGATGTTTATAGGCCGCAATTCCCTCAATCCTGAGGATTGCGTTTCCGTAGAAGCTAATCTTTTTGAGTTTGATAGCGACATTTATAATAAGGAGATTACTGTTTATCCGATTCGTTTTATCAGAGAAAATCGGAAATTTGAATTGAAAGACAAATTGATTGAACAAATAGAACAAGACAAAAAACAAGTGTTAAATACGTTTGAAAAGGAGTTGTCAAGTGGGATTGACAAAAGAGCAAAAAGCTCAAATCATTGTTGAAAATCGGTTGCATGAAACCGATACGGGTTCACCTGAAGTTCAAGTTTCACTTCTAACCGCCCGAATTAGCCATCTGACCGAACATATGAAGGTCAATAAGAAAGATTATCACACTCGTTTGGGGTTGCTGAAGCTTGTCGGACAGAGACGTCGACTGCTGGATTACCTGAAACGGAAAGACATCCAAAGTTACCGCCAGCTCATTTCTGAACTGGGACTGCGCAGATAAGGAAGATTTTATAGCCTATGACAAATCGTGTAGAATTTGAATTTGGTGGCCGTACTATGATAATAGAAAGTGGCCATCTTGCTAAACAAGCCAATGGAGCTGTGACAGTTCGGTATGGAGATTCAATGGTTTTATCAACTGTCTGTGCTCAATCGGAACCTAAAGTTGGATTTGATTTTTTCCCTCTAACTGTCGAATATCGGGAAAAAACATACGCTGCAGGTAAAATACCAGGTGGATTTTTCAAACGCGAAGGACGGCCATCTGAAAAGGAAGTTCTTTCCTGTCGGATTATTGATCGTCCAATTCGTCCGTTGTTTCCAAAGGATTTTCGTGGGGAAACGCAATGTATCAATTTTGTTGTCTCCCACGACCAAGAAAACGATACTGATATTCTCGCTCTTACTGGTACTGGAGCTGCGCTTGCTATTTCTGATATTCCATTTGAAAAAACAGTTGCTGGAGTTCGGGTCGGTCGAATTGATGGGCAATTTGTCATCAACCCTACTATCGAGCAGTTAGAAGATAGCGATATCTCTATCACAATGGCTGGTACTGATGATGCAATTACAATGGTTGAAGGTGGTGGCCGAGAGGTATCTGAGAGTGAAATGGTCGACGCACTGCAGTTTGGCCATGAGCATATCCGCATAATCATTTCTAAGATCAATGAGCTTAAAGATGTTTGCGGAAAACCGGATATGGAATATACACCTGAACAGATAGATGACAATCTCATAGCTCGTGTTAAAGAAATTGTTGGCTCTCGCTTAGGTGAATATAATCAGATTGTTGATAAAGATGAGCGGAAAACCAGCAAAAAGAAAATGACTGATGAGATTAAGGAATCTCTTGAAGAGGAATTCCCTGAGAGCGCCAAGGATATTGTCAGCATCATTCATGATCTTGATTCGGAAGTCATGCGGGATATGATTCTCAACGAGAACAAGCGTATTGATGGTCGTGAGCCAGATGAAATTCGTCAGATTACATGTGAAGTCGGTTTCCTACCACGGGCGCATGGATCAGCTGTATTTACACGCGGTCAGACCCAAGCATTGGTAGCCGTAACGCTGGGAACTAAGGTTGATGAGCAAAGACTCGACGAACTGGAGGGAGAATCAACCAAGAGCTACATGTTGCACTACAATTTCCCACCGTTCTCGACCGGTGAAACCAAACCTATGAGAGGAACTAGTCGTCGTGAAATCGGACATGGATCACTTGCCGAACGAGCATTGTTTCCAGTAATTCCGGTTGAGGGCAGTTTCCCTTATACCGTAAGAGTGGTTTCTGATATAATGGAATCAAACGGATCTTCTTCTATGGCTTCTGTATGTGGTGGTTCATTGTCTATGATGGATGCCGGTGTACCTATTAAATCGGCAGTTGCTGGTATCGCCATGGGACTGATTAAGTCTGATGATAAAGTCGTCGTACTTACGGATATTCTTGGTGATGAAGACCACTTTGGCGATATGGATTTCAAGGTTACTGGTACAACTGAGGGAATTACAGCCATTCAGATGGACATTAAATGCACTGGACTTGAAATTACAACTATGCAGGATGCACTGAACAAGGCTCAAACAGCTCGACTTAAAATTCTTGATAATATGAATGCTACTATTTCTAAACATCGTGATGACCTCTCTCAATTTGCGCCAAGAATTATCACAATTAAGATTCCGCCTGCTAAAATCGGTGAGGTAATTGGCCCTGGAGGTAAAATCATTCGATCTATTGTCGAAGAAACCGGTGCAAAAATCGATATTGAAGATGATGGAACCGTGCTTATTGCATCAGTTGATGCAGAAGCTGGAAAATCAGCTCTTAAACGAATCGAGGAGATAACGCAGGAAGCCGAAGTTGGTAAAGTTTACAATGGTATAGTCCGTCGAGTAACTTCGTTCGGTGCTTTTGTGGAAATATTCCCCGGTACTGATGGTTTGGTGCATATCTCCGAGCTTGAAGTTGGTCGTGTAGAGCGAGTTGAGGATGTACTTAATCTTGGTGACAGTGTTGATGTAAAATGCATCAGTGTTGAACAAGACGGGAAAGTTCGTTTGTCTCGTCGTGCTCTTCTGCCAGGTGGTGACACCGAACAACGACCGAGAAAGAACAACGATCGACATTCATCGCACCATCCAAGGAATCGTCATTAGAAAAAGAGCCATGAAGTCGGATACTACATACAAAAAAACAGTTCTTAGAAATGGCCTGCGAGTAGTCTCTGAGAAAATTCCCGCTGTCCGTTCTGTTTCTCTTGGTGTGTGGGTAAATGTTGGTTCTCGCTATGAAGCTCCTGATGAGAATGGTATGTCACATCTCATTGAGCACATGTTGTTTAAGGGAACAAAGAAGCGAAGTGCGAAACAGATTGCTGAAGTGCTGGAATCTGTCGGAGGACAAATGAATGCATTTACCTCGCGGGAACAGACTTGCTATATGGCTCGTTTTCTTGATGACAAAATAGAAAAGGGGGTAGATGTACTAGCTGATATAACTTGTAACTCAAGGTTAACACCATCCAATCTCCGAATGGAAAAAATGGTCATTCGCGAGGAAATTAAAGAAGCTTTCGATAATCCAGCTGATCGTGTACACGATGTCTTCGCTGAGACGCTATGGGATAATCACCCACTGGGAATGCCAATCCTTGGTAAGGCTGAGAATGTAATCAATTTCCCTCGAGCAAAGATTCTAAATTATTTACATCGGAACTATCTAAATAAATCAATTCTGATAGCCGCTTCTGGAAATGTATCTCATCGACGGCTTGTGGATCTTTCCCGCAAGTATTTTCATTTCGAACGAGGTATTACCCCTGAGGCTCAATCGGCAGAACCATTAACAACTTCCAGAAAAGTCCACTTAGACAGTAATGGTGAACAGACTCATGTCTGTCTTGGTTATCAGGGGCCATCCTATTCCTCACATCATAAGATGGCAGCACTGGCTACAAGCTGTTATCTTGGTGGAGGAATGTCGTCTGTGCTCTTCCAGAAAATCCGTGAGCAAAAAGGTTTGGCCTACTCAGTTTACACCTTTCTTGATTTCTATCGTGATACCGGTGTGGTTGGCACTTACGTAGGGACGGACAGAAAACATGTAGCTGAAAGTATAGATATTATTTTGCGAGAATTGGATTATATGAAAAAACGACGATTGTCGAGTCATAAACTCCAATCGATAAAAGATCAACTTAGAGGTCAATTAACTTTAGGGATGGAATCAACATCAGCACATATGAATCGTATTGCCAGACAGGAGCTATATCTCGGTCAGTTTAGGTCCTTTAATCAAACTCTTGATGACATATACAATATCACCTCTTCTGATATACTCTCTTTTGCAAATGAGACTTTTGACCCTTCAGCTATTGCACTTGCTACTTTGGGACCGATTGACAAAACTGCTTTGAAAAATGTTCTCTAAATTGACAAAACGAACAGTGTTACTAATTACATTGTTTCACAGCAATGTTGTTTTCTGAGTTGCAATTTTGGTTCATCTGACTAATTCTTGCTAACATCTGAATAATGTGCTACTTTTTCCGATAATTGTTATGTGTTTAATAGGAATTTATGATGTCGACCAATGATCAAATCAATAGAAAGTACGATTTCAAGAAAATAGAATCCAAGTGGCAGAAGTACTGGCAAGAGACAGATCTTTACAGTGCTCCTGAAACTCCTGATAAAAAAAAGAAATGGTATCAACTTGAGATGTTTGCTTACCCTTCAGGTGATATTCACATGGGACATTTCCGCAACTATATTATTGGCGATGCTGTAGCACGCCAGAAAATGATGTCAGGTTATCAGGTGCTTCACCCATTTGGTTGGGATGCGTTTGGCCTTCCAGCGGAAAGAGCCGCAATCCAGCATAACATTCCTCCCGGTGAATGGACCAAGAGCAACATAGTTGTATCTCGTTCAACTTTGAGTGGTGTGGGAATATCCTTTGACTGGAATAGAGAGGTTACATCATCGGAGCCAGATTATTATAAATGGACTCAGTGGATGTTTATCCAGCTGTTCAAAAAAGGATTAGCTTACCGCAAACGTGGTTTTGTCAATTGGTGTCCTGAAGATAAAACGGTTCTGGCTAATGAACAGGTAGTTGACGGCAAGTGTGAGCGTTGCGGTACTGAGGTTGTAAAAAAAGAGCAAACTCAGTGGTACTTCAAAATAACTGATTATGCTGACCGTCTTATTGATGATCTGGACTTATTACCTGACTGGCCGGATAATGTCAAAGCTATGCAACGAGAATGGATAGGACGTTCTCATGGCACTGAAATTGATTTCACAATTGAAGATACGGGGGAGAGGCTGCCAATTTTCACGACCCGTCCGGATACTATATTTGGCGTTACATTCATGGCTATTTCACCCGAATCTAATATCCTTGATAGTTTAACTTTAGATAGCAAATATGCTTCAAAAGTTGAGGAATATAAGAAGAAAGCTTTTGCTCGATCTGATATTGAACGCGCTGCAGTGGGTGAAGAAAAAGATGGTGTTTTCACGGGCAAATATGCTATAAATCCCTTCAATGGTGAACGAGTCCAATTATGGGTTGCTGATTATGTCCTTGGTGGTTATGGAACTGGGGTAGTTATGGCTGTTCCAGCTCATGATACTCGCGACTTCGCATTTGCTAAAAAATATGATATTCCTATTAAAGTAGTAATTCATCCAAATGACAACACAAGCCTTGATGTCAACGAGATGGATGATGCGTTCATTGAATATGGTCCGATGGTTAACTCAGGACAATTCGATGGCTTAGCGGGTGAGAAAGCTATTAAAGAAGTTAATCAATACGCTGAACAACATGGGTTTGGTCGTGTTAAAGTAAACTATAGGTTGAAGGACTGGTCAATTTCTCGCCAGCGTTACTGGGGATGTCCAATCCCGATTATTCACTGTGATAAATGCGGTCTGCAGCCTGTTCCAGAAAGTGAACTTCCGGTACTGCTACCTGATATAGAAGATTATCATCCCAAAGGGCGTTCGCCATTAGCGGATGTACCGGATTTTGTAAATACTACATGTCCGAAATGTGGCGGTAAAGCAATCCGTGATCCAGACACTATGGATACTTTTGTATGCTCATCATGGTATTACTTACGTTACCTTG